>CAMTDY010000051.1 GCA_947070915.1 uncultured Roseburia sp.
AAATATTTCTGCCATTTCTAATTTAAACCTTCCCCTAACAAGGTAAAATTGAATTATATATCTTAAAGATAAAAAAACAGTATGAAAAAATGCATTTATGATTTATAATAGAAGATAGAAATGTTGGGGCGTAGGAGACGGAAAATATTTTCTGTTTCCTATGATTTATGTGGAATGGAGGTCGATCGTTATGTTGGGGCAGATTGATGTGAACAAGTCGATGCAGAAGAAAGAATACGATGGCAAGATGGATCAGCTGGAGGTACGTTTTGGGGAACTGCAGCGGGCGTGTAAGGATAAACAGATTCCGGTCATGGTCGTATTTGAGGGATTGGATGCGGCGGGAAAGGGAACGATGATAAACCGAATGATCCAGTCTCTGGATCCCCGCGGTTTTAAAGTGTTCACTGTGGGCAGGGAGAAGGAGGATGAAGTGATGCGCCCCTATTTCTGGCGGTATTTTACAAAGACGCCTGAGAAGGGAAGGATGCACATCTTTGACCAGAGCTGGTATAAAGGAGTGTACGAGCAGATCATTTCTGAAAAGGAAGTGTTGGATTTTGAGGAAATGCTGACAGAGGACGGCTGTCTGATCATTAAATTTTTCCTGATGATCTCTAAGCAGGAGCAGAAAAAGAGATTGGAAAAACTGGAAAAGAACAGTGAAACCAGCTGGAGGGTGACGGAAAAGGATAAGATCAACAACAAAAATTATGAAAAATGCCTGAAAGAATATGACCGGGTTCTGGTTCATACCGATACGGCAAAAGCTCCCTGGACCGTGGTAGAGGCGACGGATAAACAGTATGCCACCTGTAAAATAATTACTACAATGGTAGAAAGAATGGAGCGCGCGGTGAGGGAAGCAGAGGAATCTCTTTCCAGGGAGGCCGGCAAAGGCAACAGTGGAAACAATGGGACAGCACCTGATGGAGAAAGGTTCCGGAATGGCGTGCTTCAGGGAATTGATTTGAGCAAGTCCATGGAACGGGAAGAATATAAGAAGAAGAAAAAAGAACTGCAGAAGCGTCTTCTTGCCCTTCACAATAAAATGTATCTGAAAAGGGTTCCCGTTATCCTTGCCTTTGAGGGCTGGGATGCCGGCGGAAAGGGCGGTGCCATCAAGCGGCTCACCCAGGCGATGGATCCGAGAGGATATGAAGTGGTTCCTGTGGCGGCACCCAACGACATTGAAAAGGCACACCATTATCTGTGGAGGTTCTGGGAGCGGATTCCCAAAGCCGGGCATATGGCGATCTTTGACCGCACCTGGTATGGAAGGGTTCTGGTGGAGCGCATTGAAGGATTTGCCAGGGAGCGGGAATGGAGCCGCGCTTACAGCGAGATCAACAATATGGAAGAGCAGTTTACGAATGCCGGTTACATTGTACTGAAGTTCTGGCTTCACATTGATAAGGAAGAACAGGAGCGCAGGTTCCGGGAGAGAGAAAACACCCCGGAAAAACAGTGGAAGATCACGGATGAAGACTGGCGCAACCGGGCAAAGTGGGATCTGTATGAAAAGGCTGTGGACGAAATGATCGTGAGAACTTCCACGGAAGATGCTCCATGGATCGTGGTAGAGGCCAATTCCAAGTATTACGCCAGGATCAAAGTGCTGGAGACTGTGGTGAATGCATTGGAAAAACGTCTGCAATGAAAAGACCAATATTTGCAATCACTTTTTTCAGAATTGCAATCGTGATTTCCTTGTAAATGTTGTACAATATACAAAAAAAGAAGGAGATGATTTTGTGAAATATCACAATAATAGACTGCGGCGTGTGCTGGCAGCGGTTATGGCAGTTGTCGTCATGACGGCAGCGGTAGTTGTACCTGAAACAGCACATGCGGCGAAAAAGGCAGTAAAAAGCATTGCGCTGTCTAAACCAGCGGTGAAGACGCTGGGGATGAAAAAGGGAGAGGCATTTTCTCTCAAAGTGAAAGTGAAACCGGCTGGAATGAGTAAAAAGATTACATATAGTTCCAGTAAAAAAGCTGTGGTTTCTGTTGATAAAAAAGGAAAGCTCAAAGCGAAGAAGGCAGGAAAAGCGGTGATCACGGTTTCCAGCCAGACCAAGCCAAAGAAGAGTGTTAAATTGACAGTCACTGTATTCAAAGCATTTAAAAAGGCAAAGAAAGTTGCGCTGGATCGGAAAAGCGTGACTCTTCTAAAAGGTCAGAAGATGCAGCTGGGAGCGTCGGTGTCGCCGAAAAATGCCACTGTGAAGAAAGTGACATTTCAGAGTTCCGACACATCGGTTGCCAAAGTGACCAGTAAGGGTGTTGTGACAGCGAAAAAAACAGGATCCGCGAAAGTTACAGCCTATTCTGCAGACGGAAGAGGGGCGAAAGCGGTTTGCAACGTGATTGTGACCGAAGCATCGATCTGTCCTAAATTTACAGCGGCTCCGCCACAGACCACGGGTTCTGCTCCTTCTGCTACAGATCCTGCCCCACAGACCCAGAAACCATTTACTTTGGCGGAGGGATTCAGTTATGTTTCGATCTATGTAGATGATACTGGGGATGATTATGAAGGAATAAGTCTCGCGGCAGATTCTTTAGCCGATGATGTTGAGCGGGTATTAACCAGTGAGTGCAGGCCGGATGTAGTCACGGATCCCGGTGACATTATGGGAACTGCTGTTTATGCAGGTTCCATTGGCAATAATCAGGTCATCGATTCGCTGATTGCAGCGGGTAAGCTGGACGTGTCAGCCATTCAGGGCAAGAGAGAGACGTATAAGATCCAGATCGTGGATCAGCCCTCACCGGGCGTCGACAGGGGGCTTGTCATAGCAGGAAGCGATAAGCGGGGAACCATTTATGGTATCTATCATATTTCTGAGCTGATCGGTGTCTCCCCTTGGGTTTTCTGGGCGGATGCTGCACCGGACAAAAAAGACAGCATCATTCTGGAAGCTTCCGAGCTGAATGTGACTTCCAAAGAACCATCGGTAAAATACCGTGGAATATTTTTGAATGACGAGGCTCCATCCCTGACTGGATGGGTAAATGCTAAATTCAAAGGCTATAACGAAGAATTTTATAAGCATGTATACGAATTAATACTGCGCTGCAAGGGAAATTATCTGTGGCCGGCGATGTGGTCCAATAATTTCAGTGAGGATGGTAAATCCAGCAAGACTGCCAATGCAGAGCTCGCCGACAAGTACGGCATCGTAATGGGGACCTCCCATCATGAGCCGCTGTGCCGTGCCGGTGTAGAGTGGCAGAGGATATATAAAAAATACGGCAGCAGCAATAAATGGAATTTTAACACCAACGAAGAGGCCATCACAAAGTTCTGGCAGGACGGCGTAAAACGGAATATGGCTTTTGAAAATGTATATACGCTGGGAATGCGCGGAGAGGCAGATTCCGCTCTTTCCGGAACGGATGAGGAAAATATTGAACTCTTGAAAAAGGTCATTACCGTCCAGAAAAATATTCTGAAGGAAAATGATCTGTCAGAGGCGCCGCAGGTACTTACCGTATACAAAGAGGTAGAAAAGTTCTGGCATGGAACGGAGAAAGCTGAGGGACTTAAAAAGTGGGATATGCTGGATGATGTGACGATCATGCTCTGTGACGATAATTTTGGCAATATGCGGACACTTCCCGACCTGGAGACGAAAAACCGTCCCGGCGGCTGGGGAATGTATTATCACTTTGACTATCACGGAGGACCGACTTCTTATGAGTGGATCAATACCGTCGAACTCAACAAAGTGTGGGAACAGATGACCATGGCCTATGAACACGGTATTGATGATATCTGGATCGTCAATGTGGGCGATCTGAAGCCGATGGAAATGAATATTTCCTATTTCCTGGATCTGGCATATGACTACGATACCTGGGGGAAAAATGGACTGAACCGGACTGAAGATTATATAAACCGCTGGGTAAGACAGCAGTTTGGCTCTTCCCTGGATGAGCAGCAGGTTCAGGATCTTCGTTCTCTGATGCAGGAATACACATGGCTCCATGGTTCCTGTAAGCCGGAAGTGATCAGTGCGAATACGTACAATGCTTCTAATTATAACGAAGCGGTAAGAGTGCTGGACCGTGTCCAGAAGATGGAGCGGATGGCAGAGGAGTATAAGGATGTGATTCCAGAAAGCCATCAGGCAGCATATTTCCAGCTGGTTTATTATCCGGTAGCGGGAGCGGCAGCGGTAGCGAAAATGCAGATTGCCAAAGGACTGAACCAATATTTTTATGACCTTGGCAGCATGAATGCAAATCTGTATGCGGCACTGGTGGAAGATTCCATCCAGCAGGATAAAGATCTCCAGGACACATACAATAACGATATGCCGGGTGTGGGGGATAAATGGAAAAATATGATGAGTTCTCCACATGTGGGTTATGTTACGTGGAATTCTGATGGATGGAAATACCCGACGGCAAAGTGGCTGACAGAATCGGATCAGACGGGTCTTTCTGTCACTCTTGAGAATCAGGCGGAAGCTTACCGGGAGGGAGAGTGCCAGCTGGATGAATTCACCAGTACCGGAAAGGAAAACTATAGAGTAACTTTAGCGAATATGGAAAAAGATCCACTGGATTACACGGTGAAGACCTCTGCTGACTGGATTCAGGTATCAAAGACCTCCGGACAGGTAGAGATGCAGGACAGCTTTCAGGTATCCGTTGACTGGAGCAAAAATCCAGAAGCTTCGGGAACGGTCCAGATTCAGAGCGGTACCCAGGTTGTAACGGTCCAGGTGAAGACAAGAAAGGTCAATACGGAAGGGCTGGAGGCCAATACCTTCATCTATGCCAATGGATATGCCTCCATCCTGCCAGGACATTTCAGCCAGAGCGGCAAGGGGACCAACGGAACGGAGATCTCTGTGATCCATAAATATGGAAAAACGGGAGAATCTTTAAAAGCGTTACCGACGGATGTGAAAACAGCGTCTGTTCCAGAAGATGCGGCATGGGCAGAATACCTTGTTTCCGTGGAGAAAGCAGGAACTTACCAGCTGACGGCTTATACCGCACCATCCAATAATTTGCTGCGTGAGGACGTGGGAATCTATTATGGAGTATCTGTAAATGGAGGAAAAGCAGAGAAACTTAATACGGTAGATCCAGCAACTTTCAAGGCAGGCGAGTACAGCGGCTCATGGACGAAAGATGTTGAGGCAAATGGCCGAAAGACCCAGAGCGAGGTGGTATTAAATGCCGGTGTCAATAAGATCCGTATCTACGCTATGGATCCGGCATTTGTCCTGCAGAAACTGGTGATATCGGAAGAGCCTGTTGCGGCATCCCATCTGGGACCGGAAGAAAGCTATTATGTAGGGAAAGAGTAGGAGTGTGAAGTTTATAAAATAATGGAATAGTAGATTTTGGACGAATGAACCATCCTCAACAGCCAGACACAGATCTGGTTGTAGAGGGTGGTTTTTGCAGAAACATATTAACAGGCTAAATAAAAGTTAGAGGAGAAGGGGGAGGAACCGGGGGAACTTACTGCGGATTCGCCACACGGATCCCGTTTACTTCCACCTGATCATTGCATTCAATGACGATGCAGGGGACGCCGTCGATAACCCTCGTGTCGATGAGATCCGTCCGCCCCGGATTGACCTGAATGGTCACATCCGGGGTTTTTAACTCAAATTTTCTGATGTTGGCAATGTTATCGGCCACTAGTTTGTGGGATTCTCCTACGTTTTCAGTAAATTTCTCTTCAAAGGCCTCCATTTTTTCTTCTGGGACGCCGCTGGCAGTCAGCAGTTTTTTTACATCCTCCCGGTCCAGTTCCAGAGGTTCCGGATTTTCTTTGTTCTCTGTGATCATTTCATTCAGATTTTCGTGTATGTTTTTTACCACTTCATAGTCGCAGGTGGTGCCGAGAGATTCCTCGACGATGGTGGTAAATGTCTCCCGTTGTTCTTTTGCCGGGATCGGGAAAGTACAGCCCAGCAGGTCATAGGAAAAATCAATATCCGTATCGTCTGCATTTCTTGCAAAATAGAGAAGGTTATGTATGTCAGTATTCCGGTCGTTATAGGCAGGAAATAAAAATCCATTTTCTGGCGGCTGCACCAGCCAGTCCCGCATACAGTCCTCAATGCTGTTTTTTTCCGGGTTGTAGCAGAGGCCTGGCTTGGACAATTTGACAGGGCAGATACTGCACAGTATAAAATTATACACATAATCGGAGGCATCGATGGCGGGAAGCCCATTGTCACTGTCCCCCAGGATCGTGTTGCCATCGGCAGTTACAGAGGGGATGTCGTAGGCATCATGGATCAGTATGATAAAATAATTGCCTTCGTAGCCGTAAGTCTGGATGACCATGTCATAAAATTTGTCCAGAAGTTCATTGTTCTGCAGCCCGCTCTGTAAAAGTTCCATTAAAAACTTCTGTTTTCCCTCTTCGCTGGTTTCCTCTTCTGATGGAAATTCCATATTCATCAGATTTTTTCCAAGAGTGCCGGAGAGGGTTTTGCGGAAAATTTCCACGTATTTAAACATCTCTTCTTCTGGCAGGGAATAAAATGCCTCTCTTAGTTCCAGGCGCTTATTTTTTTCGGCGTCCACATAACAGCCGCAGATTCTTGTGATGCCATTATCGTCTTTTTTAAATAACTTTTTGATCTCCGCGATTTCTTTTTTGTTCATTGCGTATCTTCTCCAATCTCTCTGTATCTTTGTTCCAGTGACAGCAGCTTCTCTTTGATATCCAGGCCTCCGCCGTAGCCGGTGAGACTGCCATTTTTACCGATCACCCGGTGGCAGGGGATCAGGATCGGCAGGGGATTACGGTTGTTTGCCATCCCCACAGCGCGGCATGCCCTGGGATTCCCCACTGCTTCTGCCAGCTGTCCATAATACCAGGTCTCTCCATAAGGGATCTTTTGAAGGGCTTCCCAAACCCGGATCTGAAAAGCGGTTCCCTGAAAGGAAAGAGGAAGGGAAAATATTTTTCGCTTTCCGGCAAAGTACTCATCCAGCTGCTTTTTTGCCTCGGTCAACAGAGGCGAAACAGAGGATCCCATATTTTCTACAGCTGTATGACAAAAGGCGAGACGGCAGATGCCGTTCTGATCTGCTTCCAGCCTCAAAATTCCAATGGGAGAGGGCAGATAAAGTGTATTTATAGATTTCATATTATTCCTCATTTCTAAGCGGTTTTCATAGTAAGTATAGTATGAAAATCAAAAAGATGCAAGAAGTTGCAGAATGAAAGAAAAAGCGATATAATATGATGTTGGGGGCAAAATGCCTTTTGCCCCCAGCGGATGCTACGGAAAGGAGAATCGTATGGGACTAAATGATACACCATCTGCCGAGCGGATACATATCGGATTTTTTGGCTGCCGGAACGCGGGCAAATCCAGTGTGGTAAATGCCATAACAGGGCAGGAGCTGGCAGTGGTTTCGGATACGCTGGGAACTACGACGGACCCGGTGATGAAAGCGATGGAAATATTGCCCTTAGGGCCTGTAATGATCATTGACACGCCGGGATTTGATGATGTGGGAGAGCTGGGAGAGCTTCGTATGCGGAAGACCAGAAGCATTTTGAACCGGACGGATATAGCGCTGCTGGTGGTGGATGCCACAGTGGGCATGAAGGAGACGGATCGTCAGCTGATTGCTCTGTTTAAGGAGAAAAGCATTCCCTATCTTGTTCTGAATAATAAATCAGATCTTTTGCAGGAGATCCCGAAAGCAGAAGAGCATGAGATGTATATCAGTGCCGCCACAAAAAACGGGATCCATGAATGTAGGGAAAAAATTGGGAAAATAGCACCCAGGGAGGAGAGGCAGGGACGGATCGTGGGGGATCTGGTCCAGCCCTCGGACTTTGTGGTACTGGTGGTGCCCATTGATTCGGCAGCTCCGAAAGGCAGGCTGATCCTGCCGCAGCAGCAGACTATCCGTGATCTGCTGGAAGCAGACGCTACTGTGCTGGCAGTAAAAGAAACCGGACTGAAACAGACCCTGGAACAGATGGGAAAGAGACCGGCTCTTGTGATCACTGACAGCCAGGTCTTTGCCAGTGTATCGGCGGATGTGCCGGAGGAGATCCCACTGACTTCTTTTTCAATCCTGATGGCGCGTTATAAAGGATATCTGGAAACGGCAGTAAAGGGAGTATCGGCGGTGGAAACCCTGGAGGATGGGGACAAAGTACTGATATCCGAGGGATGCACCCATCACAGGCAGTGTGACGACATCGGGAGCGTGAAAATTCCCAGATGGCTCAGAAGTTATACAAAAAAAGACCTGCAGATCGAACTCAGTGCGGGCAGGGAGTTTCCGGAAGATCTGTCCCCCTATTCACTGGTCATCCACTGCGGGGGGTGTATGCTCAATGAAAGAGAGGTCAGATACCGGATGAAGTGCGCGGTGGACCAGAAGATACCTTTCACCAATTATGGCATCACCATTGCGTATATGCAGGGGATTTTGAAGCGGAGTATTGGGATATTTCCGGATCTGGCGGCCATGATCTGATGGTCAGGAAAAATAAATGAAAAAGAGATACGGCATTTGAAATAAAACTCAAATCTGCGTATCTCTTTTTGGAGATGTTAATGGATTGAGATTGCATCCACCGGACAGCCGTCTCTTGCCGTCTGGGCGTCGGCCTCGCACTCCGGCGGGATCTCATCCACCTGGGAAGCTGCTTTTCCGTTGTCGTTGAAAGCAAATACCGTTTCACATGTACCGACGCACAAGCCGCAGGCAATACATGTATCTTCATCTACAACAGCCTTCATGATATGGTCTCCTTCCTGATGAAATCTTAGAGATTCCGGGATAAGGCCGGTGTTCTGCGGCGGATCCGGAAGCTCTTTTACAGAAGTATAGCCAGAAGGCTGGAAAAATATTCATTTAATCTTCTTCGATCACCTGAATTTCCAGAAAATCAAAATCTATGGCATCGATAAAATTGTCACTGGTGAAACGGGTTTTATCAATGCGCTTAAATTCAGAAATATTATGTTCCAGCCAGATGGGTTTGGAAAGATCAAATGCATAACAGATCTCGTCCAGGGCGGCAAATATTTTTTTGGTACGGGTCAGCTCCGGCGAGGCATTCTCCACCACCATATCCCGGAGCATACGGTTGGAGCGAAATTCTTTTGCCCACAATCTGAACATGGGGATCCCTTCTTTCCTGAAATTTTCGTCTTTGCAGTGCGGGTGTGCCGACACGGTTACAGTATACGTTGCCGGAGTTAAAAAGTAAAGAATTATTTGACTTTATATGCATTTTCTTATAAAATTAAAATGGTATGTTTATTTGATTACGGAAAAAGGCGAAAGCTGTTTTTCAATGGAGAAGGAGTAAGGTACGATGTTGGAACAGGAATTGGATACATCGATGTTGAGACAGATTCATATTCCCATGGATGAATCCCATGTTTTTATTGACCAGGAGATGAAATTCCGGGAAATGATGATGATGTACAGCTGTGCGATTAAGGAAGTAAAAACGAAACTTCAGGTGCTGAATGATGAGCTGTCGATCACAAGAAAAAGAAATCCCATTGAGTTCATTAAATCCAGGATCAAACAGCCCACCAGCATAGCGTCCAAATTAAAACGGAAAGGATGTCCTGTGACAGTGGAGTCCGCTATGGACTGTCTGTCAGATGTGGCAGGAGTAAGGGTGATCTGTGCTTTTATTGACGACATATACAAAGTGGCAGATATGCTGACGGCACAGGATGATATCGAGCTGATCAAGCGGAAGGATTACATTAAAAATCCGAAGATGAACGGGTACCGCAGTCTTCATCTGATCGTGGAAGTTCCGGTCTTTTTTTCAGATCACAAGGAGCTGATGCGGGTAGAAGTGCAGATCCGGACGATCGCCATGGATTTTTGGGCGAGCCTGGAACATCAGCTGAAATATAAAAAAGATATTGACGATGCGGAAAATATCATGTATGAGCTGCGTGCCTGTGCGGATGTGATCAACCGCACCGATTATCATATGCAGTCGCTGAGAGACCGCATCGTCGAAAATTCATAATAATGACAGGTATAGTGTAAGGCGGTTCTGCGAATACATAGAGATAGGACCGAAAGGATAGAAATGGAGGAAAAGGAAGATCATGGCAAAACGGATAGACGGCAAAGCAATCTCACAGATGGTAAAGGATGAACTCAGGGACCGGGTAAAAAAAGAAAAAATCGAGGCGACACTGGCAGTGATCCAGGTGGGCAGTGATCCAGCTTCCACTGTTTATGTGGGAAATAAAAAGAAGGCGTGCGAGTACATCGGGATTCGCTCTCTTGCTTTTGAGCTGCCGGAGGAGACAAAAGAAGAAGAGCTTCTGGATCTGGTCAGAGAGCTGAATGACAGGGAAGATGTGGACGGGATCCTTGTCCAGCTGCCCCTTCCGGCGCATATGGACGAAGATAAGGTGATCCAGACGATCTCCCCGAAAAAGGATGTGGATGGTTTTCATCCCCAGAGCGTGGGGGCCCTCAGCATCGGCCAGCCAGGATTTGTCTCCTGTACGCCGGCGGGGGTTATACAGCTTTTGAAGCGTTCCGGCGTTGAGATTGAGGGAAAAGAATGTGTTATCGTGGGCAGGAGCAATATCGTAGGGAAACCGATGGCCCTGCTCATGCTCCGGGAAAATGCCACAGTCACCGTCTGCCATTCCCGGACAAAGGATTTAAAAGAAGTGACGAGGCGTGCCGATATACTTATCGTGGCTATTGGGAAGCCGCGGTTTATCACGAAAGAGTATGTAAAAGAGGGAGCCGTTGTGATCGATGTGGGAATTCACAGAGGTGCAGACAATAAGCTCTGCGGAGACGTGGATTTTGATGAGGTAGAGCCAGTTGCTTCCGCTATTACCCCAGTGCCCGGAGGAGTAGGGCCGATGACTATCGCCATGCTGATGAATAACTGTGTTGAGGCGAAAGGACTGCAGTAAATGATGGATATATATTTCGTATCCCTTGGCTGTGACAAGAATCTGGTGGACAGCGAAAAGATGCTGGCGATACTGGATCATGCGGGATACCGCCTGGCCCAGGAGCCAGAGCAGGCAGATGTGATCGTGGTCAATACCTGTGCCTTTATCCACGATGCCAAGCAGGAGAGTATCGAGACTCTTCTGGAAATGGCGGAGTATAAAAAGAAGGGAACCTGCAGGGTGCTTATCGCGGCGGGGTGTCTGTCGGAGCGCTACAAAGATGAGATTCAGAAGGAAATGCCGGAGATCGACGGAATCATTGGTACCACAGCTTATGATACGGTGGCGCAGGTGGTAGAGCAGACCCTGGCTGGCCAGACGGCGGTCAGCATGAAAGAACTTTCCTATATTCCTTCGGGACTTACGGACCGGATCCGGTCCGGTGCCGGGCATGTGGGGTATCTGAAAATAGGCGAGGGCTGCAGCAAAAACTGTTCTTACTGTGCGATCCCCTCCATGAGAGGGCGGTATCGCAGCGTACCCATGGAAGAACTGATCGAAGAAGCGGTGAAGCTTACTGCCGGCGGTGTAAAAGAACTGATCCTGGTGGCACAGGAGACCACGATGTACGGAGTGGATCTGTATGGCGGGAAGAAGCTTCCGGAACTTCTGGAGCGGCTGTCACAGATTGAGGCAGTTCAGTGGATCCGTATCCTGTACTGCTATCCGGAGGAGATCACGGAGGAACTTGCAGAGGAGATCCGGAAGAATAAAAAAGTCTGCCATTACCTTGATCTTCCAATACAGCACTGTAACGATGAAATATTAAAAAAGATGGGAAGACGCACCGACAAAAGACAGCTGATGGAAAAGATCGGAATGCTGCGCAAAAGGATCCCGGACATTGCGCTGAGAACTACATTGATCAGCGGTTTTCCTGGTGAGACAGAAGAACAGCATGAGGAGTGTATAGAATTTGTAAAGGCGATGCAGTTTGACCGCCTCGGCGTGTTTCCTTATTCTCCGGAAGAAGGGACGAGGGCTGCCGGGTTTGAGGGGCAGCTGGAGGAAGAGGTGAAGAGACGGTGGGCAGATGAGATTATGGAGACCCAGCAGCAGGTGATTTTTGAAGCCAATGGGAATATGGTGGGCAGGAGGATCACGGCGCTGGTGGATGGATATCTGCCCGAAGAGGACGTCTATGTGGCGAGAACCTACCGGGATGCGCCGGAGATCGACGGATGCGTATTTTTTCACTCATCCGCGGAGATCCTTTCGGGGACCATGGCAGAGCTGGAGGTGACGGATGCCAGCGGTTATGATCTAATTGGAATGTTATGCAGTGAGGAGGACTAGACGATGAATGTGCCAAACAGACTGACGATACTCCGGGTCGTTATGATCCCGGTATTTATCCTGTTTATGCTATGGCAGACATTTCCGTACTCGGATTATATAGCGGGTGGGGTATTTATCCTGGCCTGTATCACAGATTTTTTTGATGGGTACATCGCGAGAAAATATAACCAGGTCACTACTTTTGGCAAGTTTATGGATCCCCTGGCAGATAAGATCCTGGTCTGTTCTGCGCTGATCTGTTTTCTGGCCGAAGCGGATAGTCCGATGCCTGTGTGGGTTGTCATTGTGATCATCAGCCGGGAATTTATCATCAGCGGTTTTCGTCTGGTGGCGGCGGAAAAAGGGGTTGTCATTGCGGCAAGTTACTGGGCAAAGGTAAAGACCACGGTGCAGATGATCATGGCCATTGTATTGATCTTTGATTTCAGGCATCCGGTATTTGCCCTGCTGGAGCAGATACTGATCTACGCGGCGTTGGTGCTGACGGTGGTCTCACTGGTGGATTATATTTATAAAAACCGGGCGGTTTTATCGGATGTTTCATGATTTTTCAGATTTTTCTGCAATGGAGGTGTATCATATGGAGACACTGGAAGAGTGGCTTGTCAAGGAATTGACAAAAAGACATGCTAGCATTACAACAGCAGAGTCATGTACCGGGGGACTGGTCTCGGGCAGGATTGTAAATGTCGGAGGCGCCTCTTCTGTGTTCAACCAGGGTTTTGTCACCTACTCCAATGAGGCGAAAAGAGATCTTCTCGGAGTGAAACAGGAGACACTGGACAGCGTCGGGGCCGTGAGCCCGGAGACGGCGGAGCAGATGGCACGGGGAGCGGCAAAGGCAGCGAATGCCGAGGTGGCGCTCAGTGTCACAGGAATTGCGGGGCCGGATGGCGGGACGCCGGAAAAACCGGTGGGACTTGTTTATATCGGATGCTGCTGTTATGGCGAGACAGTTGTAGAAAGGCATATGTTTAAAGGAAATCGGATGGAAATCAGAAATGCTTCGGTAGAGACAGCACTGACTCTTGCAAAAAAATGTCTGAAGGAGTGAGTTGATTGAAAAAGATCATACTTTTTTTGTGTGTTGTGCTGGCTGTCTTTGGTGGTGTCGGATGCAGTGTGTTTAAGCCGGAGGAAGACGAGATGGATCTGACGGAGGAAGACATGCTCTCTGCCAATGATAACAATGGGATCATGGGAGTGTCTTCCGGCAGTGTGAGCACGGTCAATACATTGTATATATACACCATTGACAGCATCCAGGAGGAACTGGTGCCGTTGAAGGTCCCTGTAGGCGGAAACAGTGTTACGCCGGCATTTATCATGGATGAAGTGATCCGGAATCTGGATGAGAAGGTGGAAGTAACAGAGATAGACATCGAAAAATCACGTATTTACATTACCTTTAATGAGGACTATGCACCAGTCAGGAAATGCTCTGAGAATTTTGAAACCATGATACTTGACTGTATTTCCAACAGCATTCTGGACAATATTCCATATATAGACGAAGTGGTATTTTGTGGTAAAAAGGGAGCCTACCGCTCCGATAATTTCAGCTTTGAAGAGGATGAGGTATACAGTTCCAGATAACAGGGGGTAAGATCAGGATTTAATTTTTCTTGTCTGCCCAGGCTGGGAAAGCGGAGATACAATATTAAAAGAGGATTAAACAAATGAGGGATTGTGATGTGGTGGTTATTGGCGCCGGCGCGGCCGGAATGATGGCGGCGGTCACTGCGGGCAGACGTGGGTGCCGGGTCTGTATCGTTGATAGGAATGAGAAGCCAGGGAAAAAAATATATATAACGGGAAAGGGAAGGTGCAATATCACCAATGCCTGTGAGGGGGAGGACTTTTTCCAAAATGTGATGACCAATCATAAGTTTATGTACAGTAGTTTTTACCGCTTTACGAATGAGGATGTCATCGCTTTTTTTGAAAAAGAAGGTCTTCCGCTGAAAATTGAGCGTGGGAACCGTGTCTTCCCGGTATCGGACAAATCCTCGGATGTGATCCGGGCGCTCTCCGGGGCGTGCCGGAATTGTGGTGTGGAATTTCTCTTTCACAGCCGGGTGAAATCCATCTTATGTGAAACCGATGGCCTTCGGGCTGTCAAGGGTGTGGGACTTGCCGATGGAAGGGAGATCACAGCCGGCCAGGTGATCCTGGCAGCAGGGGGCAGATCTTATCCTTCTACTGGTTCTGAAGGGGATGGTTATCTGCTGGCAGAGCAGACCGGACACACCGTGACCCGGTGCCTGCCGTCGCTGGTGCCGATGAATGTCAGAGGCGAAGAGCCAGCGCAGATGCAGGGGCTGTCCATGAAAAATGTTGAGATGTCTTTTTATACCAGGAAAGCAGATGGGAAGAAAAAAGAGCTGTACCGGGAATTTGGAGAAATGATGTTCACCCATTTTGGGATCACGGGCCCTATCGTGCTCTCAGCCTCCAGCCGCATCGGCAGCGTCTTAGAGACAGAGCAGGTCTATGCGGAACTGGACTGCAAGCCGGCGCTTACCAAAGAAAAGCTTCACAGGCGGATCCTGAGAGATTTTGAGTCAAATCCCAATGTGAGCCTTAAAAATTCACTGGGAGGACTTCTTCCCCGGAGTATGATCCCTGTGGTTTTGAAAATAAGCGGTCTGGGAGGCGAAAAAGCAGTGAACCAGGTGACCAGGGAAGAACGGGAAAAACTGGTGGATGTCATAAAAGGAATGGTGTTCCCGATCGACTCCCTTCGGGGCTGGAACGAGGCAGTCATCACCAAAGGCGGTGTCAATGTCCGCGAAGTCAATCCCGCCACGATGGAGAGCAGACAGATCCAGGGCCTGTATTTTGCGGGGGAGGTGCTGGATGTGGATGCGCTGACGGGCGGATTTAATCTCCAGATCGCATGGTCCACCGGTTATGCGGCGGGGGAAAGCGCCGCGGAACGGGTGCTGGATGCCGGAAGGGACATAATATAGATGGAACATAATAAATGAAGTAGATCTGGAAAAAAGAACAGAATGGAGAGAGACTATGAATATAGCAATTGACGGACCTGCCGGGGCAGGAAAAAGTACCATCGCGAAGCTGGCAGCTAAAAAATTATCTTTCGTATATATCGATACGGGAGCCATGTACCGGACGATGGCTTATTATTTTTTGAAACACGGGATCGACACAAAGGAAGAACAGGCGGTAGCGGAACACTGTGGAGAGATCGGCATCCGTATCGCCTATGAAGACGGCGACCAGCAGATCTTTCTCAACGGGGAAAACGTATCAAAGGAGATCCGCGGCGAGGAGGTGGGAAATCAGGCTTCTGTGGTGGCAGCTTACGGAGTTGTCAGGGAAAAACTGGTAGCCCTTCAGCGCCAGATGGCAGCCAGTACGGATGTAGTTATGGATGGCAGGGATATCGGTACGGTGGTCCTGCCGGATGCGGAGTTAAAGATTTATCTGACAGCAGGTTCCGCGGTACGGGCAGAGAGAAGATACAGAGAACTTCAGGAGAAGGGAGTAGACTGTGACCTAAAAAAGATCGAAGAAGACATCATTCTTCGGGACCAACAGGATATGAACCGTGAGATCTCACCTCTCAAACAGGCAGAGGATGCGGTATATCTGGATTCATCGGACATGACCATTGATGAGGTGGTACAGAAGATCATTACTCTTACAGAAGGGAAGAGGAGCGTATGAAAGTAACACTGGCGAAAACTGCTGGGTTCTGCTTTGGGGTAAAGAGAGCGGTAGAGATGGTTTATACGGAGGCACAAAAGGGAAAGCAGGTC
>CAMTDY010000052.1 GCA_947070915.1 uncultured Roseburia sp.
CATATACTCTGAGATCTCCCGGTTGAAATCAGAAAGCAGATTTTCAATATCCATCAGTTCCGATTCCATGGAAGCCAGTGTGTCATCCATAGAGGAAACATTACTTAACTGCCTCAGCGCCTGACTGATTCCCTCTGCACTGCCTCCAGGTCCATCCCCTGTACAGGCATATACTTTTCCCAAAGTCTCCAAGATAGCAGAGGCATTGGAGAGTTTTCGCACCTGTTCCTCCAGCTTGTCCTCTTCACCGGGGACCAGCTTCGTCTCCTCGATTTCCCTTTTTTCATACTCCAGAAAAGACAGCTCCCGGTTCCGCTCCTCTGCTGAAACTTCCTCGTTTTCCAACTCATGAAGCACTTCCCGGTACTCTTTATAATATCCTGCCATCTGGGATTTCAGTTTTTCCACCTCACCGCCGGCAAAGCGGTCCAACACCGACAAATGATATTCCTTATGAAGAAGAGACTGGTGCTCGTGCTGACCATGAATATCCATGCAGAGCGCCGCCACCTTCCGGATCATGCTGACAGGCACACTCTCGCCATTGATCCGGTTAATGCTCCTGCTCCCAGTTATCTTTCTGGACACCACCAGCTGTCCGTCCTCAGTCTCAATCCCCAGGGACCGCAGTGCCTGAAGCGTATCTTCATCATCAATCTGAAAGATAAGCTCCACCACCGCGTGATCTCCGTGGTTTCCAATGATCTCAGAAGAAACTCTGGCTCCCAGGGCGATGCCGATGGATCCCACCACAATGGATTTCCCCGCCCCGGTCTCGCCAGTCAGAATATTCAGATGCCTTCCAAAATCAACATCTATCTCGTCAATAATCGCAAAATTTTTCACATGCAGATTTGTTAACAATACTTCTCCCCCTAGTTAAATTCCCAGCACTGTTACTTTACAGGACAATCTGAGCCCGCGTACCTTTGCATATATTCTCGTGACACCTCTGCGTCTTCCTGTCACCTTACCCGAATCATCCACCGAAGCGATCAGCGGATTCCCGGAATACCAAGTCACCCCTTTACTGATCTCATCCACCCGCAGGGTCTCTGTATCATATTGGCGGAAGGCAAGCTTCTTTCGATTCATGGTGACAACAAGTACATCGGCATATCCCACCTGTCCATTGGAAGTTTCTCCATATACGGTCGCCTGACCGACGCGATTGGCATAAATCTTGCCCCGCTTGTTGATTCTTGCCACCTTACTGTTATCCGAGTAATACTTGATCTTATCTGTAGAGTTCAGAGGTGCTTTCCGAATGCCGGACTGGATCTGTCTTCCCTTAGCCACAATGATATCATTGTTCTCTACATCGACTCCCGTAGCAGGGATCGGCTCCGATACCGTCACAAGACAAACCGCGGATTTACCAGAACCATCCTTCGCCTTTGCCCGGATCTTCACAAGTCCAGGGGCAATGCCGTGAATCCGGCCAGAAGAATCTACTGTCGCAATACTATTGTCGCTGGAACTCCATGCCACTCCCTTAATAGAAGCATTTTTCGGCGTTATCTTAGCTTTCAGTTTCAGCGTATTCCCCACCAGCAGCTTTGCCGTATACTTATTCAACGTGATCTTTGAGACCTTACGTATTACCTGCACTTTACAGGTAGCAGAAGCCCCGGAACCATCTTTTGCAGTGGCAGTGATATATGCAGTTCCAAATTTCTTTCCCTTTACCTGCCCCTTCGAGTTGACCGTAGCTACCTTTTTCTTTGAACTGGTCCACTTCACCGACTTATCAGTAGCTGTCTCCGAAGTGACAGTAGCTTTGACCGTAAAGGATTTTCCTTTCTGCAAAAACTTTGAGGTAGGTGAAACCGTTACAGAAGTTGATTTTTCTGTCACAGTGATGAGACAGCTCACCACATATCCTCCATCCCTGGCAACACCTTTGACAAGCGCCATTCCGCCCTTGAGACCAGTCACCTTGACAGCGGATTCCCCAACCTTTTCAATCTTGGCAACGGAAGGATCGGATATACTCCATTCCATCGACTTATCGTATGCTACAGCCGGCAGGAAATCGGGTGTCAGCGTAATGCTCTCCCCAACCTCGATCTGGGCATTTTCCGGCTTTAATGTCACCGCCGTAAGACCTTCTTTTACAGAGATCTGGATCACCGCCACCTGTCCGGAAGAAGACGTGGCCTGAATAAAGGTAACGCCTGTCTTTTTAGCTGTAATAACTCCATTTTCATCTACATCCGCCACTTCCGCATTATAAGTGCTCCAGGTGATGGTATCTGTCGTATCCTCCGGAGTCTTTTTCAACGTCGGGGTATAGGTCTCTCCTGCGATCATCTCATAATTGTTTGGCGAAAACTCCAGATGGCTGCAAGGCTGCAGTACCGTCACAGTAATCTCTTTCCTGGTAGCATCATCCGCCCTGACATTGATCGTAGTTTTCCCGGCCTTTTTACCGGTGATATCGATAATACGGTTATTCGGCTTATATTCGTATTCTAATATCTCTTCGTTGCTTACTTCAAATTTCAGTTCCGGATCGCAGCCCAGGGGAGCCAGTGCAATATCTACATATTTGGTATCTCCCACATTCAGGACGATCTCCTCCGGTGTCAAAGTGATCTCTTCACACTTTGCCACTACTGTCACCATACACTGTGCATAGATCTTGTTCGGATTATATTTTGGCGACACCATTACCATCGTCGTACCTGGATTCATCGCCGTGATATAACCGTACTCATCTACTGTCAGGATATTGGTATCCAAAGAGGTCCACTCAAGTGCCTTATCTGTCACATTTTTGGGAGAATAAGTATATTTCAACTGATAGGTGGCATCTTTTTTCAATTTCAAAGTACTATCTTTAAGTTTAATATCCTCATATGGCGACACTACAGTGAATTTACATCTCACACCTGAACTCTCTATATTCGGATTCTTAAAGATCAGCTCAGTAGTGGAGCCGTCTCCCGGCACTTCCTTTGCCGTCACTGTTGCCGTCTGTCCATCGGACTCGATCTCCACATTCAGATATCTCTCATCCCAGTCCCACCAGGTCTGAGGCACCTCAGAAACAGCAGGATTTCCCTTTATCTTTACAACGATACTCTCTCCCACGTTCAGTTTTGCCTCCGCCGGATCAATATCAAAATTTCCCGGTGTCTCCACAACACTGACACGGCAGTTCGCTGAAAAGCTACTGGAACCACTTGTATACTTTGCAGTGATAATGACATCATCCTGGGTGATCCGCTTAGACGTAATATTTCCATTATTATCTACTTCCACATAACTGTCATCGCTGGAACTCCACTCCACATCCAGAACTTTCTTATCATTGAAATATGCCCCAAGATTCAGCGTACTTTTATTATACATAGTCACATAGTTCTGGCTCAGACGGAAAACATCCGCGATGGTGATCCTGATATTAAATTTCCCTTTGTCCAGAATGGTACTTCCCCCGGGAAGCAGGGAACGGATATAATTCTCATGGGCGGCTTTTACCTTTACCTCCGCATTCACAGTAGTTGTAGTATTTTCTCTTTTGGAAACAGCCGTTATGATGCCCGTTGCCCTGTCATAAGTCGCATAGGGATCAAAATCCATCGGCGTCACTTCAAAATACTCAATAAATTCTTCCGCAGAAAAGTTAAATGCATCTGCGATATCAAAGGTACCCCCGATGGGGATCGTATCCGAATAATCGTTCGGGGACGCATAGAGATACAGTGTCAGTACCGTTGGCGCATAGGTATCCTTGTCAACATACCGGCTTTCACTTTCATAAGCACCCTTTGGATAGAAATACACATAGTATTTACCAGCTTTTCCTTCCGCTTTCAGCTGGTTAGAACGGCTGGAAACAGCACTGATCTTAATCAGATCTGAGGTGATTCCAAGGGAGTTGGCGATGGTCCGCTCTCCTCCGCTGCCATCGTCCTGCTTGATGACCCAGTCCATCTTCTGCTGGATCGCCTCAATGTTGCTGGTAAATTTGGCATCGGTGTAGATGATACCGCCACTGTTCATCTTCATCTCTTTTATCTTGTCATATCCAGAATCGGTCTGACTGATCCCCGGATAGACATATACGTCAATAGTCGCAGAATATGTAATATTAGGGCTGTCCGTCGGCGTATAGGTAGCCGTGATCTTCGTTCTGCCGGCTCCTATCGGCGTTACGGTACCCTTGTCATCTCCTGTATTTGATATCTTTGCCACTTCTTCATTGGCTGAAGTCCACTGAACGTTATCTGATTTTGCCTCACCATAGTTCAGTGTCAGCGGCACCGGCTTATCCGTTGTCCGCAGAAAAATCGCCTTGTCCTCGGAATTCGGATACGGTTTCTTAAACACATTATCATTTTTAGATGTATCCACAGCAAATACAACCTGGATCTTACAGGACACACTACCGATCACGGCGCCCTCACCGCCACCAGCCTTGATAACCGTAACAAGCACCGTTACCTCACCTGGTGATTTCGCTCTTACGATTCCATAGATCGGACTGGTGTCGCTCTTCTTGATCTCTGCAATATCGTTTCCCGTCTCTATGCTCCATTTGATCTCATACAAATCGGGATCTGCATAAATGGGATTTCTTTCATCACCAAGTACCAGTGTGATCTCCCTGTTCTTCATCTGATATGCATTCTGGGCACTCATCTCATAACCTTCACAGGTCAGAAACAACCCTTCTGCCGCTTCGGAACGGTACCCCAGATAACTGCATATCCCCACTGCCATGAGCATAACAAACAGCGCTAAATACCCAAATTTCATCCTTTTCTTTGAAAATCTTGCTTTTTTCATGTGAAATGCCCCTTTTTCTAATAAACTTGAATGCCTTCAGGCACACCTTCCAGCTAAAAAATCTTTGCTCTCTCTAACTATATATATCGACTTGTTATGAAAGTTAGATTACCAGAATTTTGTGTCAAAAAAACACCAGAATCTTCCTCTGCGCCCTTCTTTCCAACGGAATATATACAATCAGATATAACAATTATAAAGAAGAAAAAAACGATTGTCAAGAACCCGATGGAAATCCTGCTTCCGTGTTGCCAATCCCTTTTATGCGTGATATAATGACAATAAAGTCGTACGATTCTATATAAGGAGGTATCTTTCATGAAACATCGAAAAACACTACTGGCTGCGTTCCTGTGCATTGGCCTTTTAACTCCTTACAGCGTTTCATCTGCTCATGGACACCACCAGGACACACACCATAATGACTCACATGCAGGCAAGTACCACTATAACTGCGGAGGACACCACTATCCTGCCCACCTGCATAAAAATGGAACCTGCCCCTATTCTTCCAGGAAGTGTTCTGTCTGCTATCGGACCTCTACCATTAAAAAGGTTCAAAAAAAGTTGAACAGTCTTGGGTACAGCTGCGGTAAAACCGGATACTGCGACAAGAAAACAAAATCAGCCATCCGAAAATACCAGAAGAAAAAATGTATTGCCGTGGATGGAAAAATAAACGAGACCTTATTAAAGAAAATGAATATCGCCCATAAGTAGGCTGTGCCCAGGGAGCAATCGGAAATGAGAGTGTAATATAAAGTGGAAGTGTGTAAGTTACTGGTAACTAAACTTACGCACTTTACTTGGCAAACCCTCGGAAATTTTCCGATTGCTCCCTGTTTCATTTACACGAAGATAGCTCAACGGTTCTCCTTATACCTGCAGGATCCCCAGCTTTTTAAATTCCTTTTTGATCCTTTGGTTCATTTTCTCCTTCCATCTCCTGAACAAAAAGAAATCAGTATAAAAGGGAAAATAAAGATTGTGGCTTCTGTCGTACACATCGCATATAACTTCCCCTGTACTCCGCGTAACAACGATCTCGCAAATAACACGGGAATCATTTTTATATTTCACCAGCGGAAACGAGTAAATATAATTCGAGGTGTTCTGGCCAGTAACAGCACTGTGCCATTGAAAACCACATTTTTTCAAATGCCTCTTCCCTGTATCCATCATTCTATATGTATTCAACCATAGATTTTCTGCCATTCCTTTCCCCCTTTTTGATGAATTTATGAAGATCCTCAGCCATACACCTGAAATTGCTTTTTTGATCCTTTTTGTAAGTAGTGTGCGTCTTAAAATACTCCACAAACCACTCGTCCACATCGATGTCCTGCTCACAGGCGTAACCTACTAAAGCGGTCAAAGATGGCCTGTTTTCTGTGTCCAGCAGTTTCGTATCATTGTTCACCTCTAATATCAGATCCTCCAGCATATCCTGGTAGAGGTCAAGATCTTCCTGTACAGCCTCTTTATTAACATTCTCCTTTATGAACTCCAACAGACCCGCTTTTTCCCCTTTTCTCTCTGCTGCTGCCAGAAATTCCTTCATAAAATCCTCCAGAAGCTGCAGCTTTTCTATGATGCAGCTCTTTTTTTTCGTGCTTACCTGATTTATATCATCAAAGCTCTTCCCATGCCATTCTTTCCTGTGAAGGTTCTTTTTAAATGCCTCCATAAAGTCCATAAACCGTTCTGACGGCATTCCCGTCTCGCAGAACTTATGATACGTCACAAACCACAGAAATGAATTTTTCGAGGTAAACATCTCTGCCACAGACTCCCGCATAACCTCTGAGATGGAGTCCAGTTCCTGTTGAAATGTGGCGATCATCTCTTTTTTTAAATTTTGATTAAGGAAAAAACAGATATCCTTCAATGGGCTTTTCCAGCGGTCCAGAAAATAGGCAGCCATAAAACTTTCCAATACCACCCTGTTCAGGGTATCATTGCTCCTCTCCGCTGGCTTAAAATTCCCTAAATCCTTAAAAAAGGTATGGGTAGACGTAATATTCTTTACCTGCATCGCAATATTTTTATCCAGGTAGGTGATGCCATTCTGGCTCGCCCCCATTTTCTTCGCGTGATTATAGCGTCTCAGATGATAACCGATCTGATCATCGGAACAATTCAGATGCTTCACTTCCATCAGCTGAAATTCATCAAAAAGCTCCTGCAGTTCCTCTGGCAGATCTCTGTATCCTTTTCCACGGATATCACATACGATGGTATCATGGATCAGGTTTCCGCTCTCATCCCGCATCGGTTTTCCCTTCTTGTCCAAACGGTTCACCTGATACTCTATAAGAGGATTTTCCAGTTTATTTCCCAGCTTAAAAGCACCCAGTCTGTAATTATAGATCGTCGTCACCCGCTGAATGCCATCGATGAGATAATTATCCACCCCTAGTTCTGTCACCTGCTCACATATTACAATATAAGGTATATCCTCATTTTTCAAAATCGTTCCGATGAGACCATCACGGTATTCCGGAGGCCACTGCCCCGATTCCCGCTGCTGGGGATGATCGGTCCTCACCGTCTCTTTTTTCACCGCATTCACATAGTATTTCGTAGAATGAAACTCCCTCTTATTCTTTTCCAAACCTATCTGCCCCATTTTCCATACCTCCTCCTTTTGGCACCTTGATCCTATATATGCAAAAGCCTGATATGTTCATACTGTACTGCCTGCCTCATATAGGACTGATACTGCTTATCTGTAAGATTTAGCTGCTTTTTTATAAAGTTCGTCCCGATATCCTGCATCTTCATCTCCAGGATCCTTCTCTGAATCCCGCAAAGGCTCCCCAGATAATCCTGTACCCTTTGGTCCATAAGTTCCATACTGTTTCCCAGGACTTCATCTTCAACATTAATATCAGAGGGAATCTTTTCTGCCAGTGTGCAGTGTTCTCCATCCCCAACAGGCATATCCAGGGGCACAGCCATGCGGTCTGCCCTCCTCTTGTACCTGTTTCTTTTTGTCATCTCTGTCTTTATTTTATTAGAAAGACAGGAATATAAAAAACCATCAAAAGACTGATCTTCCTTATATCTTCCAATCACATCCGCAAACACTTCGTTGGCAAGGGAATAAAAATCATCCACATCTTTATCTGACAGCCCTCCAAACCGAAGAAGTATTTTATCCACGATCCCACGAAGTTTCTTTGCGTTATTCTCGTAATACTGTTCTAGAATTCCTTCCATTTGACACCTCCTGTGTAATTCGTTCTTTGCAAAAATCATTATAGAACAAACGTTCCTGTTTGTCAATATATTTCTCGAACATCTGTTTCCATTTTCCAAATGTACTAAATGGTCTCTGGAAAACTTTTTGGAGAAATAACTAATATGCTGGGAATGAAAAATCGAAAGGAGACGATGAAATATGATCGCAAATCACTCTGTCTTTGGAGGAAACATTGAAATAGAAGATTTTAATACTTCCTCTCCAAACAAAAGGAGAATAAGCAACCAGATGGAGGCAGTCCATTTTCAAGAAACATTGGAAAAAAGAAAACATAAGACTGAAAAGGAGAAAAAGTACAAAAGTATGAATCTGAAAGAATTGAGGAAAATGCGGTTGATATCAAATACAGATGGCCGCCCATCGGAGCATCTCACCGATGAGACATGGCAGAAAGAATTTGAACTCCGCAAATTATTTATCACACCTTATAGTAGCAAAACAAAAAAACTTGGAGGCAGGTTTTCAAGAGAATCAACGGACAGATCAGAGGACAACCCACACACCTACGATGGCTGTACAAACTGGCAGTCCTACTGTTCCTTTATCAACGATATCCTGTATAACATCCGCGGGGGACAGGTGGATTACTGCTACTACATCTATCAGATCATGGATCTGGCTAAATTTCATTTTCATGATCTAAAAACCAGATATTGCGACGGATACTGGGAAGTCTGGTTAGATCCAGATAACCGTCAGAAGGAAGGAGGCTCATCCCATGAGTGAATACGGCATCCGCATCAAAAATATAGAAGCCAGCACCCTGTTGGAATACAACAAAGGCTTACGCAGCCACTACGAGGTTACCAATGCGATGTTCACCAACAGCCTGTTTTGCGATTATCTGAAAGAAAATGGACTGAAGCTTTTAAAAGACGAATCCACACGGGATATCATCTGTCTTGAATTTAATTTTGGCACAAGGTCTTATGAACAGGAGATGGAACATCTGAAAAAAACAGCGAAAAAGGCACGGCTGGAGTACAAGGCGGCAAAATCCCAGAACAACCAAAAAGAAATAGATAAAAAAATGAAGAAGCGCAGGAACATCATGGAATACATCTCCTTTGCCAGAGAACACAAAGACAGGTATAAAAAACTCTCCAAAGAAGAGATCAGAAGACTTTTTTACAACAACGGCGTGGATGTGGAATATATCTCACGAAAACGGGACGGATCCATAAAAAAGCGTGAAGTAGTCCACTATCAAATGCTCTACCGCAGTACGGGAAAGGCGAAAAAGGGATCCTGTATGTTTATAAGGGACAGATTACATAAAAAAGCACAGAATTTTCTATACATGGGGATCAAATGCCCTGAAACCAACGCACAGATCCTTGAACTCAGCGCCTATGCCCCTCTGGTATCCAGCACCATCGTAGAGCGCATCAGGATCGATCCCAGAAATATCCTGATCCTGGAGGACATCGAGAAATCTTTCATTACAAATGTGATCAGCATCGAAACAGATCAGGACAGGCACTGCCATGCCAGACACATCGATCATTATGAATTGAAAAATACCTTATTTGATGGGCAGGCGCTGATCGACAGCAGTATTTTCCCTGACTGGGGAGAGGGCTACATTCTTCTGAGACATCACTTCTGCAAAATGGCTGCCTTCTGCAGCAACATCCAGACATTCTTTCAGGACTATTTTGGCGGGCACTACCATGACGCCAAAGTAAAAGATATGTTTGGCAGGGAGCATTTTGTAAAGGATATCCAGGTCATCACCACCAACCACTCCATGAAATGGTTAAAATTCAACAAATCCTATGATTACTGGTGCAAAAAGGTAGATGAAAACAATGACATGTTTGGCATCGTAAAAACGGCGCATAAAAGCAAGCTGGGAGACGTGCAGAAAATGAGCTATCAGATGGTCAACTCCCTGGATGAGAGCATCATGGAAAATGTAGTCAGGGAGAGCGTCGCTTACGTGGAACGATTAAAACAGGACGATGAATTTTTCCTGGAATACCTCCAGAAAAACAGCAATTTTTCCAATGACCACGAAGTATTGGCCGCCCTCTGCAGACAAAACAGGGAATTTATAAGAAGCGAATACTTCAGGGAGCGCAGGAAAGCGATCATAAGAACTTATGTCAGAAACATGAAGTCAGGAAAACTCATCCAGAATGCGGAAAATCTTGTGATCGTGGGCTCCCCTTATGCCATGCTGCTGTATGGCGCCACGGGAAAGAAGGACAGTGTGGATAACGACGATACCTTTCAGACAGAAAAGGGTACGATCCAGTGCTATACAGAACGGTTTGAAGCGGACTGCCACCTGGCATTTTTCCGCAGCCCCTTCAACTCCAAAAACAATCTCACCTATTTACACAATGTCCGCCATGAAAAACTAAAAAAATACTTCCGTTTTGGCAAGCTCATCCTCGCTGTCAATATGATCGGCACCGATTTTCAGGACAGAAACAACGGCTCAGACCAGGATTCCGACAGCGGCTACTGCACCGATCAGGCGGATATCGTAGAACATGCGAGAAAATGTTACGCCAATTACCCTACCATTGTCAACAACATTCCAAAGGAAAAAAATGTATATGGGAACTCAATGGATGATTTTGCAACACTTGACAGCCGCCTGGCAGACAGCCAGAGAGATATCGGGGAATCCAGCAATCTCGCCCAGATCGCCCAGACCTACGCCTGTAATTTCAGCGATGCCAAATACACAGATTATGTGTGTATCCTGTCGGTGCTGGCACAGGTCGCCATCGACAACGCCAAACGATGTTTTGACATAGAGCTCACAGAGGAGATCCAGCGGATCAAAGAGGATATGGATATACAAAAACATAAATATCCAAGCTTCTGGAAACTGATCCGTCAGAATATAAGTCCCGAAAAGATCAATCCAAAACTGCACTGCCCCATGAACTGCCTGTATGATCTCCAGTTAAACCGGTTCCGCAGCACTGCCTCTACTCTTCCCATGTCCTATTTTTACAAAAAATTTGAACTGGAAAAGGACCGGCGCAAGTCAAAAAAAGTGGAGGAACTGATCGCCAGCTACTCTCTCCAGCTATATCAGTATAACGCAAGCAGTGAAAATATCTCTGACCGCTGTGATGACTACTTATTATTAAGAAAAGATTTTGAAGATATGGTCTCCGACATCCGAAAAATATATTTATCGGATTCCTACATCGGTCTCATGTCCTGGCTGGTTGACCGTGCTTTTCTCATAACCTGCAATGTAAACCGGAATAAACAACTAAAAAGGCAGCTGGATATGAATAAATCCCTTCTGCTAAAAGTTTTATATCAGGTAAACGGTGCAAACTTATTAAAGATTTTTTCCAATCATTGCTGATCCTGAAGTTTTTTTGTACATTCAGCGGCTGTCTTATTGCCAGGATATCCGAAAATATGTTCTATCTCCAATTTTGTTACGTGTACTATGAAGGGAAACGAAGAGCTCTCGGTCCCCCCTCTTGTACAACCAAATAGGAAAGGCTGGTGATTGCGATGCAGAAGAACGATGAATTAAAAATATACCGGGGACAGGATTACATCATATCAGATCATATTGTGATACATCAGGCGACACTGGGAGACATCTGCGAATACGGAGAACAGGATTACTATTCCATGGTCTATCAGCTGACTGCGACGCCGCAATCCATGAAATACCAGTTGTGGAAAATGGGAGTTGACTACACAGCCATATCTTCTTTTGAACTGTTTTACAGCATCCTATACAAATTATACCCACAGGAAAAGACTTCCATCCTGTTTGGCAGTCTGGATCTCACCCGGTTTCAGATCATGCAGCATAAAGAAAATGGATCCGTGTTCTTATATCAGGAAATGGAAAACCAGCCCGTTATCATAGATGAATTCACCTATGATATGATGATGGATTACTTATGCCAGGTCCATATGGTACAGAGAGATGAAAAACAGCCTGCCAACGAATCCACAAAAATGATCCTGATTGAAGATGCAAGAGATGATTATGAAAGAAACAAAAACAAAGAATACCATTCACAATTAAAGAATATGATTTCCGCCATGGTGAATTGTGAAGGTTTCAAATATAACCACTCCGAGGTCTGGAATATGAAGATCAATGCATTTATGGATTCCGTGAGACGGGTCTCAAAAATTAAAAATGCAAATTTACTACTGCAGAGTGGATATTCCGGATTCGGGATCAACCTAAAAGAAATATCCAACAAACAAATAGACTGGCTGGGAGAACTGGAATAAAGTTTTCCCAGCCCGCCTAAAAATATATAATTTTAAGGAGGAACTATCTATGTCTTTTAATCCAAATGAACTTATTCTTGAAAAAATCAGAGCCGTTGAGGAGTATGATCCTGCCACGAAGGAGCTGACAGGCCGCTACACCCAGATCGAAGAGCCGAGCCTGAAAACATCCGCAGAGGGCACACAGGTGACCGATGCCATGGGTTCTGAGATCGTAACCTTCTACAATTCCCAGACCGGTACATTCAGCTTTACCAACAGTCTCTTCTCTCTTGACCTCGCCGCTTCACAGCTGGGCACAAAAAAGACAGTCGGAACTGCTAACAAAAAACTTACAATCCCTGTATCCGAGACACGGGATATCAATCCTGACGGTACCGTTGATCTGAAGTACGTCCCAGCCGGGCCAAAGGGTGCAGAGATCAAGTCCGTAAGAATTATCAATGATAACAATACCTTTGGTGAAAAATATGAAGTATCCCCTACCGCAGCAGCAGGGAAATTCACATTGGATGCAGAACATAAAACCATTACCCTTCCTGCCGGTGTGACAGGGCGCGCCTTCGTTCAGTATGAGAGGGAAAGTGAAAACGCGGTGAAGATCACAAAGAAAACAGATGGAGTACCAGAAGTCAAATCTCTTCTGATCCACGCCATCTTCCACGATCCCTGCAACACCAACCTGGTATACGCCGGGGTAATCTCTGTTCCACGGGCTCAGATCAATCCGGAAGCGGTGGAGATCAGCCTCTCTTCCGAGGGCAAGCATGCCGCTGAGTACAAACTCCAGAAATCCTACTGCGACAGCAAGGCACGTCTGTTTGACATCATTGTAGCAGTAGATGAAGAAGAAGAAAAGAAAAATGAGGGAACAAACGAAGGAACAAGTGAGGGAACAGGGGATGTATAATCCCATTATGGCGGTTTGAAATACAACCGCCATTTTTTTCGAGGTGACAAAAATATGAGTGATAAAAAAACAAATGCCCACTGCGCCATCTGCGGCGCCGGTTACCATATATGCAATACGTGCCAGCAGCAGAAATCTTTCAAGTCCTGGCGTGTAGTCACGGATACGGTGGAACATTACAAGATCTATATGGCACTCCATGGATATACTCTGTCCCAGGATAAGGCAACTGCAAAAAGGGACTTGGAAAAATGTGACCTGTCCGGTCTGGAGGATTTCAATCCGCCGATAAGAGCTGTGATTCAGGAAATCTTATCAGAGGAAGATGAGGACATTCCAGAGTCTCAGAAAAAGGAGCCGTGATAACATGAGCGAGATTATACAGATGCTTCCGGTCCTTGCCGTTGCCGTGGGGATCAATATTGCCACCGGCATGTATTATAGCATCGGTACAAAGAAGATCCATTTTAACCTGTCCACCCTGGTCACCGGGATCGCAAAGGCACTAACCGTCGTTGTAGCGTTTATCGGTTCTGCCTTCTGTTTTGAGGCGGCAGACCTGTCTTCTACCGGCATAACCCCATCCTTCGCCATGTCCTCAGCAATCCTGTTATATGTGGGCAAAGCCCTGAAATCACTAGGAAAAATCCTGGGCATAAAAATTGAATAACTAAAACGAGGCGATATATATGGACATATTCACGAACCTATCTCACATAGATTTCTCTCTATTCTTACTTTCTGCTTTTATCATTATCTCCAGTATCATATTCGCCTGCGAAATCATAGAAAAATTTTCAAAGCTCATCGGCCGTCCTGTCAAATGGGTACAAAACAATGAGAAGGATCATTACCTGCTCACTGAAAATACCCGGGAATTAAATGAATTAAAAGGGGATGTAAAAAAACTGACAGACATGTTCATCGACAAACAGATCGATGATATGCGGTACGAAATTCTACATTTTGCCTCCGCCCTCTCCGGCGGAGGTGAATTTAGCAAAGAGCCCTTTGACCACATCCTCAAAACCTATCAGAAATACGAAAAAATTTTAGAAGAAAATCACATGAGCAACGGACAAGTACAGATGAGCATGGAAGTCATCAACGACATTTACAAAGAAAAATTGAAGAACGGATTTAATCGAGGTGAAACACAATGAAAATAGCATTAACCGTCGGCCACTCAAGACTAAAAAACGGCTGTTACACAAGCGCAGACGGAAAAAAATATGGCGGCTGCAACGAATATCGATGGTGCAGGGCATTTTCCAAACAGGTAAAAACCGAACTGACAAAAATGGGTCACAAGGTGGACAGGATCCTGTGCCCGGAAAAAAAGTTTATCTCCAGTTCAGAAGAAAAAAATTACAAACTGAACCGCATCCACAAGGGCATCTACGACCTTGTGATCGAGCTTCATCTGAACGCAGCCAGCCCCGCCGCCGAGGGCACGGAGGTTCTATATAAATCAGCCGCTGGCAAAAAGTATGCCGCTGCTGTCCAGAAGCAGCTCTCCACTGTTTTTAAGAATCGAGGCATCCTCCAGAGGGATAATCTCTATATTCTAAACCAGACAAAGCCCCCTGCCATTCTGATCGAGACTTTCTTCTGTACAAGCAAGTCAGATTATAAGAAGGGAAAAGGACTGGCAAACCGAAGAAAACTGGCAAAACTCATCGCCAGCGGAATCCAAAAAACAAAATAAGGAGAATGATCTTATGGATATTACATTGACACTTGGCGAAGTACTAAATCTGAACCAGACCTTAAAAGCGGTCATCGACGATAATAAAGCAAAGGTAGATCCCCTGTTCAAATTCAAACTGCTGGGGATCATGAAAGCCGCTGAAACCCATGTGGCAAACTTTGAGACAATACGAAACGAGAAGATCATGGAATATGGCAAAGAGGCCGAGGATGGCAGCATCCAGATCCCAAAAGAGGATAAAGACGCAGTCAAACAGTTTAACGACAGTTTGATACAGATCATCAACAGCCAGGTAACCATAAACATAGACCGGTTAAAAGCAACGGATGTATTTAACAAGGGCGTGAAAGCAGAACACCTGATAGGCCTGTATCCCATTATGGAAGGATGACCCCAGTTTTCACTAACTCGTTTGTGCGGAAAATGCAGCACAGAAAGGAAGATTTTATGTTTAAAGCTATTAGGGAATATTTTAAATTGAGAAAATTGTACAAAGACTCGAAGAAAGTACTTATGGTCAACGCGGCAGAAGTGATCGCTTCGATCAAGAATATTACAGCCATCCTGGAACAGCTGATGGAGGCAGAAAAAGAGGGATGATCTATAGTGGAAGCCGGCGCGCAGCTGGCTTCCAGATGTTTTTTTTATGATTAGATCTAATTTCCAAAAACTTTAATACTATTTTCTTTTTTCTTATCCTTCAAATATGCAGATATAATAAACAAAACAAAAAATAGAATAGAAGTTACTATTGTTATATTCTTTACTATACAAAATGTCTGTCCATTTTCGATCAAGTCATAATTTATGTCTCCATAATGATAAGACTCCAGCTCCTGGTCTACATATTTTGTTGTAGTAACTTTTGCTCTTTCAACCTCGAATTCTTCTCCACACTCATGGAGCCATCCTAGAGAAATGAGTAAAAAGAATACAGAAAAAAATGTTAAAATCCCAAAAAACTTAAACAAACTTTTGAAAACAAAATAATTATTCATGCTTTTGGGGATTGGGTTACCACACATCTGTCTCTTATACACATCTCCGAGCCCACGAGACGGAGCTACATCT
>CAMTDY010000053.1 GCA_947070915.1 uncultured Roseburia sp.
GATGTAGCTCCGTCTCGTGGGCTCGGAGATGTGTATAAGAGACAGGAATATAGCTCTGATTCCAAAGTTTCAATATCTTTTGTAATAAAATAGATTTGTTCTTTCATATAATTCTTTAAATCGAGATGTAAAACATTGTGTGTCGTGAAGACAAATTGTCCAAAGTGCTTTTTCCCACAGATAAATGAAATTATTCTGTCAGATAAAACAGGATTTAACACCCGATCCATTTCATCTGCAAAGACAACTTTATTTTCATACACAACCTTAAAAATCTGAACAGCCCATGCAAAGAATTCACGTACACCACTTGAATCTTGTGCAAGTTCTCTGGAAAAGGTACTGCCGTCCTTTTTCTGTCTGACTATCATTGTTTTTGAAAATGGCTTTTCTTCATCCACTTTGAAATCTATGATACTATGATCAATCATCTTAAAGATATCTAAATACCTTGAATCATATAATATTTGTAAATCCTCTTCTTCATTCTTCATAGATTTATAGATATCATAATTTATAATATTAGTCTCCGGACACAAGTAGTTTTTTATCCAGTCTGTAAAAGTAATAGCATGTTTATTGCCTAACAAAGCAAGCTTAGTTATAGTTAATCCCAGTGCTTTTTCTGTATTGATAGCTTTTCCCAGAGATTCTTCTATTTCGCTCTCAGATCCTGGCACATCCAAAAGATATGTGACTTCAGCCTGGGTATGACACTTATTGCAGTCTGTTCGTTCATTTTCGCACTTTATCAAGTAGTCATCTCTCTGCATAGAAAATATTTTCTTATATTTATTTTTCACTTGATTTTTAAAATAAAATTCCTCTTTTACAATACCCACGAAGTCCACCTCTAGATGATAGAGATATAAGGCATTTGCATTTTCTTTAAGGTACACTTCGATATCAAAAGTTTGTGAAATTTTATTCGTCTTAGGACAAATATTTTGATTGCTATTCCAGTTTATAACGTTATAGTACGCTCTTGCTGTTTCAGTTTGTACAAAGAAAGATTGTAAATAGGATAAGCTTCTAACAAAATTTGATTTTCCACCAGCATTTTCACCAACTACTACAGCAGTCTTTAACACGTCCATTCCAGCATCAGAAGAAATATAATTATTGGGAAATCTGTTTTTCACTTTTGTTTTTGGTGCCATCATGGAAAATTCTACATTTTCCCGAAAAGACATAAAGTTTTGAAATTTGTAATTAAGTATCATATCAGCCCTCCAAAAACATATTTTTGTTTTATATTGTTATCTTCTTTATTATAACACATAATTTTAGAATAGAAAAAACATTTTTTTGTTTTAATAAGTATATCCACCTTTTGTAAAAATATAACTGCCAGCAGCATAGGCCACTGGCAGGAAAAAATTTATTCTTTTTCGGTTGATTTATATTTGATATATAATCTGCCCTCCGACAGATCCTGCTATTTCAACTTTTTCACGGAGCTGAAACTTCCATAAATCTTTTTGCCCTTTGCTCCTTTTTTGTAAGCTCTCACCTTAAAGTAACAGGTCTTACCCTTCTTTAACTTTTTCACGGTATAAGTAGTCTTGCTGGTTGTGATCTTTTTCACTTTTTTCTTCAGTTTTTTATCTGTCGAGTAGCGTATCTCATAACCGGCTGCCTCTTTTACCTTGTTCCACTTAACTTTGGCTTTGGTCCCTTTTATGGATTTGACAGATAGGCCTTTGACCTTAGCCACCTTAATCGTGTCTGTTCCTGGCTCTGTCTTTGATCCAGGTTCCGGTGTTATCACTGGAGCCTGGGTCGCCGGAGGAGGGGTCACCGATGGAGTCTGGGAAGCTGCCGGGGGTTCTGTCACAACCGGCTCTGGTTCTTTCTCAAAATACCAGTAATCAAACTTGAACAGTTCCTCTTCCGAAGAACCGGTAAAACACAAATACAGATCGTGAACTCCCGTAATCTTTTCTACATTAGTAGTAAAGATATTATACTGCTCTGTACTGCCTGTATCAGCGATCTTTACTTCTCCAATTACTGGACCATCTTCGGAATCCACACGAAGTTCAATAGCTGCATCCTTCTCTCCTTCACTGGCTGCTGACGCGTGGAAGCGGATCGGTCCCTTCTCACCAAAATCTATATTTCTTACTTTTAAGCTGCTTCCGTTTTTGATATTGCACACATTGATGCCACCTGTAGGGCAGCTCTCCGTCTCCACATCCGTTCCCCAGGAAAAGGTCTCTGCTTCTACCTGATCATAGGGATTTAATGCACGGATCGGCTCCGGGCCTTCCTTGGTCATATTCAGTTCTGGGAACGTGCCATCCTCATTGTAAGTAAATTCTTCTGCACAAACCGAGCGGTGATAACTTCCTCCGCCAGGCAGCGCCTGATTATGATAGAACAGGTACGAGTGTCCCATAAAGTCCACGACACCGGGATGGTTCGTAAAACATCCACCCTGGAACGGCATGATGACTCCCTGGTACTTCCATGGTCCCGTGGGGGATGTACTGGTGGAGTAGGCAAGATGTTCGGATTTTCCTCCGGGAGCAAATGCCGCATAAACCATATAGTACAGGTTGTTGCGTTTATAAAACCACGGTCCCTCTCCATAAGAACAGGTACGGTCCGAAGCCCCTTCCCCAAAACTCTCGACATTCATGTCAATGTCGACGATCCCTGTGGTTTTATCATAGGAGATCATATCATCATTCAATTTGACATAACGGAGCTTGGGGTTTCCAAAATACAAGTACGCCTGCCCATCGTCATCGATAAATACCGTGGGGTCAATGTTATTCCAATCTCCCTGATCTACCAGCGGTTTTCCGATGGCATCCTCAAAAGGACCCTCGGGACTGTCGCTGACCCCTACACCGATCACCATGCCACCGCTCTTTTTATGCAGGGGAACATACAAATAAAATTTTCCGTCCCGTTCCACACACTGGGGCGCCCAGGCCCGATCCTCGGCCCACTTAAAAGAATCCTTGGACATGATGGTTCCGTGGTCCGTCCAGTTTACCATATCTTTCGTAGAATAACATTTCCAGTCAAACATGGTATAAAAATTTCCTACCAGTTCATCCTCATCATGGGAGGTATACAGATACAATGTATCTCCATAGGCCATCGGCGCCGGATCTGCTGTGTACACGTTCTGCACGATGGGATTCTCAGCTGAGGCCTTCTGTGGCAGAAGAGACACAGCCAGACTGAACACCACCGTGATCCCCACTAATTTCCTTAAAAATACCTTTCTTCTCATACTCAACCTCCTATTCTACTGTTACAAATGCATCCGACTGGCTCAGTATCCCACCTTTGGAATCTACAATGGTTAAAATATACTTACCTGGCTGTATCGGTGCTTTCATACTGCTACTGTCTCCCGCTGTCTTTGACATGGATGGATCCTTTTCATCAAAGGCGGAGAGACCAGAAGGCGCAAGCCAGATCGTCTTTGTGCCGTCTGATAAAACACTTGAAAAACTGAATTCTTCACCGCTGCCCACGGTAATGTCGGAATCGAGGATCTGATTGGCTTCTGTCACCGTAGTGGAAAATACAATAGTCTCTTTACCTGCTTTCAGCGTCCAGGTCCCCGCAGTAGAGATCTCATATCCATCTTCAACAGCTTTTCCGTTGAGGGTATAGGATAGATCCGCCGACAGCTCCAGCACAAGAGGTCTGATCTTGGATACATTGACATTCTGTCCCTCGGAAACATTGGCAATATCAGAGGCTTCTCCCACATAAAGCGTAAAGGTAGAGGCACTGGATACAGAACCGTCTGCATAACGGATATAGAGTTTGTATTCTCCCGCCTCCTTTGGAATATCCATGCTCTTTTCATTTCCCGCCGCCTTTGTCATGGCATCGCTCTCCGCAAAGGCTGACGTACCTTCCTTTGCCAGCCAGACCTCATCTTCCTGCCGCAACAGTCCTCGGCGCGGCAGCTTCTGTCCCGCTGCCAGCCTGACATTCGCTGCCAGCTCATAATCCGTATCCGGGATCACATCCTGGCCCACCATATAGACATAATCGTCTTCCAGACCAGAATACAATACCGTTTCATACCCTTTCAGCGGCCAGATGTACTGCTCGTTCACGTACTGCTCCAGGCTGCAGTTTGGTGCTGTGGTCTCCGACCGGTCTGTGTTGGAAAAACCATTGGTAACGATCATATCATGTTTCCTGCGCCAGTCATTTAATTCATAGACATTACGAATGATATTGGTCACCACATTGCTGTCAAATTTGATGTAGGCACTTCCTTCATCCGGATGGAATCCGTTGATCATCTTACTTCCATTGGCAGTCTGTTTCTTACGTTTCGCATTGATATAGTTGAAACTCATTTCCGAATATTCTGTCCAGTCGTCATTTCCCTGTCTGCCCAGGGTATAGATCCCACCTGCATCCTGCAGCAGGGAACAGATCTCCTCCACACGGTTGTAATTTACATGGTTGTTCTTGGATGTATCTGTGGGAACCCCCGGCAGCTGTGAGTCGCTTCCCGTCTCTCCGTCAAAATTGCACCATCCCCAGCCAATGCTCATGCCGCTGTAGGAGCATTTATACACAAAGTTGTGGAGAACCTGCATGTTATAGGTAAAGAAAGAAGTGATCGGAGAGTTGCCTGGGAAGAAATAACAGTTCTCATATAAGTAGTTATTCGTAATCGTTATATTCTTTGGAACAGACTCCGTACCGTTCTGGAACTTCTCTTTTTCCGGTCCCGCTGCATTGTTTGCCTTTACATGGTGTATCTCCGTGTCATTTTCATATACATGCTGGGGATGCCCCACAACGATTCCAGCTCCTCCCGTATGGGCAATATAATTCCCGGTAACTTCACAATCCCACACGTCATTTTCCAGATGGGCGCCCAGATAACCGGTGTGACGGATCTCTCCATTGAGGATCTGGATATTTTTAGCGGAATTGATATGGATCGCAGCAGGCGGCACATCGTAGGAACGATAGATGTCGTCATGCTGGTTTATGCAGGCAAATTTGGTGAGGACAATGGATCCCTGAACCGAAGCATAACCGTGGGATCCTTCCAGTTCATAGAGATTCCAGTCCGTATAGGCAAATCCCAGTCCGTCAAAGATAATATTCTCCACGTAATCAGAAGCCGGCTTATCCCCGCACATTTCAATGATCGTATCCGTCTCTGGAATGATCACTTCTGCACTGTTTATATCCTCTCCCTCTCTTGGTATGTAATAGAGCATGCTTCCCGCCTGGTCAAAATAAAACTCGCCGGGTTTCTCCAGCCATTCAAATACATTGGTCACATCATTGGATTTGGTCGGGCTGTATTCCGTATTCCATCCGAGATTCTGCGCCAGCGCACCGTAAGGCATCTGCAGATTCACCTGGGTATCCCCCTCTTCCGTCAGGGAAAGGGACTCAGCACAAACCAGCTGCTGCGCCCAGGTAGAACCAGACTCCAGCTCAATATTCTGTGGATTTCTTGTATCTGCCGGCAGTCCAAAAGCCGCGGAAAATACAGCACCGGTATAGATCTTTGTCGTACTCGGAGCCCATGCCCATTCCGCCTGTCCTTTGGTTACCGTATAGCTGCCAGCACCAACGGCCTTAACTGGTTTCTGTGACTTGCTGGTCATGGAAGCACGCTCCCCGTTCACATAGATCGCACGCAGCTTTTCAGAGCGCTCCAAGGGAACTTTATAAGCAGTCACTCCGTCACGGAGCCAGTTCACATCTTCTGCTTTCTGCCAGCTGGCTTCAAGCTTTCTGCCGCCGCTGAATACAGGAGACGCCCCCTCGGCAGCCCGGTAGATCACAGCCCCCTGTTCCGTCCCGGAATCCTTTGAGTCAAATAGAATGGTGTCCTCCACCGGATAAAATCCATCTGCGATCTCTACTATGATATCGCCCTTTGACTTATCCAGACCGCGTACCGCCTCTTTGGCACGGGCCAGCGTCTTAAATGGATGTGAGCTGGAACCATCGCCGTGATCATCCCCCTCCGGTGACACATAAAATGCCGGCTCTGTCTTGACATCCGCAGACGGGCCATGGGAAGCCGCTGGCGGATTGATGACTGGTGCTGTAGATGGCAGCGCCGTAGGACCCGGCACCGGAACCGGTGTCTTTTTCACAGGTACTGTTTTTTTCTTCACCGTCACCTTCACCTTTCCAATAACCTTATTTTTCTTTTTCTTTTTGACCTGATAGGTCTCTTTTACCGTGATCACAGCCTTCCCGGCCTTTTTCCCACGAACCATCCCGTTTTTGTTAACAGAGGCAATCTTCTTTTTGCTGGAAGAAAAGACATACTTTCTCTTTTTCTTCTTGTTCCTGATCTGGATCTTTTTCGTCTTTCCCGCAAAAATCGTGATCCTTTTCTGCTTCAGGGAAGTTTTTTTCGCCGCCCAGGCGTCTGCGCCCGGCATAACAAGGGATACGGCCAGCGCTCCCAAAAGCACACCACTAACTAATTTTTTTACCATTTACATAAGCCTCTTTTCATTTTGTATTTTACTATAGTATACAAAAATCCACCCTCCTTTTCAAGCTCCTTGGTTCTGTTTGCACAAAAAAACAAGAAATGAACTTCCATCACTCCTTGTTTTCTTGTCTCCGTATTTTATTTACTCTCTGGACCACACAACGCCTTCTCTTGTATCCTTTATAAGAATGCCTTTTGCCTTCAGCTCATCCCGGATCTCATCCGCCCTGGCAAAATTTTTCTCCTTCTTTGCCGCCGCGCGCTCTGCGATCTTCTGTTCCACATAGGCAGACAGTTCTTCGTCCACCTCATCCTCTTCTCTCTCCCATGCCCGTTCCAGCCCCAGGGATAATACGCTGTCCATCTCTCTAATGATCTTCCTCTTGGCTGCCCCCGGCATATCTTCCTTGAGGGCGTCATAGAGTACCGTAAGTCCCATAGAAGTATTCAGGTCATTTCCCAGGGCCTCAGCAAACTTTATGCGGTATTCTTCTACTTTTCCATCTTCCGCTTCGCCTTCCTCCGGTACTGCTGCCACCCGCTTCATCAGCTTCTCATAGGCAGCCGCCACATTGTCCAGGCCCTCGAAAGAAAATTCCAGCGGTTTGCGGTAATGGGACTGGAGACAGAACATCCGGTAAACCATCGGATCATAGCCCTTTTCTTCCAGAAGGGACACTGTGAGAAATTCGCCCTTGGATTTGCTCATCTTGCCGCTCCTGGTATTGAGATGATTCACATGGAACCAGTAATTGCACCATTTATGTCCTAGATAGGCTTCACTCTGGGCGATCTCGTTGGTGTGGTGAGGAAAAATGTTATCCACGCCGCCGCAATGGATATCCATATACTCCCCAAGATGCTTGATGCTGATGCTGGAACACTCGATATGCCATCCCGGATATCCGACGCCCCAGGGACTGTCCCATTTGAGCTCCTGGTTGTCAAATTTGGATTTGGTAAACCAGAGGACAAAATCCGTCTTATTTCTCTTATTGGTGTCCTCCTCCACATCATCCCTGACGCCTACCTGGAGTTCCTCCTCCTTCTGGGAAGACAAAACATAATAATCCGCCAGCTTAGAGGTATCAAAATATACATTTTCCCCTGCTACATAGGCATAGTCCTTTTCCAGAAGAACTTCGATCATATGAATAAACTCACCGATACAGCCCGTCGCCGGCTCCACCACATCCGGACGCTTGATCCGCAGCTTTTCACAGTCATGAAAAAATGCTTCGGTATAAAACCTGGCGATATCCATAACAGATTTATGTTCTCTCTTTGCACCTGCCAGCATCTTATCCTCTCCGGTATCCCCGTCACTGGACAGATGCCCCACGTCTGTAATATTCATAACCCGCTTCACATCATACCCTGCAAAACGGAGATATTTTTCCAGAACATCTTCCATAATATAGCTTCTCAGATTGCCGATATGGGCAAAATGATACACCGTCGGTCCGCAGGTATACATAGCCACCTTTCCCGGTTCATTCGGTACAAATTCTTCCACCTTTTTGGAAAGAGTATTGTATAAACAAGTCTTAGCCTTCATAATTACCTCCATTCTGGCTGACACTGATTTCTGTATGATTATATTACTTTTTCTCCTGCAGGTCAAGGTCAGACAGGGATTCAAATGCCTCGATCACCGCATCCACAGACATCTTATCCACGAGAAAATAATCCATTCCATCCTTGTCAACCCGGTAAAAATTCGTACCGTCATAGGGCAGATAACGGACTGTCACATCCCGCCCCTCCTCATGGTATAACGCAGTCAGCACAGGATCTTTGCTCTCTGGTTTGACAGAATCTTTCGCCGCGGAAGTAAACTCCAGTAAAAATGCCTTGGAATACGGTGTCAGGAATTCATCTTCTTTGTCCGCGGGCACTGTTTTTCCATTCAGAGTCCAGATATTTTTCTCCTTGCCGTCCTCGCCCTGTTCGGAATCATGGGTTACTGTGATCTTTTTGCCGGAACGCCCTATTGTCATTTCATAGCCTTTTATGTCCGAGGCAAGAGTGGAATATACGCTGTGGTCCATATAGGTGTAGGCGTCCGCCCCCATCATGTTCTCCGCTTTGTCTGCGGACAGGGTATACACATTTTGGGAACCTTTCAGGCTCACATAATAACTTCCATTTTCATCTTTTTTCCCCACATACAAGGTGTAGCCCTTGGTATCCTGGTACTCCTCTGGCACAACATTTGCCTTATTGCTGCTCTTTCCCACCGTGGACGCCGAATCAGAATCTTCTTTTTCCTCTGGGATCTCATAACCGTCTTTGAGGTCAAAATAGCCCACCTGGATCTCTGCTGCCGGATCATCCAGGCCATATTTTTTCTTGTCGGAACACTGGTATTCCACCAGTTCGTCAAAAGAAACCGCCGTATAAAAGCCCTGCAGCGTCGCCCAGTCATTGGTAGAGGATCCCGCCAGAGGCTTTTTATAAGGTTCTGAGATCACCCAGTTTGTATAGGCATCCACTTTCTTATCATCTGGAACAATTTCCGCCAAAAAAGTTGTTTTATTTTTATTTTTTATGGAAATCTTCGTCAGGTAATCGGCGTTGATATCTTTGATCTCCTCTTTGGCGATCAGAGTATTTTTCTCTACATAAAGAGAATTGTACAGTGCATCCGTAAATGTATAGATCTTATCGCTCTCTGCTGTCATTCCGTAATTACCGCCGCTGACAGGAACCGTATCCCCAAAACGGATCTCCTGGGACTTACCATCGGATGTAGTTATCTTTACCGTCATCTGTGGTTTTTCCAAACCATACTCTTGTTTGCTGCCACTGTCTCCTGCCAGTTCTTTTGTGGCTGTCACCGGACTCAGAGCCTGGAACATGCCCTCCACCGCTTCCTGGTCCACAGGAGCCTCCGGGAGATCCTCCAGTTTCCATCCCCCTTCTTCTTTGCACAGGGAAACGGGGTCTTTTCCTTCTCTGGAGACGGAGATCGCCGTGATATTGTCTTTCTCCACATGAAAAACCCGCACCGTCTCTGAGGTGCTCTCCTGTTCCCCGGCATTCTTATCCTCTCCCTGGGGCACAAGAAAATACAAGGCAATGGCTGCTGCCATTAATACACAGAGCCCCGCCAGGGTGAGTGCCTGCTTCTTTCCCTTTGACATCAGTTCTTCCTCCTTCTGAACCAGATCACAAAACCAGCCGCCAGCAGAACAAGAGGAAGTATCACCACAAGAACGACCGTAAAGAATACACGGTCACCCTCCTGGATCATCACCGTCTCCATGTTCAGGCTCCTTGTCGGAATCGCCAATGTGGCAGTTTCGCCCCCTGTGAGCCAGGCGGCAGACTGAAGCACCACCGAGCGGTTTCCGAACTGGTTACTGGATATATAAGTGTCCGCATTGAAATTGGATGAGGCAAACAGAACGATCTTCGTCGCCTTTCCCTGCCCCTGGGTGTTTTCTGCATACACATCCGTAATGGCTGCCGCCACCGCAAAAGGTCCGCTGATATCCTTCTCTTCCTTTTCCAGCGTCGTCGCTTTTTCATTGGTCTTGGAAAAAGCAGAATCTGTCGTGGTCAGCAGCGGATCCACAGTCAGGGTGCTTCTCACATCACTCTGAACCGTCAGGCCCTTGGTTCCCTGAACGATCACCGGAGCGCTTTCCGTAAGTTCTTCTGTGATCTCGTGATCTTGCACATTTCCCACAAAGGCCGTCGGGTTCTGCTGGGATATTGCTCCTTCCGCATCCAGCACAAATCCATCTTCTACATTGACTCCATAGTCTGCCAGAAGTTTATAAAAATTTGTCATTTCCTTCTCCGGCAGCGCATTGATATAGATCATCGCCTTTCCGCCATTTTTTAGATAATCGGAAAGAAGATTATATTCCTCCCCGGTGAAGTCATACACCGGGCCATTGATCAGAAGGATCCGGCAGTCTTCCGGAATGCTTTTGGCAGAAGCTGTGGCAAGTTCTGCTGAATCGATGTTGGACTTATCCAGGATCTCCTGGAAACTGCTGCCGATCTCTCCCTCTCCGTGGCCGGAAGTATAATACAGCTTATTGGCCGTGTCACTGGTCACGATCTGCAGCGCCGCCGTGATCTGTCCCTCTGCATCCAGCGTATTCTTATATCCGCCAGTCATATAATCCATATCCTGCACCAGCATTTTAGCAGCCGGCACCAGCCGTTTTTTATCCTTTGTCTCATTTACCACGATCACATCATTGTCCTGAATCTCATCGTCGGTAAACTGCTTGGAAAAATTCGGGTAAACCACCGGATCCTTGTCTACCACCTCAATATTTCCCAGTCCGTTGTACTGCTCCAGAACCTTCTCGATCACACTCTGCTGGTTGCCCTCCTGGCACATATAATACAGCTTTACTTTATCTTTTATGCCCTGTGCCAGCTTTTTCGTATCCTCTGTCAGCGTATATTTTTTATCGCTGCTGAGGTCTACTGAAATATTCAATTTATTAACTATAAGATTTAATACCACCACAAGCACGATGACGATCACCATAACGAGGGTCTGATAGCCGCCCATCTTGAACTTACGGTTTTTAAAGCTCTTTTTTACATCTTTCATCTTGTCCTCCATACACTAATTCCACCTTTTTTTCTTGATCCGCTGTATCGTAATAAATACAAACAGAAAACTGACACTGATATAATAGATCAATGCACTGACATCAAATATTCCCAGTGCAAAATTGCTGTACCGGTCCACGATGGAGATCGAGCTCAGCGTATTTCCAAGAAGATTATCAAATGCCTCTGTATTTAATATGAAAGCAGCTGCCAGCCCCGCCTCTGCCACAATTCCGATCAGCGCCGAGAGCCATCCGTTGTGGATCCACATATTCAGTACGAAGGCAAGGATCAGCACGAGTACTGCCAGAAACCAGAATACAAAAGTATGTCCCGTGGGAAGCATCACCGCAAGGCTGCTCATCAGATACGTAAAGATCATGATGACGCCGGATGCCACCGCTGCGATCACCTGGCTCTCTGTCAGGGAAGAGATAAACATACCAATGGCGATATAGGCAGAACCCAGCAGGAAAAATCCCAGTGCACTTCCATAGGCGATGGCAAAATCCACATGCTCTGTCCCCGTGGCTACACCTTTTACCAGTCCCGACAGGATCAGAGGATACACACTGAGGATCAGCATGGCAATAGCCAGAAGAGTCACCAGGGCGAAATATTTACCTAAAATGATCTTCGTCACCGAGACCGGTGAGGTGTATAATAACTGATCGGTCTTCTGTCTGTTCTCTTCTGCGATGATACGCATGGTAAGCACCGGCACCAGTAGAAGTATAAAAAACATCTGCATTCCCTGAAAGATAACAGAAAAATCTGTATACCCATTGATCAGGTTGTATACCATAAAATACAGTCCGGCCAGAACCAGAAAGAAGGCGATAAATATCCAGCCGATCATCGATGTAAAATAAGATCGTAATTCTTTTTTATAGATTGCCAGCATCTTGAACCTCCTCCCCTGCTTCTGAATCAGTTTCTATCTTCGGTTGATTTCGTTTGGCTTTCATTTTTTTCTTTTCATCCTTCGTCATCTTCCCACCGTACTGACGGGTTCCCTCTCCTGTCAGGCGCAGGAACACTTCTTCCAGGGTAGGAACTTTCAGATTCATCTCCAGGATCGGGCACTTCGCCTCGGCAAAGGCATAAAATATCTCTTCCCTGGGGTCAAATTTCACAGGGCTGGAGAGTTCAATCTGATACACCTCTGCCTCTCCGGTACCCAGCACTTTGGAGTAGGTAATATTCTCTATTTTTTCTATAACACTCTTGATCAGATCCTTATTTCCTTTCGCCTTAAAGGTAATGTCATTGGTCTGGGCGATGTGGCCCGGAATATTTTCCGGCACATCGGAGAGGATCATTTTCCCCTGATTGATGATCATGATCTGGTTGCAGACGGCGCTTACCTCCTGCATAATATGGGAGCTGAGTAAGATGGTGTGCTCTTTGCTGAGCTCCCGGATCAGATTCCGGATCTCCAGGATCTGCTTGGGATCCAGCCCCACCGTGGGCTCGTCCAGAATCAGGATCTCCGGGTCTCCGATCATCGCCCCGGCCAGGCCCACTCTCTGCTTATATCCCTTCGATAAATGCTTGATCAGCCGCTCGGACACATCCTGTATCTTCGTCGCCCGCATGACCTTCCGCACCGATTTTTCCTTATCACTGCTTTTCACGCCCTTAAGATTTGACACAAAATTCAGATATTCCCCTACCTTCATGTCCGGATAGAGGGGCGGCTGTTCTGGCAGATATCCAATGCTCGCCTTCACCTTTTCCGGCTCATCATAAATATCATAGCCGTTCACCGTCACATCTCCCTCCGACGGGGATATATAACCGGTAATTATATTCATGGTTGTCGATTTGCCGGCACCATTCGGTCCCAGAAAACCGACAATCTGTCCTTTCTCCACGGTAAAGCTCAGATGATCCACCACATCGCGGTCTCCATATCGCTTCACCAGATTTTTTACCTCAATCAAAACCCTACCTCCTTAACCAATAAGTTCGTTCCGTCCGCTGCCGGACCAGCCTGACGGGGCCAAATTAGCGCCATCGAGCTAACATACTCACTTATTGTACTATCTTTATGTTACCAAAATGTGAACAAAGCATCCGATGAACCCTACAGAAAAAAAGATCAAGAACGGTACATCCACTGAACCAGCGGCACATTGATCCGTGCCTCCAGCACGCAGCTGAGGACAAACACCAAAAGGATCACGATGACCGCAGGCATCTGTTTTTCCCTTCTTCGTTCCAGTATCCGGTAGAAGGAATAGATATAAAGAGGCACCAGAAAAAACAGATGGGGAACTCCGGTGATCAGCCAGAATAAAATACCTTTTGTCCCCCGCATCATGACAAAGAAGGTAAGCAGAAAACCAGACTGCAGCCCGGTAAATATAATAAAGACACGGATGTAGAACTTATATATCTTTGTATACCCCGCCAGCCACAGGACAGAAAACACCTTGGCCCGCTCCCATATCACAAACAGAAGAGCCTGGACAAAGTCCTGCTCCTCCATCGCCCAGAGAAGCATATTTTCCTCCATATGTGCCAGAGCCTCTCCCGCCGGCTTCTGGCATAGATAATATAAAATTCCACCGGAAAAAAAACCGGCCAAAAAAAACAAAACTGCTTTTTTCTTCCGGTTTTTTATAAATTCTTTAAAGCTCATATCCTGTCCTCCCCCACAGACAGACTCAGATCAGCTCCTAATGCCTGCCATCTCTCTTCTATCTATATGAGAGGAAGGGCGCAGTTATGAACAAATGATGGCACCCACGCCTTGCCATCAGATGGATTTAATAAAAAACATCTCCATCGGCTGTGCAAATTCAGGGATATCGATTACAAATCCTCCACAATCCTTATACCCTAATTTTCGATAGACATGCTGCGCTTCTTCATCTACCTGTGTAGATGTTAACAGCATTTTATATCCTTGCGCTTTCATATCCTGTTCCCAGTATTCGATCAGCTTTCTGCCATAACCCTTTCCCTGATATTCCTGGTCCACAAAAACCATGGTACAAAAGGGAGTATTGTCCCAAAATAGATTGTACCTTAATAAACCGATGGGCTTATCATTTAACAACAAAACATAACCTCGTTTCGTCTCTACTTTATTATCAAACTCCTTTTCCGGTAAATGTTGATCCAGACGATACCAGAATGCTTTGTCAGATGATTCTAAATATCTGATGGTTAACATCACATATTCCTCCTTACGTTATGAAATCAAAAGGAAACGGTAAGCTGCATTTTGAATCTCTCCTCACCATACACAGCATGGGGGATATCTTTTGGCATGATCAGCGTCTCACCTTCTTTTAGCAAAAAAACTTCATTTCCAACAGTAAAGCGCCCGATCCCTTCCAGAACAGTCACCATCGCATCTCCTTCCGAGTTGTGGGTGGAGATTTCTTCTCCCTTGTCAAATGAAAAGATTGTCATACTGACCTTATCATTCTGCACAAGCGTTTTGCTGGCCACCTGACCAGGCTGGTAGTCAATCTGGTCTTTCAACTGTAATGTTATCTGCTTTTCGATGTTTTTGTACATAATGCACTTCTCCTATTCATCAAGAATCTTACCGTCAATGGATACAGTTATGACCTGCCACGGAATGAATTTCCCGCTTTCCTGCAGGGCTTTTTTTGTTTCCATCTCAAGCCCGCCACAGCAGGGAACCTCCATCCGCAGGACGGTAACACTTTTTATATCGTTATTCCTTATTATTTCCATTATCTTTCCACTGTAATCAACAGAGTCAAGTTTTGGACAACCGATCAATGTAACTTTCCCTTTCATAAAATCCTCATGGATATTTGCATAAGCATACGCAGTACAGTCAGCCGCAATCAGCAGTTTTGCTCCGTTAAAATAAGGGGCATTCACAGGGGCCAGCTTAATCTGGCAGGGCCACTGGCCAAGCCGTGAAACCAATGTCGGTTTATGGGAAAAGGTATTTTCCGTTTTCGGATGATCTATTTGGCGTGCCTGTGTACCCGGGCAGCCAGCATGGGGCATTTTTATGTCCTGTTCCTTCGCCTTCTTTTGTTTTGCGGCAAGAACAGCAGCCTCATCATATGCGGGCGCTTCCCGTTCCTCGAAGCTTATGGCACCAGCCGGACACTCTGGAAGACAGTCGCCCAGACCGTCACAGTAATCCTCACGGGTAAGCACTGCTTTTCCGCCAATGATTTCAATCGCCCCTTCGTGGCAGGCCGAGGCACATGCACCGCAGCCGTTACACCTGTTTTCATCAATTTTTATAATCTTCCTAATCATTCTGCATTCCTCCTTGATTTTATGTCCCTGATTATACTATAAAATTTTTTGAATTATGTGGTTATAACCACGGAAATGAGGTTTTTATTCTAATTTGCGCCGTCAAGCTAATCAGAAATCCCACAAAAAAAAATATCTCTTAAGTACAGCTTTTTTTCCTTCTATCCTGATGGATCATCATAAATTCCTTGGGATCACTTTCCAGTTTTTTTACTGCTCTTTGCAAAACTCTTTCTAATTTCAGATGATCCACCGGTTTTACCAGATATTGAAAGGCTTCAACGTCATATGCCTCAAAAACATATTCCCGGCTTCCTGATACAAAAACAAGTATTTTGTCAAATGCCTTATCTCTTAAAAGCTGCGCCGTTTTCATGCCGTTGATCCCGCACATCATGATATCCCAAAAAACGATATCAAAATTTTCTATGGCATTTAGCAGCTCCCTTCCGCTGGAGAACTGCTGCACAATAAAAGGAATGCCTGTCCCTTCTAAAATTTCTCTGATTTCTTTTGCCATATTACAGC
>CAMTDY010000054.1 GCA_947070915.1 uncultured Roseburia sp.
TCGCACCAGTCACAGCGCTTCGCTTCTGTGACCGGTCGCGGCATTCGCCGCATACTCTGAAAAACATACCGGTCACATTGTGCAAGCACATGTGACCATATGTTTTCAGAGTGCGAGGCTCAAAGCTAACGCGCAAAAAGAGGATAGCACATGAAAGCTACACCCGCGGTGGTGTACCCCTTCATGAGATATCCTCAATCTTTTTCTATCTTATCATATATATCTGATGTTGTCAAATCAGCACAACCTATCAATCAGGCATATATTATATATCAGGCAAGGCTGTATTTTTATATACTTATATACCATACTCCTCCATCAGTAACCCCTGTAGAACCAGATCCTTTGCCGCCATTATGATTTCTTCCGTTCTTCCATCCTCTGCCAAACAAACGTTTAGACGATTTATTCGTTCCGTTGTCTCCACTCGTCCTTCCTCGCGTCCTTCTTCTCTTCCTTCTGCCAGCAGCTCTTCTGCAAATTCACACATATACCTCACACCTTTCTCTTCTTCTTTCAAATATGCTACTCTTTTTCTTAAATTCTCAAACTTTACTGTATCCGGCGAAAAAACTATTGTTGTATTTTTTATATATTCCAACAGTGCAGTCTGCTCCACTGTTGACGCTGGAAACGTTAAATTGGCATAAATCTCATGTACCCCATTCGGTATCTCCCGGCTGGTTCCCTTTATTATACGAACTATTTCGGAACAGCCCGTCTGCGTATGTAAAAAATCCTTTTCTGTAATAAATATGAGATACAGATCTGGCAGATCCGCATAACTGGTGCCTGTTCCCAGCACCCGGCTGTCGATCCGGCTCTGGATAAATCGTGAACGTTTCAGATGATCCTCGTCCTCAGCGATCTGAAGTTCAATATTATACTGCCTTTTCTGAGAGTCCTCAGCCCAGATATCAAGTATCGAGCTATGTCCATATAAGTTCCGGTAACTTCTCTGGGGTTCTGTGCGTATCACCCGCAGATCACAAATCCCCGTTAAAATCCGCAATACATCCTGTAAAGCCAGATGATCCTCAAAGACTACCGAGAAAAACAAATCACTGGTCAGATTCAGTCCCTGTATCTTCTTCCGGCGTTCCATATAATTCTTTATTCCCACCTGTTTCGTCAATAACGTTCCTCCCTTATCTAGGACATGTCTGAAAACTTATTCGTCATAACTCTCTTATAAATTATGACGCACAGCCTGCATAAAGCAATTTTTAGACACACTCTGGCAGGAGGCAAATAAACTATACCAGCAAAAAATAAAATCCCCTATTTCATAAAATCTTATCCCTGGCACTGCTTCCATCAAATACCCCTGCCTGTTCGATTCTTATTGGAATGATAAGCAAGAGTATTTCTGAAATCATAACCGAAGTGCAGAACTGCAAGTATGATAGAATTTCTTTTGCTTTTCTATGTTTAGTATAGCAATCTTTACTAATTTTCGCAAGTACTTTTTACCGTTTATCCAATTTTCTCTGGATTTTTTCCATCCCGTCTACATAGATAAGTATTTCTGCCACAATACCATACAATTCGGGAGGGATATATTCTCCGACATCCAGGATTGAAAGGCTTTTTGCCAGTTTTTCATCTTTATGGACCGGTACATCTGCCTTTTCTGCCTCAGTAATGATTTTATCCGCGATATGCCCTCTTCCAGTGGCAATTACTTTCGGTGCCTGCTCCCCTGGCTCGTATTCAAGGGCTACTGCCGTCTTTTTAGGATCAAATTCTGCCATTACTAAATCACCTCACAAAATTTTTTATAAATGTCCTCCTATGGATCGGACAGGGTCCGTATTTCTTTAACGCTTCTATATGTGCAGAGGAACCGTAGCCTTTGTGACCCTCAAATCCATATTCCGGATACATTTCCGCAAACTCTGTCATCAACCGGTCCCTGGTTACCTTTGCCATAATGCTTGCCGCCGCGATCGATACACTTCTTCCGTCTCCCTTGATGATGCCCAGCTGCTTTATGGGAAGCTGGGGGATCGTCACCGCATCATTCAAAAGCAGGTCTGGAACTACCTGTAAATCCTGCACAGCATGTGTCATCGCTTCATATGTGGCCTGCAGGATATTGATCTGGTCAATTCTCTCCGGCGAAGCCATGCCTATTCCATAGGATACCGCTTTTTCTTTTATTTCATCAAATAATTCTTCTCTTCGTTTTGCACTGAGCTTTTTGGAATCATTAAGATACAATATCTTACAATCCCTGGGAAGCACGACAGCCCCTGCCACTACGGGACCAGCCAGGGGACCCCGGCCTGCCTCATCAATCCCACAGATACAAGTAAAATCATTTCCATATTTTTCTTCAAATTCCTGCATCCTTTCCAGACGCCGGCACTCATCTTCATAGGCTTTCTGCTTTCTCTGGTACGTCATTATCAATTTCGCGACACCGGATCTCCCGTCTTCCTTATATTGATCAAATAACAGATTCCATTCTTCCATTGCAGCATGTTCAAACTCATATTTTATATCGGCAATTTTCTTTGGCATAATAATCCTCCAATTTTTACAACCACAAGCGTCGCACTTCGCGTAAAAAGATACCTGCGCCCCAAACCAGACACAGGTATCTGAACTGTTTATATTAATAATTTTATTGAAGGGCGAATAATCCTCGTTCTCCTATTGTGACTTCAGCAAACTGCTTAGACGTCTCAACCTGACTGTCATCATCCGGGTCCAAAGGATTCTGGTAAGCAATATACTTAGATGACGTCTCTTTGGATGACCTCGCCACCCATTCGATACGTATCTTATCGTAACCATCCTGCCAGTCAGACCTCATAAATGGCAGCCGGAAACTCAATGTCTGTTTTTCCGGAACAGGATACCCTTTGATCTTTTCAAAAAGGTTCTGTGGCTTATCAAAATCGATATCTTCCATTTCAAATGGACTGCCCTCTAAATTCTCCGGCGTCAGCTTGATCGGTGCTTTTGATGAATCATTCTCATTGATAAATGTCACTGAAGTAATCACAGATGTCTCTTCATTATCTGAATTATTCAAACTACAGAAAAGCAACAGTTTTTTATCACTTTTATACTCTGCCGACTGACTATAATCAATAAGCACACAATCATTGGAGATCTTTTGATAATATTTTCTGGTATCCTTGTTATTTATGACGGAAAATCCCATTGTAGGAGTAACTGGAGTTCCATTGTTCAGGATCAAATGATTGATCCAGTTTGCAAAATCAGCAACCGCATTTTCAAAAATGGAGAAGTTACCATTTGCAGGATGCCCTGGATCATGGATCATTACCACATTCTGATAATCGTTCTCTGGATCAATGGTACCAGTAATACCGCCCATACTCGTTTTATTTCCGCCCAGGTGGTACCCCTGTATGTACGCATCCGTACTGGTATTTGCCCCTACCTCCAATGAAGATTTCAGGAAACCATACTTAAGGAAATTCTCTATCTTTATTCCCAAATGATTGCTCTCATATAAGGACCCCTCTGGCGGTTCTGTCGCCACTTCCGGCAGAAAGGTAAGTATATTCCACATATAATAGCATTTCTGTTTTTCCTTCTCGTCGGTATGCCCTGTATCCTGACATAACTTTCGCATATAGAATCCGGTATATTTGGCTGAATCTGGATCTCTGGCACTGTCCTCTGCCAAAGGCACCTGCTTAATATTTCCATACACATCATCCATAAATGTCTGAATATACTGGATCTGGTTGTTGGGCCTGGCCTTATCCGCCGATAAGTCAAACTGGGTGGTGATCAAATATAACTTTGTAAGATTGTTCAGGTTTCCCGGGCGCAGGTCGCATGCACATTTATCATCCATATACATATGAATATCCGCAGCACCATCTCTCTTCACACCGCCATCAAGCATAAAGCCCATCTGCCGGGAGTAAACCATCGGCAACGAAGAATCCCCGCTGAGCCGCTTGATGATCTTCATACAATCCACCCACTCCAGGTCATTTTCATGAAAAGAAGCGAGTTCCCCATTAAATGACTTCCAGCTGTTTTTATTTCTCGACGGATCTGCAAAATTATAATAAGAATCCATCAAAGAATTGATGCCATTTGTTCCTGTATCATAGGTAGAAATATAAAACATATCTGCCCGCTCTACGATATCCAGTGTGTCAGGATTATCTCCCTGGTCCATCTGGTTGATCATGGACGGCGTCAATGTAATTACCTTGATATAAGTGTCATCATACTGCTCATCCGCCGTTCGGATAACTTTTCCATCACTGTCCTTCTGATCCTCAAAATAGAACAGGGACCGCTTCAGGATATCATTAAACTTAACGCCAATCAGTTCAAAGCGGAAAATATATCCATCGTATTTATACTTAAAAGTATAAACAGTACTGACCTTTAACTTCTGATCCGAATTTTGTATGGAAGTCGCTCCGGTTAATGTCGCCGGAAATCCGTCTCCCACTTTCAGATTATTAAATGCGTTCTGTACTTCCCAGCCCTGTTTCCCTTCCGGCCAGATCTCATTGTATGTTATATCTGCTGGGATATCACTGAGTTTTTCGTAATACTTCCAACGGTTCTGGGATTTATCTTCCCAGGGCTGCACTTTTTTATTCGGAGCCTCGTAAGGACCAACGGAAAAATCACCTTTTCCGTTGCCTACAAACACGAAATACCCGATCATTTCAGATTTTTTCTCGTGTTTCCAGCTGTCGGTGCGCTCGATCTCCTTATCTAAAACTTCATCCCCTTTTGTTGTCTTAGCGAAGAGCTCACGATGGGCTTTTGCAAACTCGGTTACAGTCATCTTGCCATCTTTCAGTTTTTCATAATCTGTCTCCACTGCCGGGGCATCGCTCTCAAATTTTACCGTGTACTCTTTATTGTCTTCTGGATCCTTTTCATAGCTCCACTTCCACTGCCCGTCATGTTTAAGATACTTCAATGGAATCTCATCTCCATCTTTATCTACAAAATCCTCCGGATGTGCGGACTGGATCTCAGCAATCGATTTTTTCGATTGTCCGTTGGAGATCTCGGAAGCAAAACTTTTATCCTTTCTCATTTCCACTGTATAATAGGTCCCCAGATAAAACAGCGGCGCTTTCGTACGATCATGCTGTCCATGTCCATGGGTTTTGGCAGCACCTATCACCGTACCATTGGGATTATAAATTTCAAATCCACCGTTATTGTTATTAAACCAGCCGCCCAGTTCCTTAATATTGGTATTATCAAACAACTTTCCGTTGGCTCCGTCACCAGGTTTCCATCCATCCCCGACCAGCGCATCCTGAAAGGCATATAGATTATTATCAATCTGATCTTTATGGCAGGAACCATTGTCCAAAAAGCCTACATTATTTCCTTTTTCCATTACCTCATAACTAAACTCCAGAGGATCAAAAGGCAGTCCCTCTTCCTGTGAAGACACAAGAAGGGAATAGGCCTGCTGTGACATCTCCGGTACGATCTCCAGAAGAACAAGAGGATTATCCTTCGTTCCCTTCTGTGTGGAACCATTGGTCTCCGGAACCTCAGGCAGCCCTTTATAGCCGCGGATCATAACCTCCGTCTCTTCTTCCGTCTCTACTACAACTTTTAAATAGCGGTACTCTTTCAGGTTCACAGCTTCTTTTTTTACACCGTCTACATAAAAACGCATGCCTCCGTTTTTATCCGGATTTTTTGTAGTAAAGCTGACACTGGAATCTGCATTCCAGACCGCATCCGTCCGGCAGCTCTCGTTGTCTTTTGTTACAATGGACTCATTGGCTGAAAACAGAGTAAGAACCCTTTTCTCCGAATCCTCTTTTCTGGTCTTTGTAAATTCGGCAGAATATACTTTCAGTCTCTTTCCACTATCTTTTGCCAGAATGGAAACGGAAGTGTAAAGATCTCCGATACGCAGTTTATTTTCCAGATCAAACATAATGGTGCGCTTTCCCGAAAACTGCGAACTCCCGGTATCTGCCTCCTTCTCCTGAAATCCCAGATATTCCATCATTTTCTCCCCTGAATCGGTCTGAACAAGAGGAGCCGTCTTTTTCAAAGATTTATAAGAATTCTTAGCAGTCACCGTCAGATCCGGATTTGCCTCTGTCTCTGTCTTCACCAGTTCCGGATTATCAATATATTTCTGCGCGATATATGGTTCATCTGCGACATATTTACCAAAAATGACGCCGTTTGATATCAAATAATACGCGGTAACGATCACACAGGTAAGCAGCACAGTAAAACCACCATACATCATGCCCCGCCTCAAACGGTTCTTTTTACTATGTACATTTCTTTTTCCCTTCATAATCCGTGCTCCTTTCTACTGATTTCTCAAATAAATCCTTTTTCCACAGCTATATTCCGGTACTACACTATCATCAAATACCAGATTCACATCCAGAACATATTTTTTTGAGGCTTCGTTCTTTAGAACCTTACAATCAAATTCTTTCACCTCGTCTGCCAGAAGATAATTTTTCAGCAGATCCTCCTGACTGTTGATCGCAGTGATCTGTGATACGTCAACAATACTCGGCATAGCTGCAACAGGCGGTGCCGGCGTAGGTGTTGCTCCCGGGATAAGTGTGGGTGCCGGTCCCGGTGTCGGAGCCGGGGAAGATGCGGGGGAACATTTTCCAAAATACACACTATAATCTCCGCCAATGCTTTCAACTCCATCGTTGTTCTTAAACCAGTAAACATAAGAATCCGACCGCATATCCTTTATATCTGCTAATGTCTTTTTCCCACTGTCCAAATCTTTGATCATCTGGCTGCCTTCTTTTTCGTCATAAAACAGAATAAGAATACGTTCCAGTTTGTCCCAGTATGCCCGCTCCGCCTCTAAACTATAGCTCTCGATATGATTCAATGCATCCTTGGCCTGATTTTGAATCTCCACTCTTGCATTCGTATCCCGCATGCTTCTGGAAGAAAAGGCGATAAGTGCTGTAATGGCCCCAAAAACAACTGTAGAAATGACAACCGCCAACATTAATTCCACCAGGGAAAAACCCTTATTATTCAATTTCATCGTTCCTTTCCCTCCTCTTCTCTGTCATCGCGATCAATCAATAAAGTGCTTGCCTGTGCTGGTTACCAGCGTGATCTCATGAGCTGTGCCGCTATCGGATGCCCGGACTACCTTAATGGAACTGGTGGGGGTCGCCGTATTGGTAAAAGCCCCATCTTTCCTTCTCACACCGACGGATACACATCTGGCAGGAATCGTAGAAAGATCCTGATTGTCAAAATAAATCCTTAGTTTCTCATTTCCAACAATCTCTCCCTCCGAGTAATTCGCAGCCGAGGGAGAAAAGGTTTCCGAATCATTAAACAATATATAATAATCGTTATCATAATAGTAAAGATGCATATAAACAGATGATGTTTTGGACATATTCTGAGATTTGAGTTTTGTCAGTCCCGTATCAATCTTGGCAGAGCACTTCGAGGCATTGGCAAGATCCAGAAAACCAAATCCAGATACCCCTCCTACGATCATGATCGCAACAATAGCCATGGCGATCATTGCCTCAATCAGTGTAAAACCTGAGTTCCCTAATTTTTTCATAAACATCACCTTCTTTTTTCCATCCTTCATCAATCAGAGTTTCTCTCCCACTCTTCATAACTGATACATTCAGCTACATTCGCAGGACGTTTTTCTCTGTCATCCAGACAGCGGAAATACTTCCACCATTCTTTGTCCTTACGGTTCTTGATTATATCTAATATGTCTCCCACAACCGCCGGGTTTGCCTTATAACTTCCAGCAGCGGTGACAGAAACTTTTCCTCCGGCAATGATCAGTCCCTCAAAATTACTGCTGACCGTCACATTCTTAGCACAGAGGACAATCCCCTTCTCCGTTCCGGGATCGATCACATAATCGTCATTCCTGCATATGATCTTCCAGTCATCATATCCCGGCACGCTGTCAAACCGGTCTGGCAGAGGGCTGCCATCTTTCTCGAACACATTATCATCTTCTTCTGGTTTTCCATTTGTATCTATGATATTCAGCACCACATTTTTAACCAGTTCATCTTTGTTCTTATCATCCAGCATTCCGCGGACATCCGCCACATTCTCACTTCCAGAAGAAAGCAGTGCCATCTGCAGTCCGAGATAATTCCGCATCTTAGACTGTCCGTCGGCCAAAAGTTTGTCAACCGGCCTATTCGTCCCGTCATAATAATTCGGGGACTGCTGTTTCGCACCGGTATTACTGTAGTAATCATGTACGATATTACCTGCGATCAGATAGAGCGATGGAGATATCTTCATACTTCCGTCCAGGGTAGCGATATAGGACTGTGCACGGTCATCCAGATATTCTTTATTGGGCTTGGTCGTATTTGGCGCAGTTCCTTCTTCCTGGTTATAATAGTTGGAAAAGTATTCGTTCGCCGCCGTCTCACTCTTAAAATTCAGATAAAGGTATACATACTGGCCGCTGTTATCATAGTTCGCTGTGATCTCTTCCCCATCCTTCAGAAAATCTGCCATCGTCTTTCCCGCGTTTCCAACAGCAAGACTTCTCAAAGCAGCAATATTGACCTTGTTCCGGGCATCCGTATCATCCCCTACCTCTGATCCCACAAGGGGATTGTGTCCGTCCAGGATAAACTCTTCTGGAACCAGGTAAGCAATCTGGTTGCTCTTTACTGCCAGGGATTCACCCATCATAATATCGTCCACAGAGGGCTGATAACTTCCGTCCGCTAGTTTTTTATTTCTCTGGACAAAAGTTCTTCCTGCCAGGATCAGTTTCATCAGACCATCGGAGGTAAGCGTGGTATTCTTTCCATTGATCAGGATCGCGCTGCTGTAATCGGAGCGCAGGGAGGCACTTCCTCCTGATGTATCTGTATTATCCCGGTTGTAACTATATCCATAATAATTTCCGCCAAGATTGACTGTGGCATTATCGTCCTCAATACTCGTATCATCCAGAATATACGCATTATCATTAATATTTACATTTGAAGTCCTGGAAGCTCCCACCGCCGGCACCGGCTTTCGAACTACAATATTTTTCAGCCACAGTTCTCCCAGGCTGGTCATACCGCTTAATCCGCTCATTTTTACATCAGCACCGGAAAAGATATTCAGATTGCCCCGGCTGATGATCCGTTTGCTGTTAAACACGGCCCTGGTCTCTGGATGAATCTGGATTCCAGAATCTTCATCGTCGTTTGGACTCTGTATTGTTTTTGCAGTACCAGAATACACATTTCCGGAAACCGTCGCATCCGAAGAGTTATTACCAGTATCCACACGCAGAATATCATCGCTGATCGAAATATAGTGCTTCAGCTCCTCAAAGGTACGGTTCCCCTCAAAAGCGTAGTCCGGTACACCAATCCTGATATCCGTTTTTACGCTGGACTGATAGTCCGTATCGTCTTTGTATTTGATCGTCAGTCCCCGGATCAGCAGATATAGTTCTTTTTCATCTTTATCATACTCAAAACGGTACCGGAGATCATTGGTCCCATAGGTTGAACCCAATGTAGACGGGTCGGTGGACATCTTTTTGATCAGATCCATACTCAGCTGTTCCCAGTCCGTAGTCACCACGGAACCCGTAGCCGGCTTTTTCTCAATCTCCTTGATCTCTGCCGAAGTTTCCGTTGGAGCCAGCGCATCGTGATTCAGTTTCCTGACGATCCCCGTCAGATACTTCTTCCCATATATGGTTTTCATCTGGCTGGTCATCTTTGGCGACGTATAGTGTTCCACTACCTCCAGATAAGCCTTTTCATTCTCCTTGCCGGCAATTTCCTCAATGCCGCTTCTTATCTCAGACAGATAACCCTCTGTCTGATAAAAATTATCTGTGGAATAGTGATCCACAATAACCGTCGTTACATAGTTTGTAGCCACAGACATCACTGTGGCTCCAACAATTGATACAAACATAACACCGATCACAACAAAGATAAATGCAGAACCGCTGTCATCTTTTCTGATCTTATCCAGTTTTTCTTTCAGTAGGCTTCTTAATTTCTGAACCATCGAAAAACCCCCCATTCATCCTTTCCGTATCCGGCACCCCTCCATCAACTGTTACTCTGCATAAGTAGATTCTATATGAGCTAAGACGTTATCTTTTGTAAACTCCTGTGCATTTGACGGAAATATGTCTACATACATCTTTCCAATGCGCCGCTTTTTCACTTTGGAAACATAAGAATCATACTTATTTAATGAATTCTTCTGCAACGTAAAATTAGCATGAATCGTAGTATCCGGATAATCCGGCCGGTTCAGGTTGGAATAATACTTTGCATGGACCGCCGCGTTGATATCGCTCTGGTCCATGAGCAGGGCATATGTACCAATATCTGACACACCCGGCGCCGGGTCAACGGAAGGATCCGGCGTCTCTCCCGGTGCGGGGACAGACAGATCCTGATAGGTAAAATAAATATTAATTTTCTTCATCTCTTCTTCGGTAAATGCCGGATCACCGATTACTTTAAAATGCTCCTGTTTGGAGCTGTCCCATGCAGGTTTATAAAAGATAAAGATATTCTTCAGCTTGGATTTGCTGATCTCCGTCTGCTCCAGGGTCACCTCTTTCTGGATCACATGTCCCGGAGTCGAAGCCGCCATTACATCCGTGTATATCTCGCTCACCGCTGAGTCCACTTCATCATCTTCCGCTGCCACGACATTCGTATTTCCATACACCTCGCTGGGACTCGGAATATGGTAATCGTTATACTGGGCATCGATATCCGAACCGTCTTTCGTCTTGGTATCACTATCATAAACATCGAAATCAAAATGAACCTTTGCTTTATATTTTGAGTTATTCACCACCACATTACGTGTGATATCCATGGGGAGAGGATCTGCCGCCGGTTCCACGGTATACTCTGGCAAGGGCGATGGATCGATGGACCATGCCTCTGTGCTGTCCGGAGTTGGCGTAGGGGAAGCCAGAGGCGCCGGAGACGGTGTCGCAGCACCTGCAAGCACATTGCTCCCCTCCCGGATGTCCAGACAGATCACACGGCTTAATCCGCTCTCGATCGTCGCTGGCGTTATTGCCGACATATTTGTTGGAACCGTATAGGAATATTTGTAAAATACTCTCACCAAATATGTAGAGTCCGAAGCAGGAGGTGCCGCCGTTGCTCCCGGCATTGGCGTCGCGACCAGCTCCTCAATCTGTTCGATATTAGAATAGGCCTTTAATTCTTCTGCCACATCTTCCGCCGCCATCGTGGCCGTCTGACGTTCCCGTCCATCGATGGTCCTCACTGATGAATAGGTGAAATAGTTTATAACCGGCAGTGTTACCAGTGCCAATATAGTAAGTGCCAGTATAACCTCCACCAAAGAAAAACCACTGTCATCTTTTATCCATTCCTTACAACGCACATTCACACCGCCTTTCCACAGGATCAAAATCACTCTTTATCCTTGCTGAAATCACCAAATACATTATCTACCCCTAATGTGAACTCAGATATATCCACTTCTTTATAGGGTACGCCGTTTCCAAGCATGGAATAAAAATTAATTCCAATGCTGCCCGCCAGTTTTCCGCTGCTCCTGTCAAAAGCCAGATTTACATCTCCCACAGAAAGCTTCTCTTTGTTTTCAGTAATCCAATCCAGCGCTTTGTATACCTGTTTGGTCGTGCCAGAAAAATTGATCGTATACGTAGCGTTTGAACCAATCATCTGGTCCATATCAACAACGGTGATCTCTGATAAGGTCTCCTCTTCCTTCTCTTCCGAAACTGCATTTCCATCGGTGATCTGTCCTTTATAATAGAACGGCATCTGTTCCCCTGGAGTAATGCTTTCAATATCAATCCCGGTATTGATCATAAGACGGTAGATCAGATAAACAGATTTCTGCTGGGTGATCTTAACCGGAAACGACTGAATAAAATCTTCAATATCATCTACATACAGAGATGTAAACACCTCCAGATCTGTCACTTTCGGCTGCAGGCTTTCCAGATAGGCAACCCGCTCGTTCGTATCGGCAGTCCGCTTATCAAAATCAGCTGCCTTATCCATATTGGTCTGGTAAACAAGGAAATAGGTGAGAACAATTAACATAACTGCTACCAGTATAAGAATAACCCGAATCTGTGCCAGTGTAAGTTTTCCCTTCATAATCACTTCGCCTCCTCATTTGCCAAAAGTATATCCCCTAAGTATTCAAGTTCTACTGTATCCATCAGTTCCAGAGCTGTGACATAGGTAAATGAAATCGTATATTTATATTGTCTCTTCTTTGTAACCTCATTCTCTGCCTTGGCAATAGAACTTGATATGGTAACATTTTTAATTCCCTGAAGCAGGTTCAGGCGGACCACAAGAGCGGAAACAGAAGAAAGCTTATCCTGGGAAGTACAGCTGACCGTTCCTCCTTCGTCTGTCGTAACGATCGAATCGATACAGAAAGAATCCGGACATCCTTCTTTGATATCATCCAGCACCTTATGCAGCTGGTTGTTGCTGGTATTTACCCGGTTCTCGATCAGACGGTATGTTCCAACCTTCTTTCTCGTCTCCTCCAGTTCCTTATACTTCGCTTCCACCGGCAGAAGCGACAGCTCCTTGGCATGCGCGGCATCATACCTGCTGGCGGCCGAATTCAGCTGGATCACGGAAAAAAGAGACACCGCAATACAGAGAACGATAGCCGCCACAAAGACTGCCGCAATACTCATGACAGAATCTTTTGTAGCCACTTTATTTTTAATCTCGTCGGGAATAAAGTTAACCGGGCTGTAAACTGCGCCAAAACATCCCACATACTGGAGAATATTTGCGTTTACTTCGATCTGACGGTTAAAGGAAACACCGATCAGTTCATTTGGCGTCCGCGCCGGAATTCCCAGCTCATTGTTCATCAGCTCATGAATCCCCGCAATATTAGCCCCGTTTCCCGTCACAATAATAGACTGGATCCGATCCTCTCTGTATCTTGAATTATAATACTCCATAACACGATATATGTTACCGATCAAGGAGGAAGCGCTCTGGGTCAGCTCAATACGTTTCTGCATGGAGAGGTCTCCCTGGGGATTTGACGCATTCAGCGTATGGAGAAGCACCCTCTGGGACGCCAGAAGCCGGACTGCTTTATCATATTCCGGAACCTGAAACGCCGGTTCCGACATTGCCGCTTCTATAATATTGGTGGCACCATAGGGGATTATTCTCTGCAAAAGCAGTTTCTCTTTACTCATGATATTGATCAGGGTATTGTCACGGTTGATCTGGACAGCCATTTCCACACCATCTGTCACCTGGCGTTTCATGATCTGGAAAATACCATTTCCATCTACCTCAATGCCCGCCACCCTGAAATCACAGCCCTCTGCCAGCGCATAGTAGGACCGTACCAGATCGATCGGAGCGGCATATACGAGAAGATCGATCACCCGCTCTGTCTGCTTTACGTTCTCTTTTCCCTTTTTTTCATCAAAGGAATCCTTGCTCTTCTTCTCTTTCTTTTTTTTCTTTTTCTGGGTATCATCCGTGATCTCCGGATTCTCCGCCTTCTCTCTCTCTCTTTCTTTTTCTCTCTCCTTTTCGCTGCCATCGGTAACTTCTTCATTTTCACCGATTTCCCTGCTATCTCCCTGTTTTACATAAGAGAAAATATAGCGCTCTTTGTCTACCGGAAACATATCTCCGACTTTTGCATCTACGATAGACTGGATCTTGCTATCCTTAACAAACGGAATCGTCGTCTCACGATTGGCGATCTTGGATGAACTCAGGGAAAATATAACATCCTTTGTGGTAATTCCCTTTTCCTGACATGCCTGCTTGATCCTCCGGCTTACATCTATAATATTTTTAACTTCTCCGTCTACCACGGACCCCTGGGGCGTCGGTACGCGGACACAGCCATAAACCGTAGGATTCACAGCCGAATTATCCATATGTACAATTCTTATCGTCTTTGTCCCCACACGAACTACTACAACCTTTTTAGCCATAATAACCTCCTTTGTAATGCACCACACTCTCCTGATCTGCCTCATACGATCAGTGCATATTACCCTCCTCATTTCTCATTTTATGGATTTCACTGCCTTTTCTATTTCTGTAGTGAAGTTCTGCACAAGTAGAATGCTATAAGTAAAAAAAAGAAAAGGTACTAAAATCCACAAAATCTTATAACCAGAATCTTGTTCCTATACAACGCCCAGGCCGATATACCAGTCCAAAAAACGCTCTCCCCAAAGCATAGCGACAAATATCCCTACCGACAGGTAAGGTCCCATAGCAAACTTGGTTTTATTTTTTGTCACCGCTATGATCATACACTGGATCACCGAACCAACGATGCATCCCACCGCCAGGGCAAGCATAATGTTCTGCCATCCCAGACACAATCCAGCCGCCGCCATCAGCTTGATATCGCCTCCACCAATCCCTTTTCCCCTTGTAATAATAAGACACAAGAACAGAAAAAGGCTTGCTGCAAAGAAGCCAATCAAATAATGAATCCAATTTTCAAGATCAAATACAATATGTACGATCCCAATCCCCAGGATAACAGCATTTATTTTAACCGGGATCTCCAATGTCCGGTAGTCGATCACACTTAGAGCCAGAAGAGCAGACGCCAAAAAAGCATACAACACGCTCTCAGCATTCAGACCATTGGTCCCGAACACTACCAGATACAAAACACCGTTCAAAAGTTCCACCGCCGGGTATTGAAGGGATAACTTGCTCCCGCAGTACCGGCACCTCCCTTTCAAGAAGAGGAAACTGAACAGCGGGAACAAATCATACCAGGCCAGCTTATGGCCACAGCTCATACAATGGGAGTTCACCATGACAACACTTTCTTTTTTCGGAATCCGGTATATGCATACATTCAGAAAACTTCCGATCACGATACCGTATATAAAAACGATTATGTAAAGAAAATTTTCTATCGCCATGATCTTTCTCCCATTTATGTAAATTCACATATCAGACGAGCAATACCCTATTTATTTTCCTCGCCTTTTCCCTCTACTTTCGTATTGGAAATGCAGAATACAGCATTGTCATTATAACGGCAGGCAGCCACATCTTCTACAACCGCTTTGCCACTAACTTTAACATTGGCAGTTTTACCTATATGTGTATCAGTCGAGGCAGAACCCAGATATACATATACGATATTGTCAGAAGCATTAAAGAATACTTCTACATCTTTGCCCTTGGCATTGTTCGACGAAAAGCTTGGAACCGCTTCTCCTAACGTGGTTTTTACCGCATCTGTAATTTTTTCAGCAGCCGTGCTTCCGCTTGTAGCCCCCCAGCTTGCTCCACTACTGGTTGTAAGAGCAAAACTGCCGCTGCCAGTGATCTGCTTATCTGCGATCGCTGTTGTCACTGCACTGGCAACCGTATCAAGTGCCTGCAGGTCTTTGGATTCCCTGGATTTTTCCAGATAAGGAATAACGGCCAGTGCCACTACTCCGATCAAAATAGCCATGATCGCGATAACAATGATCAACTCAACAAGAGAAAAACCCTCATTGGAACCACTTAAGTACTTTTGAATTCTTTTCTTCATAATCCATTCTCCTTTTTTAATTATTATTTGAGCTGTGCCCAAACGATTTATTCTGTCTCTTATACACATCTCCGAGCCCACGAGACGGAGCTACATCTC
>CAMTDY010000055.1 GCA_947070915.1 uncultured Roseburia sp.
GTGATAGGGAATGGAGTAAAAATGAGCCAAAAATATTATACGATGAAAGATCTTCCCGAGTCGGAACGGCCTTATGAAAAGCTGGAAAAATACGGGACAGCCAGTTTATCCGATGCAGAGCTGATCGCCGTTCTGATCCGGAATGGCAGTCATCACAAAAACAGCGTGACTCTCGCTACGGAGATCCTGAATCTCCATCCGGTACACAAAGGGCTGATGGGACTGCATTATCTGTCCGGTCAGGAACTCATGAAGATTGACGGCATCGGCAGGGTCAAGGCCGCGCAGCTGTTGTGCGCTGCGGAAATATCCAACCGGATGACCAGACAGCGAAAACCAGAAGGAGAGCGGTTTGATTCTCCGGGAACGGTTGCCGGATTTTTTATGGAAGAGATGCGGACAAAAGAGACAGAACATACTTTGGTAGTCTTTCTGGACAACCGCTGCCGGCTGATCCGGTATGAACTTCTGTTTGTAGGTTCCGTGTCTGCCAGTCTGGCAAATCCAAGGGAAATATTAAAAAAAGCACTGCAGTATGATGCATCTTGCTTTATCGTACTACATAATCATCCAAGCGGAGATCCGACACCAAGCACGGCGGATATTAAATTGTCGGAACAGTTGAAAACCGCCGGGGAACTCATCGGCATCCGGCTTCTGGATCATATTATTCTGGGTGATTGTCAGTATGTCAGTCTGAGAGAACGAGGACACATATGAGAATATATTGTTAGAGAGGATGAACGAAATGCTGGGAAAAGCGATAGGAATTGATTTTGGAACAAGCTCTATAAAAATTTATAAGAATGGAGAAGGTGTGATCCTTCACCAGAAAAGTGTAATTGCCATATATAAGAAAAATCACGTATTTGCGGTGGGGGATGAAGCTTTTGAGATGTATGAAAAAGCGCCAGAGAATCTGGATGTATCCTATCCGATCAAAAATGGAGTGATCGCTGACATTGGAAATATGCAATCCATGATCGATTATTTCTTTACGGAATTGAATGGCAAAAAAAGATTTAAAGGGGCAGAATATTATATTGCCGTCCCCACAGACATCACAGAAGTAGAAAAGAGAGCATATTTTGACCTGATCGCCAACATGAATCTCAAATCAAAAAAGATCCATGTGGTAGAGAAGCCCATCGCCGATGCTCTCGGCATGAATCTGGATATCACAAAGTCCACGGGAACCCTGGTGGTGGACATCGGGGCAAATACCGCTGAGATCTCTGTCCTTTCCCTGGGTGGCATCGTGTTGAGCCGGCTCATACCGGTAGGGGGGAACCGCTTTGACGAAGTGATCATCAACAAGATCAAAAAAGATATGAATTTTGTCATTGGTGAAAAGAGCGCCGAACTGATCAAAAAAAATATTGCCTCCGCCTATGTGACAGATGAGACCATGGACATCTGCGGGCGCAATCTGGTGACTGGCCTTCCCAGTGAGATCACCGTGACGGGAGCGGATATCCACGACGCCCTGGCTGAACTGTTCCAGAACATTGTGGATTCCATCAAGATCATACTGGAGAGAACCCCGCCGGAAATTTCTTCCGACATTTACAAATCCGGTCTTTATCTGACAGGAGGATCCAGCCGCATTAAGGACCTGGGTAAATTTATCTATGATGAGCTCGGCCTGAAGGTAAATCTCTGTGATGAGCCGGAGAGTACAGTTATCATGGGACTGGGTGCAGTGATCGAAGATCCGGAGCTTGCCAAGCTTGCTCTTTAATACAGTATATACAGATATGGGAGAAAAGCATGAAAAAGAAAAGAAGAAGGAAGAGATTTTCCATTCATCCAAAGTATATCTATATATCCCTGAGTATCCTCTGTGCCCTTCTGGTCGTTTTAAGTTTTCGGTTCTCCGGTCAGTTCCGCACCTTTAAGACAACTCTGGGAGATGTGGTTACCCCCATGCAGAGCGGGATCAATGCTGTGGGAAAATGGATCTATGGAAAAATGGATCTGCTTAACACCAAAGAGAATCTTCTTGCAGAAAATAAAGAACTGAAGCAGAAACTGGACGCCCTCAGCTATGACAATAAGATCCTGGCAGGGGAAAACAGCGATCTGGATAAATACAGGGAACTCTATAAACTGGACCAGCAGTACCCGGATTACCCGAAGGTGGCTGCCACCGTCATTGGCAGGGACGGAAACAACTGGTTCAATCTTTTTACCATTGACAAGGGAAAAGAAGACGGTGTGGATGTGGACATGAATGTCATTGCTGGAAACGGACTTGTAGGGATCGTCTCCGAGGCGGGAAACCACTACGCGAAAGTCCGCAGTATCATCGACGATAAAAGCAATGTCAGCTCCATGTTTGAAAATACCGGAGAAACCTGTATGGTAAAGGGAAATATGCAAAGTATCTACAAGGGATTTATTGATGTTACCATGATCAGCAATACGGCGGAGGCAAAAGACGGAGATGCCGTGGTGACTTCCCGGATCAGTGATAAATATCTTCCGGGGCTTTTAGTCGGATACATCTCCAACATCCACGATGAGACCGATGGGCTCTCCAAATATGCCCAGCTCACACCAGTGGTATCCTTTGACAAACTGGAAACCGTACTGATCATTACAACGCTGAAGGATAATTCGGAAATAAAGGAAATAAAAAACTATGATTAAACGACGGATTTCCACGATAGTGATCATATTCATTGGGTTTATACTCCAGACAACCGCCCTGCACGCCATTGAACTGGCAGATGTGGTACCGAATATACTGCTCATACTTACCGTCTGCTACTCTTATATGCGGGGGAGAACTTCCGGTCTGCTGACCGGTTTTCTATGCGGTCTGCTTCTGGACATGCAGTTCGGCAATGTGATCGGGCTCTATGCCTTTGTTTTCATGACCATTGGTTTTCTGTGCGGTTACTGCCAGAAGATTTATTTTACAGACAACTACATACTTCCGTGTGTACTCGTCGGCATCAGCGATCTGTTCTATGGCATTTACTATTACGTCACAGAGTTTTTAGTCCGGGGAAGGCTCTACTTTGGTTTTGCGTTTACGTCTGTCATTCTCCCGGAGATCATTTATACACTGATCGTCTCCGTACTCGTGTTCCGTCTTCTCAATGTGCTTGAGAAGTTTTTAGCAGAAAAAAAAGAGGAGGTATAATCTGTGGTTACTGCGATAATCGATTATTTTAAAACACTGGTCAAATCGCGGATCTTTTCCCTGATCCTTGTATATATCGTTCTTTTCAGCATCCTGGTAGGCAGATTATTTTACCTTCAGATCGTACAGGGCGAGGAATATGACCAGAAAGCAACCATTAAAAATACAAAAGTAAAGACGCTGAAAAGCTCCCGTGGAAAGATTTACGACTGCAATGGAAAGGTCCTCGCCACCAATGAACAGAGCTATTCCATAACTATAGAAGATACCGGCGAACTAAAAGATAATAAGACCACCAACGAAATGATCCTCAAATGTATCTCCCTCATTGAAAAACACGGGGATAAACTCTCTGTGGAATTTCCAATAGAGATCACGAAAAAGGGGCGCTTTCGTTTTACAGTAGATAAAAAAGCCCAGCTGCGCTTTAAGAGGGAGATCTATTTTCAAAAAACGGTGGACGATCTTAGCGAAGAGCAGAAAAAAATGAGCGCAGAAGAGTGTTTCCGTTATATCCGGACCTCTACAAAGACCAACTTTATTCATTTTTTTGATCCTCTGACTGGAGAGGAAAAAACCCAGGAAGAGATCGACAAAAAAGAGCAGAATTATGACGATGCCACCGCCTTAAAGATCATGAAAGTCCGGTATGCATTGATGATGAATACCTATCAGAAATATGAACCCGTCACGATCGCTTCGGATGTTTCCCCGGAAACGGTGGCGGCCATCAAAGAAAATTCGGCAGATATGACCGGGGTGGAAGTCAGCGGGGACACCAAACGGGTTTATTACGACAGCTACTATTTTTCCCATGTGATCGGTTATACGGGACTGATCTCTTCGGATACTCTTGCCACCATGAAAGAGAGTAAAGATAACACCTATACCGCCGCCGACCAGATTGGAAAAACCGGTATTGAACGAACTTACGAGGAACAGCTCCGGGGAAAAAAGGGCAGTGAGACCCTGGTGATCGACAGCAGCTCCCGTGTGGTGGAGACGAAAGACCACAAGGACGCAGTGGCTGGAAATGATATTTACCTGACCATCGATGCCGACCTGCAAAAAGCGGCTTACAAACTGACAGAGAGGACGGTAGCAGGCGTTTTGATCTCCAAATTAAACGACAGCAAGAGCGCAGGTTCCAAAGGAGACAAAGCAGATGATATCCGGGTTCCAATTTATGATGTATACTGTGCCATCATTGAAAACAGCCTGGTAGACATTACAAGATTCAACACCCCGGAAGCATCGGATCTGGAAAAAAGAATCTACAATAAATTCACTTCCGAGAAAAAAAATACATTAAAAAACCTAAAACGCCATCTAAAATATAACTACGATGTGGCGGGAAACGACCTCCCGGAAACATCAGAAGATTATCTGGATTATATCTATTCGCTGTTGCGCTCAGAAGAGATTATTTCCTCTGATAAAATGGATAAGACCGATGAAACCTACAACAAATATGCCAATGGAAAATTGAGTCTCAGCCGCTTTTTGATCTATGCCATATCGAACAACTGGATCAACCTGGAGGCGCTGAATGTAGGGGATGATTATTACAGCACGGAAGAAATCTACCAGAAAATGTTAGATTATATATGGGAAACGCTGGCAGATGATACACAATTTGATAAAAAAGTGTACCACACACTGATCTATGATGACATCATCAGTGGAAGAGAGGTCTGCCTGCTCTTATACGAACAGGGTTATCTGAAAAAAGATAAGGCGATGACCGCCAGACTCCGTGGAGGAAGTATCTCTCCTTATGGATTCTTAAAATCCAAGATCAAATCCCTGGAGATCTCTCCTGGGGAACTGGGACTTACCCCTTGTTCTGCTTCTGTGGTGATAACCGATCCAAACACGGGAAAGATCAAGGCTCTGGTATCCTATCCCAGCTATGACAATAATAAATTTGCAAACTCTGTGGACAACGAATATTTTTCCAAGATCAACACCAATTCTGCCTCGCCAATGCTCAACCGCGCGACACAACAGAAGACAGCTCCCGGATCCACCTATAAGATGGTATCCGCCACAGCCGCTTTGGAGGAGGGTGTGATCGATCCCTATTCCACAGTTACCGACAAACATGTATTTGAAAAGATTAATCCCAACCCGCCCAAGTGCTGGTCTAAGTCCAGCCATGGAACCATCAACGTATCCCAGGCGATCCAGCATTCCTGTAACTATTTCTTTTATGAGATGGGATACCGTCTCAGCGGTATGACCGGCGGCGTAATGAACAATGAGAGAGGACTGAAAAAGCTGGAGCAGTATGCCAAAATATATGGCTTGACGGATAAATCCGGCATTGAATTATCAGAAGCAGAGCCCAGTGTCTCCACTTTGGATGCCGTGCGTTCCGCCATTGGCCAGGGTAACAACAGCTATACCCCGGTCCAGCTGTCCCGCTATGTTTCCACCATCGCCAACAACGGCACCTGCTATGATCTGACGCTGGTGGACAAAACCGTAAATGTAGTAACGGACAAAAAGAAATCAAACAAAGCAAAAGTTCATAATAAACTGGAGATCAAGAATTCCACCATGACCGCCATAAAAAACGGTATGTATATGGTGGTAAATAACGGCGGCAGTCTGAAAACCGTATTTAAAGATGTTCCTGTAAAAGTGGCAGGAAAGACGGGTACAGCACAGATCAGTGCCAATGAGCCAAACCATGCGCTGTTTGTTTCCTTTGCCCCCTTTGATTCTCCGGAGATCGCCGTGACCGTTGTCATTCCCAATGCCTTTACATCCAGTAATGCGGCGACACTGGCAAGTACGATCTACCGTTATTATTTTGATAAAGATTCAAGAAAGAAACTGTTAAAGAACACAGCCACTGCACCGGTCAGCAATTCTGGCGGTGTGGCCGATTAATACATAGCTATGGAAACGGAGAACTGCGTATGAATCATTCTGTTATCATTAAAGGAACCAAATCCGGCATCATTGTCCATTTAAAAGAAGAACTGCCCTTTGAAGAGTTAAAAGAAAAGGTCTGTGAAAAATTCAAATCCTCTTCTGATTTTCTGGGAGATGCACAGATTGCCCTGTCTTTTGAGGGTAGAAAACTCAGCGATGACGAACAGCTGGAACTGGTGGACTGCATCACAGAAAATTCGAATCTTGACATCGTCTGTGTCATTGACGATAATGCAGAGCGGGAGGCGTATTTCAGCCGTACACTGGAAGAAAAGCTGATGGCCATGGATTCAAATACTGGGCAGTTTTATAAAGGAACCCTCCGCTCCGGGCAGGTGATCGAATTTGATACCAGCGTCGTTATATTAGGAGATGTGAACGCCGGAGCCCAGATCGTTTCTACTGGAAATGTCATCGTTCTCGGAAAACTTCTGGGGAATGTGTATGCCGGAGCATCCGGAAGGCACAATTCTTTTGTGGTGGCACTGCAGATGAATCCGACACAGATCCGCATCGGTGATGTGATCGCCAGAAGCCCGGATGAAAAACAGAAGACAAAGGTGGAGACCAAGATCGCCTTTTCCCAGAATGGAAATATTTATATTGAACCCCTGGACCGGGATGTTCTGAATGATATTTCCCTTTAAAAATAAATTGCTTTTTTACTATCATTCAAGTATTATAAATGATAGGGATACGGAATGCTGATCACCAGCCTTCCCATAAAGATTTGGAGAATGAAAGGAAAGGTAAACAAATATGAGTGAAGTAATTGTTATCACATCCGGTAAAGGCGGTGTAGGAAAGACCACCACCACAGCAAATGTAGGTACCGGGCTGGCAAAAGAAGGCAAAAAGGTAGTTTTGATCGATACAGATATAGGGCTTCGTAACCTGGACGTTGTTATGGGACTTGAAAACCGTATCGTCTATAACCTTGTCGACGTGATAGAGGGAAACTGCAGGATCAAACAGGCACTGATCAAAGATAAAAGATATCCCAATCTCTATCTGCTTCCCTCCGCCCAGACCCGTGATAAGACGGCTGTGTCACCGGAGCAGATGGCAAAACTCGCAGATGAACTTAAAGAAGAATTTGATTACATACTGTTAGACTGCCCGGCAGGAATCGAGCAGGGCTTTCAGAATGCCATCGCGGGGGCAAACCGCGCCATCGTTGTAACAACGCCTGAAGTTTCGGCTGTCCGGGATGCGGACCGTATCATCGGACTTCTCAATGCCAACGATGTGAAAAAGACAGAGCTTGTAGTAAACCGTCTCCGTGCCGATATGGTGAAAAGAGGAGATATGATGTCCAGTGAGGATGTGGTCGAGATTCTCGCCGTGGATCTGCTGGGCGTGGTACCAGATGATGAAAATATCGTTGTATCCACCAATCAGGGAGAGCCGCTGGTAGGAACAAAAACCATGGCTGGACAAGCCTTTGAAAACATCTGTAAGCGGATCATGGGAGAAGAAGTTCCTCTGCTGGATCTGTCAAAGAACAGCGGATTTTTATCCAAGATACGAAACAAGTTTAAAAACAACTAAAGAAGGAGATGAATATTATGGGACTTGCAGATTTTTTCCGTAAAAAATCATCAGGAAATGTCGCGAAGGACCGCTTAAAGCTTGTTCTTGTTTCGGACCGTGCGAATTGTTCTCCTGATCTGATGGAGCAGATCAAGAATGACATCATAAATGTACTATCAAAATATGTGGAGATCGATAAAGAGGGTTTGGATATTAAGATCGAGCAGACAGAATCCGAAGGAAACAATGGATCTGTTCCTGCCCTTTTTGCAAACATTCCAATTGTAAGTATGAAACAGACAAAATAAATTTAGGGACTGAGTAGTGAGATTATGGTGAATATAAAAGAAAAGATCCAGCACTGGCTGACATCGAAGAGATATAACTGGAAAAATTATGATATAGGACTTCTTGTCGTCGTCCTGACATTATCTCTTATTAGTTCATATGTATTATCTTTATTAGGAATTCCCAATGTGGGTTCTTTTAAGCGCCAGCTCGTTTCTATTATAGCGGGCTTGTTTATCATTGCGCTCTTTTCGCTGATCGACTACCATACGATCTGTATGTATGTGCCAATCCTATATATTATTTCGACCATCCTGGTAGCATGCACCAGATTTTCCCCTCTGGGATCAAAGGGAGTGACCGATTCTTACCGGTGGCTGGATTTTAAAGTGATCATGTTTCAGCCATCTGAGGTGTGTAAGATTGTGATCATTTTAGCTCTCGCTACATTTCTTATGCAGCACCGGGACAGGCTTGATAGTTTTAAAACCTTTTTCCTTGCCTGTTTCATCGCTATTCTGCCGACGGGATTTATTCTCGTACAGTCGGATTTGTCCTCCAGCGTAGTGATCATGGTTCTGCTGGTCATCATGCTTATCTCATCCGGTATGGGACGAAAAATATTCGGACCAGTGGTTACTGTACTGATCCCTGTCAGCGGTTTTTTGATCTGGTACATCCAGCAGCCCTTCCAGAAATTATTGAAGCCCTATCAGCTGGAACGTATTACTGGCTTTCTCAATCCGGAATCAGAGGCCCTGGGCATCATGTATCAGCAGAATAACTCCATACTCTCTATCGCCTCCGGCAAACTATATGGCAAACGCCTTATGGAAGGCGCGTCAGAGAGCCGTAATTACAATACCGTAGACGTAAGGGAAAGTGATTTTATATGGACACCGATCAGTGAGGAATTTGGGTTTATCGGCTGTATGATCGTTCTGGCTCTGCTCTCTGTCATCATTATCAAATGTTTTATCACAGCCAAAGGTGCCCGGGACTATATGGGTATGATGATCGCAGTCGGCATCGGAGCTATGTTCTGTATACAGATTTTTTTCAATATCGGCGTAGCCACATCTATCCTTCCAAATACAGGACTGCCCCTCCCATTTCTGAGCAACGGATTGTCCTCTCTTTTAAGTAATATGATGGCGATCGGCATACTGATCAATATAAAAATACAGCCAAACCGGGGAAGCAGTTCCAGTTTTGCCGACAGCCTTTGACAAACGCCTTAAGGAGGTTTTTTGTATGAATATTGGGTTAATTGCTCACGACTCAAAGAAAATACTGATGCAGAATTTCTGCATTGCATACCGGGGAATTCTCAGCAAACATAACATATTTGCCACAGCCACCACCGGCCGCCTGGTAGAAGAGGTTACAAATCTCAGTATTCACAAATATCTCGCTGGACACCTGGGAGGCGAAAAACAGCTCGGTGCCCAGATCGAAAACAATGACATCGATCTGGTGATCTTTCTCCGGGACCCACTGACGCCGAAATCCCATGAGCCGGAAACCACGACGCTGTTCCAGCTCTGTGATGTTCACAATATTCCGCTGGCGACAAATGTTGCAACGGCGGAACTTCTTATAAAAGCTCTGGAACGGGGAGATCTGGACTGGCGGGAACTGGTCCGGCAATGATAAATATGTAATGTCACCGGCGACAAAAAATCCTGCTGGTGACACATTCCTGCTCTAGTTGCGCAGTCTTCCGCAGAAACTGATGGCATACAAGCCGCAGATCCCCACAAGTCCATATACAATTCTTGAAAAGAGCGACATAGAACCAAATAAAAAAGCAACCAGATCAAATCCAAGAAAACCGATGAGGCCCCAGTTGATGGCTCCGATGATAACGATGATAAGTGCTATATAATCAAGTGCTTTCATGGTTATTCCTCCTTATTCTTCATTTAATAGTAAGATTATGAACGGTTTTTATCCGTATTATTCATAGATAAGGAGATTACTTTGCAGGAAAGGAAGCGTTTATTTTGAGTAACAATAAAATCGTGAAATATAAAAAACCTTTTCAGCCAAAGGTAGCCACGTTGATCTTATTGATCATCATCGCATATGTCGCTGTCATCGCGTGGAATTATCTCAAAAAGGAACACATCAGTATTTATGAAGTCAATGAGACAAGCATTGCCGATGACAGCACCATCACTGGCTTTATTCTCCGTGACGAAAAAGTCATCTTTTCGGAAGAAAGCGGATATGTTAATTTTTATCACGCAGATCAGAGCAAGGTAGGAAAAAATGAGGTCATCTATACCGTGGATGACAATGGATCTGTCAGCGAATTACTGAATGATGTAGAAACAGAAACCAGTACGACCAAAGATGACATTGCGAAAATGCGGGAGGTCATCGGGGATTTTTATACAAATTTTAATCCATCCACTTATTACGATGTAAAAGATTTTCACTACAATGTAGAAAACACCATCTTTGAGCAGAGCCGGGATAATCTCTACAGCGATCTGAAAAAGCAGATGTCCGAAAATAACATCAAAAGTGATTTCAGCAAATTCCGTGCCAGCAATTCCGGTATTATTTCTTATTCCATCGATGGTTTTGAAGAGACCACACTGGACATGATAACCACCGAATTATTTCAGAATGCAGCTTCTGTGGAACGAAAACAGCTTAGCTCATCGGAACATATCGAGAAAAAAGTTCCCGTGTGTAAGCTGGTAACCAATGAGGACTGGAAGATCGTCCTTCCACTCTCAGAAGGTTTATCCAGCAAACTGAGAGATCTTACTACCGTCCGGGTGACGATAAAAAAAGACAACGTTTCATTTAATACGGCGATTGAGATCCAGAATAACGGAGGGGATGAATTCGCTGTCCTTTCTGCCAGCCGTTTTATGGGGCGGTACCTCAATGACCGTTTTATCGATATCGAGCTGAACCTAAATGCTGCCAGCGGCTTCAAGATCCCGAACTCCTCCATCGTCTCCAAAGAGATGACGCTGGTTCCGGAAAATCTGGTCTCTGCCGGAGGGGACGACGCAGAGAAAGGAGTTCTGCTGCTCACCTATAAAAAAGACGGCTCCTCTGCCAAAAAATTTGTGTCGCTGAAAGATTTTTCCGTCTCTGACGGCAGTTATTATGTAAATCAATCGGTTTTAAAACCGGGGGATACCATCAGCGATCCCTCCAATAACCAGTCCTACACCCTGCAGAGCGCAGCCAAAGTGGAAGGGGTTTACTGCGTCAATACCGGCTACTGCCAGTTTAAAAAAATAGAAAAGAAATATGAAAACAACGAATACACAATTATTTCTCCGGATACCAGAGGCGGAATTTCAAACTACGACCATATCGTTGTAAATCCGGAAAAGATCAATGAAAATGACTTTGTGGAATAAAGGAGGCATCCCAGAATGGTTACAGAAAATCTCAGACTTGTGGAAGAAAAAATCTGCCAGGCCTGCGAGAGAAGCGGACGGAAAAGAGAAGAGGTAACGCTGATCGCGGTCAGCAAGACCAAACCCATTGAGATGATGGAGGAAGCGATGACCGCGGGAATCCGTGTCTTCGGTGAAAATAAGGTCCAGGAGATCCTGAAAAAAGAAGCAGTTCTTCCAAAGAATATCGAATGGCATCTCATCGGGCATCTTCAGCGCAACAAGGTACGCCAGATCGCCGGGAAGACGGCGCGGATACATTCTGTGGATTCCCTGAGACTGGCAGAACAGATCCAGAAGGAATATGAAAAAATCCAGCAGACGGCTAAAATTCTCATTGAGGTAAATGTTGCCAGGGAAGAGTCCAAATTCGGGTTAATGCCGGAAGAAACGGAAGAGACCATCCGCAGGATCGCAGTTATGCCAAACATCCATGTGTGCGGTCTTATGACCATTGCCCCCTATGTGGAAGACCCTGAGGAAAACAGGGTACATTTTCAGAATTTACGAAAATTACTAGTTGACATTAATGGCAAAAACATTGATAATATTAGTATGGATGAGCTTTCTATGGGGATGACCGGAGACTATGAGGTTGCCATTGAAGAGGGTGCAACTTTTATCCGGGTGGGGACGGGTATTTTTGGAAGCAGAGAATACGATAAGTAAAAGGAAGAAAGGGTAAAAATAATGGGATTAAATTCACTGTTAAACTTTTTTAAATTAGATGGAATTGACGACGAATATGATGATTATGAATACGAGGACTACGAAGAAGAGACGCCGGCAACAAAACCAGCTTCATCCCGTAAAACCGCTGTTGTTAATGAATCTTATGAAGACACTTCTAAAGCGAGAAGCGGTTTCCGGAACTCTAAACCCAAAGTAGTTTCTCTGAATCGTTCCATGATGGAAGTAAAGATCATTCAGCCAACCTCTTTCGAGGATTCCCAGGAGATCTGTAATACCCTTCTGGCTTCAAAACCGGTGGTCGTAAACCTGGAAGGTTTTGATCCCGATGATGCCCAGCGTATCATGGATTTTATCTCCGGCTGTATTTATGCCATCAATGGAAAATATCATCAGATCTCCAAATACATCTTTATTTTTACTCCTGAGAATGTGGATATCAGCGGTGATTCTCTGTCTTTGGGGGACGGAACCGTTACCATGCCTACGATAAGCAGGGAATTCTGATCTGTTAGAATTATTGTGTTATACTTTGAATGAGAATCATATTAAGGGAGGAACATCACATGTTATCACTTATTGAATTACAGAATAAGAAAGTAGAGGCAAAACGAAAGAAATACGAACAGTACGAGATGGATACCTATCTCGACCTGGTTTTCGATAATTATAAAAATCTTCTGGAAGAAAATAAAAAATTAGAAGCGGAAAAAGCCGAGCTGAATAAAAAGATCAAGACGCTCAGCGATGGCGTGCAGTATTATCGTTCCATAGAGACCACGCTTCAAAAAGCATTGATCCTGGCGGAAAAAACCTCCAAGGAGACAAAGGATGCGGCGATCCTCAAAGCAGAATCCATTGAAAAAGAGGCTCACAAACGCGCCGACCATATTGTCCACAATGCGGAAGAAGAATACAATAAGATCCGAAACAAAAGCATCCGCCTGGTTCAGCAGTTTAATCAGTATAAACTGCAGCTCAAGGAAGCAGCCAGCGCACAGCTTCAGCTGGTAGAGGGAGACGAATTTGATATCTCCAAACCCGACGATCTGGAAAAACCATTGCATGAAAGCGTGTCTGAGGATATTGCGGCCAATGCAGCAAAGAATCCTGTGAAAGAAAAACCACCTGTTCCTCCCGTTCGTGAGACAGAACAGACAATGAAAAAGGAAACGGTTTCCCCATCGCCGGCTGCTGCAGCCGCCGCCAGGGAGAAAACCACACTGGATACTACAAGAGAAGAGATCCTCAATGCGGACACCATCGATCTGCGGACAACGCTAAATGCTGTGAAAACGGAAGCCGGCTCTGTTGAAATAGAGAAGCCTGCACCAAAACCTGCTGCTCCTGTCAAAGAGCCGGAGCCTCTTGACCGCATCGAGCCTCCCAGAGCGGCGGAAGTGAAAAATGCCGCTATACTGGAGCCAGTCGCCGCCAAAACCATTGAGCCTATGGATGTAGTTTTTGAGGATGAATTATCCGCTGTCAGGGAAGAAAAACCAGAGCGCATCGAGCCGGCTGCTGACAAGGGAAACGACACGGTTCCTACATTGGATTCCTTGTTGCAGGACCTGAATTTTAATAACAAAAAAAATCAGAAATCTGATGACCCCTTTGAATTTCTTGGATCTGTCGATGATTTCTAACCCATTTGTTGTATAAGGATTTACAAAGATATGAATACACAATCACACACTTTTCATAAATTGACCAGTAAAACAAACATTATATTCTTTATAATGTTTGTTTTACTTACTTTTATTGACCGCATCACCAAATATGCAGCGCTTCATTTTCTGGCAGAAGGTGACATTGAGCTGATCCCCAGTGTTTTGGAATTTCACTATCTCGAAAACAGGGGGGCTGCATGGGGCATCCTACAGAACCAGAGATGGCTTCTGATCACCATTACGATTCTGGTTCTGGTCTTTCTGCTTATGACATATTTCAAACTGCCCGCAGGGAAGCGGTTTCATTTACTGCGCTTTTGTATTGTGCTTCTCGCTGCTGGCGCACTTGGCAATCTGATAGATCGTTTGATGAATCATTATGTCATTGATTTTATCTATTTCCGTCTGATCGATTTCCCCGTATTTAATGTTGCAGACTGTTTTGTCTGTATCTCTGCAGTTCTCATCCTGTACTGCCTTTTATTCCGCTATAAGGATGAAGAGTTAAAGTTATCAAAAGAGGGACGTTAAAAACTATGGAACACCAAATGAATTTAACTGTAGAAGAGGGCGATGCCGGTAAACGGCTGGATGCTTTTATTGCTGCCAGCGGTCTGGATCTGTCCCGCTCTTATATTCAGAAACTGATCAAAGACCATCGCGTTGGAGTCAATGGGAATTTCAGCGTCAAATCAAAAACGGCAGTTTCTGCCAATGATCTGATCATCATACACCTGCCGGAACCAGAAACTCTGACAGTGACTCCCCAGGATATACCACTGGATATCCTGTTTGAAGATGAAGACATCCTGGTCGTAAATAAGCCCAAGGGAATGGTCGTCCATCCCGCACCGGGTCATTACTCTAATACCCTGGTAAATGCGGTCATGTTTCACTGTAAGGACAACCTGTCAGGCATTAACGGTGTTCTGCGTCCGGGTATCGTACACCGCATTGACAAGGATACCACAGGGGCTCTGATCGTGTGTAAAAATGACCGGTCACACCAATGTATCTCTGAACAGTTAAAAACCCACAGTATCACCAGATCCTATCAGGCCATCGTCTATCGCAACTTTTCCGAGGATAGTGGGACCATTGACCTTCCTATCGGAAGACATCCCACAGACCGAAAAAAGCGAACGGTAACAGATAAAAACAGTAAGAGAGCAGTGACACACTACACCGTGTTAGATCATCTCAACCACCAGTTCAACCATATTGAATGCCGTCTGGAAACTGGCCGCACCCATCAGATCCGGGTTCATATGGCGCATATTGGACACCCTCTGCTGGGAGATATGGTCTATGGTCCCAGTAACGTCAAATTTAAAACGTTGCAGGGTCAGACCCTCCATGCAGGGACCATCGGTTTTGTTCACCCTACAACTGACGAATACATGGAGTTTGTGGCCCCTCTCCCAGATTATTTTAAAAAACTACTAAAAAATCTAAAATAAATTGTGCAAAAATCCCCTTGACTTCACAGTTCTATTGTAGTAGAATATAGATAATTTCTCTCGGCAGCTGTAGAGGAATCCTGGGGAGATTCTTCAAAAAAATAAAAACTTAAACCTTTGTTAATAACAAAGATATTTTTGTATACTACAGCACGAGAATAGGGGTTTATGGTAGATTCTACAATGGAAGAACATGGTGTATGAGGAGGTATGTAGAGAAGAATGAGTGCGCAAAAAAAGGAGATCCGTCTCCATGAAGGTG
>CAMTDY010000056.1 GCA_947070915.1 uncultured Roseburia sp.
ATGTAGCTCCGTCTCGTGGGCTCGGAGATGTGTATAAGAGACAGCTTCATATCCATCTGCCAGGACCGCACGTTTCCAGGATATGGTTGCTTTTTTCTTTTTAATCTTGGCTTTTAATTGTTTTGGCATGGATGGTTTCTTGATAATACAGCTATGATTTGGCGGTATCGTTGGGGATGGAGTGACTGTAGGTGTTGGCGGAGCCGGTGAGACAGTCCCCGCCGGCGGGGCGGGAGTGGCAGAAGTCTGCGCCTCTTTTACGGTGATCTTCGCGTAAGCACGGGAAGTTACTGGGCTGCCGTCTGCATTCGCACTGCTGGACAGCAGTACATAGGTACCCGCTTTGTCAAAGGAGAGATCTACCGTACCGTTTTTGTCCGTGGTGGTCACCCAGGCGATGGCGGGAACCGGACCAGGACCAGATGTATTGGCAATCAAGACATCTTGACTTGCTGCCGGGACAGCCACAGTATTCCAGTTCTCATCAAAACTTTCCTTCTTTAGTGTGACAGAAACTTTTTCGTTTACTCCCGTTTCATAGGATTCCTTATCAAAATAGGAATAGGAGCTGGACTCGCTGGTAGCAGAGTTATAATACTGTCGGAATACGACAATACTGTCTCCATTCTGAGCCGGGCAGCTGGTAAAGTTGTACTGGGTAAAACCATCTTCCATGACCAGGGAGGTATTGTTCACCCGGAAGGACCAGAAGTAGGAGCTGTCCAGTGTGTCCTGTCCTGGTATAGTGGCAGGATTGCCATAAGAAAAGGTCAGGTCAGAAGCTGGTGTTTTGGATTGGTCTGATATGTATTTTGCCAGGGCATGGGCCGCAGTGACATGAGCAGTCTCAAGCACTGGTGTCTCCACGGAAGCATTAAAGGTGTTGTTGATCGCAGCTACAGTATCTTTGTCCAGTGTGATGCTGGTGGGTGGAACCAGAGTTCTATTGGAATCTTCCACCCGTAATGTAACCGTGATCGTGTCATTGGTTGCCTTTGTGTCTGCCGAAATTTCCCCATCTGCCACAGAAACAGAAAAGATCATGGCAAGAGAGAGAAGAAGGGCAATGAATCGTTTTTTTGTTTTCATACTCATCCTCATTTCTGCGCATTCTGCGCTTGTTGTGTAGTTTGCGCGGAAGGCACAAGCCATGGCGCCGCCCGCGAACGTCAATCGTTGGTTTCTTGATCTTAATTTAATATAGTAGAATAAAAAATCCCTTTATACCCGGAGAAGGGTATAAAGGGCAGTAATGACATTATTTGTGCAACAAAAACAGACCAATCGTGATCACACTATTGGACAAGTTCTTAGCCTAACGCTGTCAAAACATTTCCTCTCCCTCCGAAAGGTTATATTTCAGACTGTATGGCAGGTCTTCCGACTTATGCATCAACTGCAGATAACGCCTTCCCAGAAAATTATGCCCAATGGGCTGTTCCAGTGGCTGACCGAATGCAAGAATAGCATTCCGATCCTGTTATCGGCATCCTCAAATACGGCAGCGGGGGCTGTGCCGGACTCGAACCGGCTTCCCTATTAATTCTGCTTCGCCTGACGATACCAAATGGAACCCGCCGTGAATGGCGTATTTTGGCACCGTTAGGCTACATGCCTATGCATGCAAATGTGACAGCAGCGTGTCACCAGAAACCAATACAGCTACTTATATTAAAATAGATTTGCATTATTATAACATGGATTTGAGAAAAAAGATAGGGGGTTAAAGAAATAATTTTTGAATTTTTGGTGCAAAGAATATGCACAAAAATTCAATGGCAGAAAAGAAAAAAATATGATAAAATAAAATTTAATAGACTTTTTGTTAGAGAGTTTATTGTCAAAATACATGGAAGGCAAAAGGGGATGAAACACATTTGAATGGCAATAAAAAAATAATTTTAGGCTGTCTGCTGGCCATCGCTGTATTGAGTGCAGTGTTGATTATAAAAGGAAACGGGGGAAGTGATAATTCTTCTACTGGAGTAGTGGAAAGTAAAGAGATTTCCCAGAGCGGAATTGTCTCTGCGGATCAAAAGGAAGAGACGAAAGCAGCCATATCTTCCAGCGGTCCCGGAGAAGCAGAGGTGAGTTCTGCCGTCCTTCGTAAAAAAGAAAATACCCCCAAGAAGGAGTCTGCCAAAAGGAATAACGACCACAAGAAAGAACCAAAGAGAACCAAAGAACCAGATAAGTCAGCAGACAGGGAAGCAGATAATAAGATAGACAAAAAGACAGAAAAAAAGACTGCGGATCTGCTATCGGCTAGGACCAAATCTCCCAAAAAAAACACCGGCTCCCAACCGAAACCACAGAGCACAAAGAACCCGGGAAAAAATACCCAGGCTGCTGTTCCGGCACCAACACAGCCCCCGGTTGCAGCGGGTGCCACGAAACAGGAAAAGAAGGGATGTAGTCTTACCATCACCTGTCAGGAAGTATTTTCCCATATGGACAAGCTGAGTGATAGCGCCAAAAAAGTAATTCCAAAAGATGGAATGATTCTGAATGGAACCTTTGCCTTTGAAGAAGGGGAGACGGTCTTTGATCTGCTGAAACGGGTTTGTAAAGAGAAGGAGATTCATCTGGATTATGTTTTTACGCCGTTATATTCTTCTTATTATATCAAGGGGATACATAATCTGTATGAGTTTGACTGCGGGGATGAGAGCGGGTGGATGTATTCTGTCAATGGAAAGGATCCGGGATGTGGCAGTAATAAGTACAAATTGGCGAAAGGGGATCAGGTGGTGTTCAACTATACTTGTGAATATTAGCTCAACGACGCGAATTTAAACCCGCCACCGAGAAAAGAAGGAGGAGTGCCTGTGAATGGTTTCAATAAATATCATCCCGCGGTGATCTTCATGTATTTTGTGGCGGTGACGGTCATCACAGTTTTTGTGTTTGATCCGGTGCTCCTGGGGATTGCTCTTCTTAGCCAGGGGGCCTTTTACCTGCATCTGAAAGGTACGTCTGAGGGAATAAGTTTTGTGGGAAAATGTCTGGGAATGGTCGTCATCTGCGGCGGTATCAATGCCCTGGTCAACCACCGGGGAGTCACGGTACTGTGCTGGATGGGTGAACTTCCGGTGACAGCGGAATGTTTATTCTACGGCTGTATGACAGGAACACTTCTGGCAGCCTCCCTTTTGATGTTCGGGTGCTGCAGCCAGATCATGACTTCGGAAAAGATCCTGTGTCTTTTCGGAAACCGGCTGCCCCACGTCAGCCTATTATTTTCTATGGCGTTGCGGCTGATCCCCAAAATCCGACGGGATTATAAAAAGATCCGGGAGAACCATAAACTGCAGACGGGCATTCTCACAACGCTGGTGGGACTTGCCCTGGAAGATTCTTTGGAAATGGGCACTGCCATGAGAGACCGTGGTTACGGAAAACCGTTAAAAGGAAAAAGGCGGACCAGCATTTATGCCCGCAGGTTACAGAGAAGAGACCTGGTATTGATGGTATGTCTGTTTCTTGCTGCTTCGATGGGAATGGGGCTGTATGCCTGTTCCCAGACTAGATTTCTTGCCTTTCCATATATAGAATACAGCAGGGATGGAATGGGGACGGGGGCATACTTTTTATATGTTCTGTTGTTTTTTATTCCCATGGGGATAAATATCAGGGAGGAACTCAGATGGAAACATATTGTTTCAAAGATATAAGCTACACTTATAGCGGAAGTACAGAGACCGTGTTAAAGAAGGTTTCCTTTGAGGTGGGAAGAGGAGAGTTTGTGGTGGTCTGCGGGGCATCGGGATCCGGTAAAACCACCCTTCTTCGATGTATTAAGGAAGCACACCAGGAGTTCGGCTATGTATCCCAGAGTCCTTCCAATCAGATCGTGACGGATAAGGTACGGCATGAGCTGGCTTTTGGGATGGAGAATATGGGAATTCCGACGGAGAAGATGCGGCATGCCATCGCCGGCACTGCCACGTATTTTGGTATGGAGGACTGGATGGAGAGGGATACCTGTTCTCTGTCGGGTGGGGAAAAACAGCTTTTGAATCTTGCCTCGGTACTGGTGACGGATCCGGAGGTGATCCTGCTGGACGAGCCCACCTCTCAATTGGATCCTATGGCGGCATCTGCTTTTCTGGATATCCTGCGGCGGCTGAATTCCCAGCTGGGGATCACGGTCATTCTCGTGGAACAGCGGCTGGAAGAAGTGCTGGCACTCTGTGATAAAATGATGGTGCTCCACGAGGGACAGATCGCTGCCTGGGGACGGCTGCATCAGGTATATGAAAAAATATGCCATTCTGAACTGTCGGAGGAGTTTATGGATTATATGCCCTCTTTTGTCCGGCTCTACCATCGGTTTTCCGAGGAAAGAAATGCCTGTCCCTCCAGTGTGAAAGAATGCCGGAACTGGTTTTATGGCAACGATATTCAGTGCCCGGCCATGGATCTGGAACCATCTCCGGAGGAGACGGAGAGAATTCCGTCTATTGAGTGCCGTAGTTTGTTTTTCCGCTATGAGAAGAAGGGAAAGGATGTGCTCAGGGAGGTTTGTTTTAAGGCAGTGCCCGGCAGAATTTATGGCATCGCTGGCGGGAACGGTACAGGAAAAACTACTTTTTTAAAAGTTCTTGCGGGAGCAGAAACATGTTATCATGGAAAAATAAACGTACAGGGCAGGATTTCTTATCTGCCCCAGGAACCAAAATACATGTTTATCGGAGACCGGATCTGTGATATAATAAAAACGGAAGCGGCGGTGGAAAAATTTGGACTGCAGCCGATCCTTGACAGGCATCCCTATGATGTGAGCGGCGGCCAGATGCAGCGGACTGCCATGGCGTATTTATATGAGCAGGAGGGAGACATCTTTTTGTTTGACGAGCCAACGAAAGGACTGGATCCTTTTTGGAAAAAAAGGTTTGGATTATGGCTGTCAGAATTGGCGGAAGCAGAAAAGACCGTGATCCTGGTATCCCATGATGTAGAATTTGCCGCCAATACCTGTGAATATATGTCGATGAGTTTTGACGGGGAGATCACACCGCCGATGAAGACACAGGATTTTTTCCGGGGCGGGCTTTTTTATACGACAGCGGTCCAGAGGATTGTGGGAGACAGATATCCGCAGATCGTGTCAGAAAGGTTTATTTTATGAAGAATAAAAGAGTGTGGGGATACGTGGTGGTGCTGATCTTCTGCATCGCACTTCTTGTCTATAGTCTTTTGGTACTGAGGGGAAGGGAATATTATTATGTCAGTCTGGCAATCATGTTAGCAGGAGTGATATTGTTCGTTCTTGGGTTTGAGAACCGGAGGCCTTCCGTGGCTGAACTGACGATCATTGCTGTGATGTGTGCCATCGGGGTAGTTTCGCGGGTTTCTTTTTTTATTCTTCCCCAGATCAAGCCGCTGGCGGCTGTGGTCATCATCACAGGAATCTCACTGGGGGCAGAGTCCGGGTTTATCACAGGGGCTGTCAGTGCTTTTGTGTCGAATTTTTATTTCGGACAGGGCTCCTGGACACCCTTTCAGATGTTTGCATTGGGCCTGGTGGGCTTTTTTGCCGGAATACTGTTCCGAAAGATGCCCGTGAACCGGCTTTCAATCTCAGTCTATGGGTTGGTATCTGTTGTTGTAGTTTATGGAGGTATTGTGGATATCAACACACTTTTTTATTCCATGGGAGAAAATACATGGAATTCCATCCTATGGGTATATGGGACAGGCTTGCCGATGAATCTTATGTTTGGCATATCTACGGTTATATTCCTTGTACTGCTTCACAAACCGGTGCTGAGCAGGCTGACGAGGGTTAAAATAAAATATCATTTGATTGAACAGGAAAAGGAGAGCAGGTTATGAGCAGGGTAAAGATCATTACAGACAGCAACAGCGGCATCACACAGCGGCAGGGAGAGGAAATGGGTATTGAGGTAGTGCCGATGCCGTTTTTTATCAATGAGACCCAGTATCTCGAAGATATAACGATGACCCAGGAGGATTTTTACCGGGCGCTTGCGGATGACAGGGCGGAGGTATCTACCTCCCAGCCGTCACCAGAGACCATTATGGAGATATGGACACAGGGACTGGAAGAGTACGACGAGATCGTACATATTCCCATGTCCAGCGGCATCAGCAGTTCTTGTGCCACGGCTATGATGCTGGCTCAGGAAGAGGAGTTTGAGGGCAGGGTCTATGTAGTGGACAACCAGAGGATCTCCGTGACTCAGAGAAGGTCGGTACTTCAGGCAAAGGAACTAGCAGATAGAGGGTTCTCTGGAAAAGAGATTTTTGATATTCTGACCAGGGATAAGCTTGAGAGCAGTATTTATATTATGGTAGATACATTAAAATATCTGAAAAAGGGTGGCAGGCTGACACCGGCTGTGGCGGCTATTGGAACGGTACTGCGCATCAAGCCTGTGCTGCAGATCCAGGGGGACAAGCTGGATTCCTATGCGAAAGTTAAGACGTTAAAGCAGGCAAAGCAGACCATGATCAAGGCCATCACTTCAGATCTGGAACATCGTTTTGCAGATTCAGGAAACATGTATATAGACATTGCCCATACTCAGAATCAGGAAGAGGCAGAGAAATTCCGGGAGGAACTAAATTTGCTTTTTCCAGAACATGATATCCATATCGATCCGCTGTCTCTCAGTGTTTCCTGTCATATCGGACCTGGGGCGCTGGCAGTGACATTGTCCAATGAACCAAAGGAATTAAAATAGATATATAAAACCGGCAGTAAGTGGAAGATCCATTTACTGCCGGTTTCGTAGAAAAAGAGGAAAACAAAAACTTCTTATAAGCTATTCATTATTTGCTTTCAGATGGCTTTACATAAACATCGACATCTTCGTCGTCGTCATCAAAGTCATCGTCAAATTCATCATAATCAAAATCACCGTCAAAATCATCCAGATAACGGGGAGTTACATGACGGTATACCGCATAAGCGATCGCTGCCACAGAAGCAACGACACCAATGATCGCAAGAACCCACAAAAGGCAATTTTTTCTTTCCTCATCCGCATTTTTTTTGTTCAACAGCTGGTTGATCTTAGCGCTGTTCACAAGATCATCAATCTTTCCGCACATATATCATTACCATCCTTTCCTTCATGTTCAATATCTATTAATAGTATAACATATCTATGTAAAATATACTAGCTAATTTTTTAAATTTTGGAAAGTTTTGCGAAGGAACTGCGAAGCTTTCTCTGGCCAAAATCTTTAAACTCCACCACCACCTCATAATCCGTACTGAGTTTTGTCAAGGACAACACCGTCCCCGTACCAAATTTGATGTGATAGACGGTATCTCCTTCGTTGTATTCCGGTTTTCCGGCAGGGGCGGACAGAGAAGAGGCTCCTTTTTTTATGTAGGGGTTGTCCGCAAAGGGATTTTTGGAGTGTTTGTTGTATTTTTTAGCCGCAGAGAAGATGTCGTCCAGTCCTGCGGTCCTGTCATATGCGGAGGAAGAACGGCGTGGCTTTTCCCCTTCGGTCTGCTGTATGAGATAACGGGGAATCTCGCTGATAAAGCGGGATGGGAAATTGAAATTTGGTTCTCCGTTTCGCATACGCTGTCTGGCACAGGTCAGTGTCAGCTGTTTTTTTGCCCGGGTAATTCCCACATAGCACAGGCGGCGTTCTTCTTCCATCTCATCATCGGAAGGGTCGTATACAGCGACGGAACCAGGAAAAATATTTTCTTCCATGCCACATATGTATACCTTGGGAAACTCCAGTCCCTTGGCGCTGTGCAGCGTCATCAACAGAACCTGCTCTGTATCGGGATCCACGGTATCGATATCGGCAACCAGGGCGATGTTTTCCAAAAGCCCTCCCAGGGTGGCTGGTTCGCCGGCGGCATCGCTGGCAGCATCCGTTTCATATTGGATGATCTTATTGATAAGGGAGTCGATATTTTCCAGGCGGGTGTTTGCCTCCACGGTATCTTCTGCCTCCAGATCTTTGACATAGCCCGTGCATTCAAGGATCTCATCCATCAGTCCCCGAAGGGTAAAATCCGGCTCATCCTGACGGCTTTTCAGCAGATCGATGAAGCTGACAAAATCATGGATCCGGGAAGCGGCGCGGCTGCAGCCGTCGATGTAATCAGCTTCCCTCAGGGCGGCAAAAAAGCTGATGCCCCGGTCTAGGCTGTAGTCTGTCACCCGCTGGATCGTCGTGGCTCCGATGCCCCTGCGGGGGACATTTATGATCCTCCGGACGGCGATATCATCCTCCGGATTATGGATGGTCTTCAGATAGCAGAGGAGATCCTTGATCTCTTTTCGGGAATAGAAGTTGATGGCGCCCACAATCCGGTAAGGAATATTTTCCTGTACCAGTTTTTCCTCAAAGACCCGGGACTGGGCATTGGTGCGGTAGAGTACGGCGAAATCCGAATATCTGCTGCCATTTTCCTGGATGTCGTTATGGATGTCCCCGGCGATACCGGCCGCTTCCTCATATTCATTCATATACTGCACATAGCGGATCGGATCGCCTTCTTCTGCCTTGGTCCACAGAGCTTTTTCTTTTCTGGCGGTATTGTGGCGGATCACCTCGTTGGCGGCCTCCAGGATTCGCTTCGTAGAGCGGTAATTTTGTTCCAGGCGGATGGTTTTTGCTTCCGGAAATATTTCTTCAAAATTTAATATGTTATAAATATTGGCTCCCCTGAATTTGTAGATGGACTGGTCATCGTCCCCCACCACACAGAGGTTCCGGTAGCGGGAGGCAAGAAGGCTGAGAAGCATGAACTGGGCCGTGTTGGTATCCTGATACTCGTCCACCAGAATAAAGCGGAAACGGTTCTGGTAGTGTTCCAGCACCTGCGGCTGGTCTTTGAAAAGCTCCACGGTCTTCATGATCAGATCGTCAAAATCCAGGGCATTGTTCTGTTTGAGACGTTTCTGGTATTCTTTGTATACGGTGCCAAAGATCTTACGGTTGTATTCTTTTGCTGTCTCTTCGGCGAACTGTTCCGGCGTTTTGAGCTCGTTTTTGGCGTTGGAGATCGCATTCAGAAAGGTCTTTTCTTTATATTTTTTCGTATCTATATTCAGGTGTTTGCAGATATCCTTCATCAGGCTTTTCTGGTCGTCGGTATCATAGATGGTAAAACTGCGGCTGTAACCGATGAGGTCTATGTAACGGCGCAGGATCCGCACACAGGTGGAGTGAAAAGTACTGACCCAGATACTTTCGGCGCCGTAAGAGACGATATGGTCCACCCGTTCACGCATCTCGCTGGCTGCCTTGTTGGTAAAGGTCAGTGCCAGGATCTGCCAGGGATTGACCTGGTGTTCCTCGATCAGATAGGCAATGCGGTGGGTGAGAACCCGGGTCTTGCCGGAACCTGCCCCCGCAAGGATCAGAAGAGGGCCCTCGAAGTGAAGGACTGCTTCCTCCTGTTTATCATTTAAATGGTCTAAAATAGCCGACATATTATATCCTCCTTCATACTACAACAACAAACATACGTTCATTATAGCACAGCCAAGGACAAAAGACAATAACTATTGAAATTTTTTGGGGAAAATGGTATTGTGAAGTGTGACTAAAACAGTGAGCAGAGTTACAACAAATGCCATGCTTGCATGAGCGTTTGTTGTGACTGTGCGAGCGTCCCTCATGAGGAACGAAGCAGTGCGATAAGCAGTGCGGGAGTTCCGAATGAGGGAGGGCTGGTAAAGCTGCGAAGCAGCGGCAGCCCGGTGTTTTAGTCATGAAAATGATTGTGCGAACGTCCCTCATGAGGAACGAAGCAGTGCGGTAAGCAGTGCGGGAGTTCCGAATGAGGGAGGGTGCTAGACATCCTGTGGATGTCTGTTAAGCACCGACCGAAACGGAGTGTAGATAGGTAAAGCTGCGAAGCAGCGTTGCTAAGCGCCAGTGGCGCTTGTTAAGCAAGGACCGAATCGGAGATGAGACCAGCCCGATGTTTTGGTCACGAATTGTTTGTGCCGTCTGTGGCGACATGTTTGAAAGGGTGAAAAAAGGAGAAAATCATGAGAGATATTTATGTACTGGATCTACATACCCATACCTATGCCAGCGGGCATGCTTACAATACGATGAATGAGATGGCGCTGGCAGCAAAGGAAAAAGGGCTGCAGCTTTTGGGCATTACGGATCATGCCCCTTCTATGCCAGGAACGATGGGGCTGCTGTATTTTCTGAATCTGAAGGTGGCAAGACGGGAAAAATATGGTCTTCCCCTGCTGCTGGGGACAGAGGTGAATGTGGTGGACCATGACGGAAAGCTGGATCTGCCGGACCGGGTGCTGGAGGAGATGGATGTGGTGATCGCAAGCCTGCATGTGCGCTGTATCGAGCCTGGCAGCCCGGAGGAGAATACCAGGGCATATCTTGGTGCCATACGGAATCCCCATGTTGATATCATCGGACATCCAGATGATATCCGGTATGAGTTTGATCAAGAAATTATGGTTCGGGAAGCAAAAAAATATGGAAAGCTGATAGAATTGAATAATTCTTCCCTGGCGCCCACAAGTTTTCGGAAGAATGCCAGGGAGGCAGACCGCAAAATCCTAAAACTATGTAAAAAATATGAAGTTCCGGTGGTCGTTGGAAGCGATGCACATACAGAGGAAGATATTTTGAATTTTGAATATGCGGATGAGCTGCTCCTGGAGGTGGATTTTCCTGTGGAACTGATCGCCAATACCTCCGTGGAAAAATTAAAAGCGCTGCTGGCATAGCTTTTTTCTAAGGCGGCTTTTTAATGCAGCGTCTCATCTATGATGCGTTCAATGATCTGTTTTTTCATATAGACGTCAAAGCTCAGCATGCAGATGTACGCAAAACGGGACAGATAGTCTGCTTCTGCCTCGTCGGTGGCATCGGAAAAGATCTCCTGTGAGCTCTTGAAGCGGCGCACTACATCTTTGGTCAGATTGTTGGTCTGCTCCTTTTCCATTTTGAAAATTTCTTCATATATCTTTTCCAGAGAAATATCCTTTGAGGTATGGTTAAAAAACATACGTGTCAAAGGGGCAAATATTTTCTGGATGTCGCTGATGGAAAGAACATTTTTAAAGTAGTAGAGAAAGATCAGCAGATACATATGTTCTTTGGAGTATTTTTTCTTGTCCGGCGGCGGAAGAAGATTGTTTTTCGTGTAATTGTTGATCATGGTCTTGGTAAGGATCTTATCCTCATCCGTTCTTTTACAGGCTTCCAGATGGGCGTCCATAAAAGTGGTGACCTGATCCATATACAGATCAATGTTTGGAATGTCCGATGGAGAGATGTAATCGATTTCCCTCAGTTTGTTGATGATATCCATAATACTTTCTTCGTTGCTCTTTTTCATGACAACTCCATTTCTCACAGTTTTTGCTTCTGTGTACGCAATAGTCGTATAGAACAGTATAACGTATTTTGGGTAAAAAAGCAATTATCTTTGTGGTATTTGTTTTTGGCTGGCCTTTCACTGTATTTGAAAAACTTGAGAAATGGTTGCGTTTACGATGAATATTGTCTATAATAATCTGTGAGCAGAACGGATATTATGAATGTGTCAAGAAAGGAGGCATACTATGCCATTTATTAATTCTAAGGTTACGGTTAAGATGACAGAAGAGAAAAAGGAGGCTATCAAATCCAGGCTGGGCGAGGCGGTGGCCTCCACCATTGGAAAGTCGGAAAGCTGGCTGATGGTGGGTTTTGAAGATAGTTATGACTTGTATTTTCAGGGAAACAGATCAGAGGAGAGCGCTTTTATCGAGGTGAGCATTTATGGAAAGGCTTCTTCCTCTGCCTTCAATGCGCTGACCGGAGTGATCTGTGATATCTTTGAGAGTGAGCTGTCAATCCCGAAGAACCGGATCTATGTAAAATATCAGGAGATCCCCAACTGGGGATGGAACGGCTCCAACCTGTAGCGGCAGTTTTACGGCGGCGGTCCTGCCAGTCAGCACACTTGCCCCCTTATATCAAGTTAGAAAGCCGGGATATATGTGAAAAATGATTTTTCTAAGGGAAATGTCTGCCGTCATATTTTGATGCAGGCAGTTCCCCTTACGATCGCGCAGCTGATCCAGCTGCTTTATAATGTAGTGGACCGGATCTATATCGGTCACCTTCCGGGAACCCACGGACAAGCACTGACAGGCATCGGACTGATATTTCCGATCATATCGATCATAGCCGCCTTTACAAATTTGTTCGCCATGGGAGGAGCCCCTCTTTTTTCTATCGCCAGGGGCGCCGGGGAGGAAAAAAAGGCTTCCCGGATTTTAAATAATACCTTTTTCTTATTGGTTCTGGCGGCGGTGATCCTAATGGGCATCGGTTATTTATTTCAAAGGAAAATTCTGTATTTATTCGGGGCCAGCGAGGCGACATATCCTTATGCCAGGGAATATCTCATGATCTATCTGCTGGGGACGGTTTTTTTGATGGTGGGAACGGGAATGAATCAGTTTATCAATGCCCAGGGATTCCCGAAGACGGGGATGATGGTGGTGATGAGCGGCGCCATCCTGAACATTGCCCTGGATCCCCTGTTTATCTTTGTCTTTGGGATGGGGATACGGGGGGCGGCAATAGCTACTGTAATTTCTCAGTTTGTATCTGCTGTTCTGGTACTGAGATTTTTTGTGGGCAGGAGAACGTTGTTCCGGCTGGTTCCCGCCTGTATGCGCCTGGAGTTTCCGCTGGTCAGGAAGATAGTGGGGCTCGGAACTTCCGGTTTTATCATGGCGGTGACAAACAGTTTCGTACAGATCATCTGCAATGTGACCCTGAAGTCCTATGGCGGAGATCTATATATTGGTGTTATGACTATTTTAAATTCGGTACGGGAGATCGCTAATATTGCTATAGTGGGCATTACCAGCGGCGCCCAGCCGGTGCTTGGATTTAATTATGGCGCTGGAGAATATAAAAGGGTGAAGCAGGCGATCCTGTTTACCTCTCTTATTGGTTTTTTATATACGACGGCTGTGTGGATATTTGTTATGTTAGAGCCAGGGGTATTTATCCGTATGTTCAGTGACAGTCCCGCCATGGAAGCTCCGGGTAAGGAAGCATTGAAATTGTATTTCTTCGGCTTTTTCTTTATGGCGTTTCAATTTGCAGGACAGTCTACCTTTGTGGCCCTGGGAAAATCCAGATATTCCGTTTTTTTCTCCTTGTTCCGTAAGGTGATCATTGTGGTGCCATTGACGCTTCTTCTGCCCAAGCTGTGGGGACTGGGAGTGGATGGAGTCTATCTGGCAGAGCCCATTTCTAATGCGGTGGGGGGGCTCGCCTGTTTTCTTACGATGATCTGCGTGGTGTGGAGAGAATTATCCGAAAAATCCAAGAATAAACAGGTGTAAATAACACGAAAGGTTTTATAAAATGAAAAAGAATGAGATCTATGAGGGGGAAGTTTCTTTTTTGAAATTTCCGAATAAAGGAATCGTAAAAGTGGAAACAGAAGAGGGAGAGGTTCTTGTTCAAGTAAAAAATGTTCTTCCGGGGCAGAAGGTTTCTTTTTGTCTGACAAAAAACCGCCAGAACCGAAAAGAGGGACGGCTGTTGGAAGTACTTGAGAAATCGGAAATGGAGACAGAGGTTCCCCCATGCCCCCATTTTGATCTTTGCGGCGGCTGCTCCTATCAGATGCTCAGTTATGAAGGGCAGAAGAACCTGAAGCTGGAACAGGTCAGGGCTTTATTTGACCAGATCTATCCAGAGTTTCCCCTGACTTCCTGCGTGGCAAGCCCGTCAGTCTGGGAGTACCGCAATAAAATGGAGTTTTCCTTTGGCGATGAGTGTAAGGGAGGGGATCTGACACTGGGATTACATAAACGGGGGAGTTTCTATGATATCGTCCCGGTAAAGAACTGCCAGATCGTGAATTCGGATATTCGGAAGATTTTATCTACAACGGTAGACTACTTTGCCTCCAAGGAAATTTCTTTTTTCCATAAAATCACCCACGAGGGGTATCTGCGGCATCTGCTGGTGCGGGGAGCGGCAAAGACAGGGGAGCTCCTTGTCTGCCTGGTGACCACGTCTCAGCTGTCCATGGATCTTACGGAGTACCGTGACCTGCTGCTGGCCAGGGAGTATGAGGGAAAGATCGCTGGCATTCTCCATATGGTGAACGATGGATTGTCTGATGTCGTCCGGGCAGATTCCACTGAGATCCTCTACGGGCGGGATTATTTTTATGAGGATATTCTGGGACTTAAATTTAAGATTTCTCCCTTTTCTTTTTTCCAGACCAATTCTCTCGGTGCGGAAGTGCTGTATGAAAAAGCCCGTGAGTACATCGGGGATGTGGAGGGCAAGGTGATCTTCGACCTTTATAGCGGTACGGGCACCATAGCGCAGGTACTGGCACCGGTGGCGAAGAAGGTGATCGGAGTGGAGATCGTGGAAGAGGCCGTAGAGGCGGCCAGGAAAAACGCGGAGCAGAACCATCTGGAGAACTGCGAATTTATCGCCGGAGATGTGCTGAAGGTCATCGATGAGATCCAGGAAAAACCGGATGTTATCGTGCTGGATCCCCCGAGAGATGGAGTGCATCCCAAGGCACTGAAAAAGATTCTGGAGTATGGCGTAGAGCAGATCTTGTACATTTCCTGCAAGCCTACCAGTCTCGCCAGAGATATGGAGATGTTTCTGGAACAGGGATATGCGCCGGAACGGGCGGAGTGTGTGGATATGTTTCCCTGGACCAGGGGGGTGGAGACGTGCGTCCTTTTGGGTAGGAAATTGTAACACCGCTGATACTGTCTATGCGTATGTTGATTATGAGCCGAAAGAAAGCGAATATTTGAAAGACGTAAAGGGGTGTGCAACCTATACGGAAATCAAAGAATGGATAAAATCAGAGTATGATTTAAAGGTATCTTCTTTGTATGTGGCAGAAAAAAGACAAATGCGGCTTTAAAAAGCGTCTGAATTACAATGTAGGCGCAAATGGCTCGCTGGAGAAAGAAAAAGCGATTATAGCGGCATTTAAGCATTTTAACATGATATGAGATTTACAGTATGGAAAAATGAGCCGAGAGGTTCATTTTTGCATTTACGCTCCAAGAGAAAAAGCAGGGAAGGCATTTGGCAAAAACGTATGTGGAACGGCTATACCTGTCTCTTATACACATCTCCGAGCCCACGAGACGGAGCTACAT
>CAMTDY010000057.1 GCA_947070915.1 uncultured Roseburia sp.
GGATGAGTGGATCCAGGTGGACACAGAACGACGGCGGCAGATGGATATGCAGAAAGGCCTGTCATAAGTCGAACTTGCGCCGGGGATCATAGTTGTGCTATACTATGTAAGGTTGCAAAAAATAATAGGAAAGGAGGGAGCGGATGTTTGGAAAGCGTAAGCTGACCGATGCGGTTGCTTTTGTGGATTATGAACACTGGTTTTACGGATACATGAACCAATTTCAGATGAAGCCCAATGTCGAGCAGTGGCTCGCGGAGTTAAAACAGGATTTTAAGATAAAGAATTTATATATCTTTGGAGATTTTTCAGAACCTAATATTGAGCATGAGATGAACCGCCTGAAAAAAATAACGCCTGGAATTGTTCATACAGCCAGCGAAAAACTGGGCATTGATAAAGATTTTACAGATGTGATCATTCTAGATCATATTTATCGATATGCAGCGAAGAAAAAGAGCCCGGAAGTTTATATTTTATTTACAGGTGATGCGCATTTTACAAAAGCGGCGGAATATCTGAAAGAACTCGGTAAGCGTGTGATCATTTATGGAGTCAGGTCATCATTCAGCAATCAGTTGAAATCTGTATCTACGAGTTATGTGGAAATGCCAAGGCAGTCCCAGGAGAAGGATCATTATTATGATCTGATATTTGTCAGCCTGAACAGGCTGCGGTCCAGGCCAAGGACGTTAATTACCTACTGGAAGACGGTAAACAATGTGGCAGAGTATAACAAAGTGCCGAAAGAACGGGTGCAGAGGGCTCTGGACAACCTTATGCGTCAGAAATACATTACAGAGAGCCGGAAGACAGGATACCGGGGAAAGAAAATAGATGTCCTGACTGTAGATTGGGACCGGGTGGAAAAAGACGGTATTTGGAACGGATAAACAAAAATAGAACGATGTCCTTTTTCGTAAAACTGCGGAAAAGGGCATCTTTTTTTCTGGGAGATCCGAACATTAGTGCCATGTGCAGCTTTCCCGGATGATCAGCCTGCTGGGAAGTTCTATCCGGATATTTTCACCGCGGGAATTATTTTTCCGGTCCACAAGAAGGGTTACGGCGAGATGCGCCATTTCCTTTTTGGGGATGTCGATGGTGGTGAGGAGCGGCGTTGTCTTTTGTGAATCATTTATATTGTCAATGGAGATAATAGAGGGGAGATAACCTCTTTTTTTATGCTTTTTTAAGGCCTTCAGCACCCCCAGCGCGGTACAGTCATTGGCGCAGAAAATGGCGCTGGGCAGGCGGGAAGATTGGAGAATGGCCTCCATTATGCGTTCTCCCTCATCCATCGTCTGGCTGCTGGGATGGATGTTGTCATAGTCCAGAGGGATCTTATGGTTCAGCAGGGACTGATAGTAACCGATGTAGCGGGATTCAAAGGAACAGTTTCCGATGTAAGCGATATCCCTGTGTCCCAGGGAGATCAGGTATTCCACCGCCTTTTCCGCCGCGGCAACACCATCGCAGATGATTTCGTCGTAATCAAAATTGGTAGGATTCCGGTCAATACCGATCAAAAATGGATACCTTTTTTTCAGAAGAGGCACAAATTTGGAGGGACATCTGCCCAGGATAATAAGCCCTGTATCCTGCTTAGGAGTGATCAGGGCAGGGGAATGGATGGATTTTTCGGAACGGATCTGAGGGGCGGAGCGGAAAGGGATCTTTTCGGGGACGGAGGAAAGGGCGGATAACCGGGTTATGTCTGTCAGGGTCTGAAGCTCACCCAGATGGCAGTTCTGTTCCAGAAGTTCTTTTTTAATATATTGGAATAATTCACGGAAAAAAGGATCCTGGTCTATGGTATCAAATCTTGTCAAAAATATATCCGCGGTAAAAGGATGTTTGCCTTCCCGGAGCCCCAGACGGAGATTTCTGGCCGCCGGGTCAGGGAGATAATTTAAGGTGGCTGCGGTATCCCAGATCAGGTCAAAAAGACGGGGATCACGGCAGGTGTGCCCTGGCTGGTTTAACACCCGTGATACCGTGGATACAGAGGTGCCTGTTAATTGGGCGATTTTTTTTAAAGACATGGTATGTAAGGTCCTTTCTGCTTGATCCAATGATGAAAACGTTTGCAAAATAAGAGGTAATTTATGTGGTACAAAAACTTTATTTTTATTAAAAATAACATAAATAATGGAAATAATCAATAGAAAACGTTTGCATAAATCGGAGTTTTATTCTTTTTTGCCTTTATTGTAAACTATTTGTAAACTTTTATTCATGGTGGCGCCGCCAGAGACGGCGGACAGCGTCATCGAAGGATGGATTGAAAATAATATGACGAAAGAAATGAGGTAAAGAGTATGAAAGGTTTGAAAAAATGTTTTGCACTTATGCTGTGCCTGGCATTGATGTTCAGTCTGACAGGCTGCGGTGCGGAAGAAAAAAAGGCAGAGGAAATTCATATTGGATACTTTAATAATGTAACCCATGCCCAGGCACTTTTGATGAAGTCTGAGAAGAGCCTGGAAAAGAGAATGGGAGAGGAGATGAAAGTGACCTGGACTGCTTTTAATGCGGGACCAGCTGAGGTAGAGGCGCTTTTTGCCGGAGATATCGATATCGGATACATCGGACCGGTACCGGCGGTCAGCGCCAACGTCAAGTCCAATGGGGATGTGGTCATTCTTTCCTCCGCTACCAAGGGCGGCGCGGTGCTGATCAAGCGCAGCGACTCCGGAATCAACAGTGTGGCAGAGCTGGCGGGAAAAGTGGTAGCGATTCCCCAGATCGGTAACACCCAGCATCTGGATCTATTACGTCTGCTGCAGGAAAATGGTCTGAAGCCGGTGACGGAGGGCGGGGATGTAAATGTATCCGCTGTGGCAAATGCCGACGTGGCAAATATGATGGGACGGGGAGATATCGATGCTGCCCTGGTGCCGGAGCCCTGGGGATCTACTTTGTTAGAGGGAGGAGCAGAGCTGCTTCTGGACTATGATAAGATCTATATGGAGGGGCAGTCCGATGTGGCAGTTGTGGTTGTGCGCAAGGAATTCCGTGAGAAGAATCCGGAGTTGGTAGAAAAGTTTATGGAGGAACACAAGGCAGTTACGGACCAGATCAATAATGATAAAGAAAATTGTTTGAAGAAGATCAATGAAGAGCTGAAAGCTGCTACGGGAAAATCTCTGGCGGAATCTGTTATTTCTGGGGCGTTCGAGAGGATCGGCGTGAGTACGGAGCTGAACAGAGAGTCCGTCATGGGATATGCCCAGATCAGCAAGGAACAGGATTTTATCAAGGAAGTGCCGGAAGAAGATGCACTTTTTGCTAAATAATTAATGGGGGATGTCATATGTCGCTTGTATTAAAAGGTGTGTGTAAACAGTTTGAAAACAGTGATAAAGCAACTCTGAACCAGATCGACCTTGAGATTCAAAATGGTGAATTTGTATGCCTTGTGGGCACTTCCGGCTGTGGAAAGAGTACTCTTCTGAACCTGGTGGCAGGTCTTGAGCAGCCCACCGGAGGAAGTATTCTGCTGGACGGCAGGGAGGTGACGGGGCCTGGGGCTGACCGCACTGTTATGTTTCAGGACCATGGTTTGTATCCGTGGCTTACTGTTATGGAAAATGTGACCTTTGGCATGAAACTGGCGGGTATGCCCAAAGAAGAGCGGGAGAAAAAGGCGGAGCATTATCTGGATATGGTTCATCTCAGCGAATACAGAGATTATCCGATTCATCAGATATCCGGGGGAATGAGGCAGAGAACTGCCCTTGCCAGGGCGCTGACCATGGATTCCGACGTCCTGCTTATGGATGAACCCTTTTCTGCGTTGGACAAACAGACATCCAACCGCCTGCGGGAGGAACTGCAGAAGATCTGGATGGAGACACGGAAAACCATATTGTTTATTACCCACAGTGTGGAAGAAGCGGTTTATCTGGCGGACAGGGTTGTGGTGCTGTCGGCAGTTAAGGGCGGCATTGCCGAAATTGTAGAAGTCGGCATAGAGAGGCCAAGACATGTGTATTCTCCGGAATTTGTTGAACTTCGGCACAAAATTTTGGAGGAAGTGAGAGGGGAGGCTGTCTGATGGGAACCATTTTATTTTTAATTATACTTGTTTTTTTGTGGCAGGGGGGATTCTGGCTTACGGTGGATGTGCTGGAGATCTTCAAAAGTTATTCCGTACCCTCTCCGGCGGGAGTGGCGGAGCGGTTTGTGGAGCTCTGCAGCGACGGGACATTACTGAAGGCTACTGCGAATTCCCTGCTGAGAGGATTGGCAGGTTTTGCTGTGGCGGTTGTCATCGGGGTGATCCTCGGATTACTGATCCATCAGATCCCCTATTTTCAGAAACATATGAAACCACTGGTGCTGGGGATTCAGACGCTGCCTAGTGTCTGCTGGGTACCCTTTTCCATCTTATGGTTCGGGCTCTCCACCCAGGCGATTCTTTTTGTCGTGGTGATGGGGGCCGCGTTTAGTGTGGCGATCTCGGTAGACAATGCCATAAAAAATGTACCTCCTATTTACCGTCTTGCAGCGCTGACCATGGGAGCGGACAAAAAACAGCTGTATCTGCATGTGATCCTTCCTGCCAGTCTTCCGGAACTGATCACCGGGCTCAAACAGGGCTGGTCTTTTGCATGGCGGGCGCTGATGGCTGGTGAAGTGATGACCACATCTATTGGTCTGGGGCAGACGCTGGTCATGGGACGGGATCTGGCGGATATTAACCAGGTTATGCTGGTTATGGTAATTATTGTATTGGTGGGGGTTATTATCGAAAAAGGCATTTTTTCGGCGATAGAACGGCGTATCATGAAAAAGCGCGGACTTGCAATCTGAGACATTTTGTAGTATAATAAAGAGATATAAGAGCAACTTTATTATAACGAGGTGTGTTGGATGGACAGTAACGAGAATAGCAGAAAAGTATTGGTAACATGCCCGATCTGTGGTTATCGCGAAGAAATGAATGATTTTAGTAATGACGACGAGGTGTGTGTCCAGTGTGGGAGAAGTACATACACGTTTCGGACAGTGAACAGTATACGGAATGTATTTGTTGGTGAATTAAACAAAAAGAATGAATAGAAAAAAGTCTTCTGTTTGATACTAAGAAAAAAACAGGAGGCTTTTTTATGGAACATAAATTCAGAATCAAATCTGTACGGGGAAGAGAAATTCTGGATTCCCGTGGGAATCCGACGGTGGAAGTGGAAGTGGGGCTCTGCGGCGGAGCGACAGGAAGAGGGGCGGTACCTTCCGGGGCGTCTACGGGGGCTTTTGAGGCCATTGAACTGAGAGACAAAGAGATTCCCCGTTACGGCGGAATGGGTGTGAAAAAGGCAGTGGATCATGTGAATGATAACATCGCCTATCTGCTGGATGGCAGAAATGCTTTGAACCAGGTGGAGATCGACCAGCTGATGATCCGGGAAGACGGAACAAAGAACAAAGGGAGATTCGGTGCCAATGCGATCCTTGGTGTTTCGATCGCTGTGGCGAAAGCGGCTGCCGGACAGGTAGGCCTGCCTCTCTATCAGTATCTGGGAGGACCGGATGGCAGAATTCTTCCGGTGCCTATGATGAACATCATCAATGGAGGGAAACATGCGGATTCCAGCCTGAATATCCAGGAATTTATGATCATGCCGGTGGGGGCAAAATCTTTTCACGGCTGCCTGGAGTGGTGCTGTAACGTCTACCAGGAGTTGAAGAATCTTCTTAAAAAGGAAGGCCATATCACCAGTGTGGGAGATGAGGGCGGATTTGCGCCGAAACTGCGTAACGATGAGGAAGCTCTGCAGTATATCGTGAAGGCTGTGGAACTGGCTGGTTACCGTCCCGGCGAAGATTTCCGCATCGCCATCGACGGGGCATGTACAGAGATGTACGATGAAGCTGTCAAACAGGGGAAGACAGGACAATATTTATTCTGGAAAAATGGAGAGCTGCGTTCCGCGGAGGACATGGTCTCTTACTGGGAAGAACTCTGCAATAAGTATCCCATTTTTTCCATCGAGGATGGTCTGGCAGAGGAGGACTGGCAGGGATGGAAACTCCTGACGGACAGGCTGGGAAAACGGGTACAGCTGGTAGGAGATGACTTGTTTGTCACCAATACAGAGCGTATCGCCAAAGGAGCAGATCTCCGGGTGTCCAATGCGGTACTGATCAAACCGAATCAGATCGGCAGTGTGACGGAGACGCTGGAGGCGATCCGCATGACGAAAAACAATCAGTGGAATGCCATTGTCAGCCACCGTTCCGGCGAGACAGAGGACACCACCATATCCGATATCGCGGTGGGGCTCAATGCCGGCCAGATCAAGACAGGAGCGCCGACCCGTACCGACCGCGTGTGCAAGTATAACCAGCTGCTGCGCATCGAAGAACAGCTGGGAGAGTCGGCCTCTTTTATGAAGCTGGTATAACTGTTCCGAAATAAAAGTCCGGTGACGCTGATTGGAACCTGGTTTCGTATGGTGGCGTTTGGGTAGCTCGACGACGCGAATTTGAACCCGCCGTTGAGCTAAATAAAAAATATCCTATTATCCTAACGGTTTTAGTTTAGGGTAATAGGATGTTTTCTGATTTATAGCATAGTTCAATTCTTGCGGAGCGAAGAACTTTAGTTCTTCAGCGTTTCTCAGCCAGCCCTTTTCTTAATAGCCGTCGGGATCCGTCTGAATGATCACAGGCTTATCGAGTTTATACTGATAATATTTTATAATATTGCCGCTCACCATACGAAGAGGCGTCCAATTACAGAGATCATAATCTCTCACATAAGGGAGATTGTCATAAAACACAGAAGCTGCCTCATACTTGTGATCAAAAGTCATGAGCATTTTTTTAAACAGCTCTTCATAATTCAATCCCGCCACTTCCTTTCTTAACTCTATATAATTATTATACAGGAAAAATGTCAGATCCGCAATATAATTTTGATATAAGAACTATTTTATTCCCCCAGTTCATAAATGCAGAACTTTTCTCTGCGGTCCCTTTCAAACAGTTCCGGGACAGCGATCTCGTTTGTCAGCCGGAACCCGGTATGCCGCTCAATGTAAAAGACGGTGTTGTCCTCTGGGTAGTAAAGGATCAGGGTAATTTTACGCGGTTTGTTTTCATAAGATTTTTCTGTATTTGTCAGTACCCTGCGGAAAATGTCTGTCGAAAACGGGTTAAAGCAGTAGATGAGGGTAACTTCCTCTGGTATGATAAAATCCTCCGCCTTTCCATGGATGAATGTCAAGCGGTCTCTGTGGACTCCGCGGTACTGGTCCAGGTTATGAAGCGCCGCCCGGTGAAATGTTTCAGAGAGCTCGATGCCGATGGCTCCGTTGTGAAACCGATGGTTTGTGTAAAAACCCAGACGACCGAGACCGCTGCCGTAATCCAGCAGGGTATCCTGCTCCGTCAGGGGAATGGCTTCAAACAGAGTGTGCAGCACGCGGTAGGAGGTCGGTTCGTAGCGGTGGCAGTGAAAGGTGTCTCTGCCGTCAGTCTGAACCTCCTCTGTGTGTATGTGTAAAAATTGGTCTATTTTCTCTGCCAGTGCCTTGTCACTCAAGGCATCGGAATTTAGAATCTGTTCTGTCAGCGCATCCATGAGTCTGTTCCTTTCTTCGCTATCATTAATAGAGCATGGAAAAAATACCGGCGCCCATGACTGTCAGAAGACCGGCGGTCACGATGGCGAGACTGCTCATGGCACCCTCGATCTCACCCAGTTCCATCGCCTTGCTAGTGCCGATGGCATGGGCGGCGGTACCCAGAGCCAGTCCTTTGGCGATCTTATTTTCAATGCGGAAAAGTTTGAGGATCCATTCTCCCATAACATTTCCAAGAACTCCGGTGACCACGATGACTGCCACTGTAATGTTTACAATTCCTTCCAGTTCTTCACTCACGCCCATTCCGATGGCGGTGGTGATGGACTTAGGAAGAAGGGTAACGTACATGGAGTGGGAGAGGCGGAACAGGACAGCCAGTATCAGGACGCCCGCCAGACTGGTCAGCGTGCCCGCCAGTACAGACAAGGAGATGGCGGTACGATACTGTTTTAACAGATGGATCTGTTTGTAAAGGGGAACGGCAAGACTGACTGTGGCTGGTGTGAGGAGATAGCTGAGATATTTTCCTCCGGCTTCATAGGTGTCGTAGTCCACACGGAACAATAGCAGGATGCCGATCACGAAAAGAATCGATACCAGCAGTGGGTTCATGATGGCGAGGCCGGTCTTCTTTTTTAAAAAGATTCCCAGCTCGTAGCCGCCCAGACTTACCAGTACGCCAAAGAAAAGTGAACTTATAAAAAAATCATTCATGGTGCCACCTCTTTATCGGCTTTGTCTTTCTTACGTTCCATGACAAACTGGGCGGTGATCCCGGTGATGCCCATGACGAAAACCGTAGTGAGGACCGTGATCACGATAATGGCGGCCAGGTTTGGACGCAGCGCTTCGATGCTGGTCAAAAGACCGACACCAGCCGGAATGAACATGACCGGCATGATGTCGATTAGAAAAACGGCGGTTTCATCCACCTGATCTACCTTCAGGATACCCGTGAGAAGGGCTGTGAGCATCAGGACCAGCCCATAGATGCTGGTGGGTATGGGAAGGGGGATCAGATATTTTAGAAGCTCACCCAGAAAACAAAATAGCAGTACGATTAAAAATTGACGGATGTATTTCATATAAGCCTCGATTCTGTAAGATCTGTGTTGTTATTATTTGCAATATTCTTACTTATGATACAGAGGCATCGTATCTTCCTATGATCAAGCTGGAATTCTGTCCGCCAAACCCGAAAGCATTGGTCATGGCATAGCGCACATCCCGCTTTTCTGCCTTATTAGGGACATAATTCAGATCGCACTCGTCATCCGGTGTGTTCAGATTCATTGTTGGCGGGACCACACCCTCCTGAACTGCTTTGATGCAGGCAATGGTCTCGGTGACGCCGCCGGCGCCCATCATATGTCCGGTAGCGCCTTTGGTAGAAGTCACAGCCATTTGATAGGCATGGTCTCCAAACAGGGATTTGATGGCGTTGGTCTCGATGGTGTCCCCTATGGGAGTGGAGGTGCCGTGGGTATTGATGTAATCGATGGCTTCTGGGGACAGTCCTGCTTTCTGGATCGCACTGTCCATGCAGGCGATGGCGCCGATTCCCTCCGGATGGGGAGCTGTCACATGATATCCGTCAGTGCAGTTGGCAAAGCCCATCAGTTCCGCGTGGATCTTTGCGCCTCTTGCCAAAGCATGGGCTTCCGTCTCCAGTAAAAGAGCTCCGCCGCCCTCACCAAACACAAAACCGTCTCTTGTCTTATCAAAGGGACGGCTGGCCGTCTGGGGGTTGTCGTTGTTGGTACTGAGGGCATGGGCGGAGGCAAGACCTGCCACTACCACCGGACAAAGACTGGCCTCGGCGCCCACCACAAGGATGGCATCCGCCTCTCTGGCGAGAAGCAGCATGGCTGCTGTGGAAATGGCATCGGCGCCAGAGGAACATGCGGTGCTGACCGTGAGGCTTGGTCCACGGTAGCCTTTTGCGATGGCGATCTGCGCCGCGGCGATGTTGCCGATAAACTTAGGTACAAAACGGGGACTAACTTTTTTGTGTTCCCCGGTGCTCAATCCGTCCTGGGTTTCCGCGATGATGGATACGCCTGCCATGGCAGTTCCCACAACGACGCCCATGCGTTCCGCGGGGATCGTATCCTCTTTTATGCCGCCATCAGCCAGTGCTTCCTCAGCGGCGGCGTAACCGTACTGCATAAACAGATCCATCTCACGGCTCTGCTTTTTTGTCATGAAATCATCCGGATTAAAATCTTTTACCTGGGCAGCGATCTTTACCGGTGATTCTTCCGGATCAAAGCGGGTGATGCGCTCAACACCACATTTGCCGCTGATCAGGCTGTTCCAATAAGTTTCTACTCCAATACCGATGGGGGTTACTGCACCCATGCCGGTAATCACTAATCGTTCTTTCATTTATGTATACCTCCATTTGGCTAATATTGTATCAAAATAAGAAAAGGCGGTCAAGACGCCCTGGATATCTTTGGCCAGTTGGCATTGATTTTTTTCCGTAGAACACGTATAATGGGGGAAGATGTATATGTGTTGAAAGGTCAGGAGGTTGTGATGGGAAAAATTGAGGGGATTTCGATTCGTAATTATGGGTCTTTGAAAGATATAACTCTGGGGAAAACGTTTTCACATCAAAAAGAGAAACCATTAAGCAATATGACTACGATCATAGGCCCCAGTGGAAATGGAAAAAGCACGATAGCAGATGCCTTTGGATTTATTGCGGATTGTCTGGAAATGGGTATAGAGGCGGCATGCGATGCAGGAAACCGAGGGGGATTTGAACAAATACGTTCCCAGGGGATTGATGATGCGATACGTTTTGAATTATATTATAGGGAATCAAGTAATACACGTCCTATCACTTATGAACTGGCGATGGATCTGGATCGATCCGGGCGTCCTTATGTGGCAGAAGAGAGATTGCGGCAGAGGGTTGAGAGCCAGGGACGTCCAAGGTCGTTTCTGCACCTTCAGAATGGAACAGGATATGCTTTTGAGGGAAATACGGGAGGACAGGATGATGAGACCGGGGTATCAGACGGGGTAAAAATACCTGTTACATTATCAGATAGCCAGAAACTAGGTGTTGTAACTCTTGGCGCTATGAAACAATATTCACGTATAGAGAAGTTTTTGAAATTTCTAAAGAGCTGGTATCTTTGTTATTTTACTCCGGATGCGGCCCGAAGAATTCAAACATCAGCACCTCAGCCCTATTTGGACAGAATCGGGAGCAACCTTAATAATGTAGCGCAGTATATGTACAGGGAAAATAAAGCAGATTTTGTTAGGACGTTGTCTGATATACAAACCAAGCTTCCTGGAATTGATAAAATTGAGCCTCTTAAAATGCCTAATGGACAAGTGGTTTTACAATTTTGGGAAAAAGGTTTTTCTGAACCTTTTTTCTCACATAAAATGTCAGATGGAACGTTGAAGCTTTTTGCATATTATCTTTTGCTTCATGAGAAAAATGCCAGACAGCTGGTATTTATTGAAGAACCGGAAAATGGTCTTTATCATCATTACTTATCCGATTTGGCTGTGGAGATGCGCAAGAGTGCTGGTACAGGTTTCAGTAAACAGCTGTTTGTTACCACTCATAGTCCATTTTTTGTCAACTCCTTAAAACCAGATGATGTATGGGTGTTGAAAAAAGATGAAAGTGGTTTTTCTACTGCCAGAAGAACTTCAGAGTATGAATTTGTTAAGGAACTGACAGAAGAGGGAGTAGAAGTTGGAGATTTATGGTATGATAAATATTTTGGATAGGAGTTTATATGCATATACAGTTTTTGATAGAAGATATGTCTGGAGAAGTGCTGATAAGGCATGTTATGAGAAAGTTACTTATAGGAAATGGGTCTGTGACGTACGATTGTAAAGCTTTTAAGGGGATTGGTGGTTTTAAAAAGAATATTTCTGCCTCAAACGTTAAAACGAATAAATTGCTTAATGATCTAGGGATTTATTTAAAAGGTTTTGAGAAAAGCCTGCAGGCGATTGAGGCCTCTATTGTAATTGTATTGGATAATGATCAAAGAAATATAGAAGAGTTTAGGGATGAACTCCATAGACGGGCGCTATGGGCTATGATTTCCATTGATCATGTCTTCTGTATTGCTGTAGAGGAGATGGAAGCATGGCTGCTCGGCGACAGGACTGCACTGTTTAAGGCATACCCAAATGCCAGGGAGAGCGCTTTCAGGGAGTATGAGCAGGACAGCATTTGTGGGACATGGGAGGTGCTTGCCAATGTTGTATATAAAGGTGGACTAAAAAAATTTAAGAAAGATTGCCCTTCATATGGCGAAATTGGGAAATACAAGTCAAAATGGGCGGATGAAATTGGAAAATATATGAATATTGATAACAATGATTCACCAAGTTTTAACTATTTTCTGTCTCAGGTTCGTATGAGGATCAGATAAAATTAATATTGAGCAATTTAGAGTTTATATATTTTAGGAGGAAAAAGACGAATGATAGAAAAAAATATTCGCAGCTGGTTTACAGTGACAGAAAAAAAGAAAGCGGTCACAAAAGATCTGTCGGTTATGGCAGCCGTGATCACTGTCGTGGTGCTTATCGTGTATTTGCTGAATGGTATTTATCCTTTTGGTGATGGGACGATTGCCCGGGGTGATATGGTTCAGCAGACAATCCCGGCGGGGATGTATTATGTCTGGGATGTTCTGCATGGACAGGCAAGTCCGTTTTTTACATGGAATTCTGCCTTTGGTATGAATATATCGGGAGCCTCCTCTCTGGGTGCGCTTCTGAGCCCGCTGAATCTGTTTTTGTATTTTTCTACAAGAGACAACCTGGCAAATTTTGCCAATATCCTTATGATACTCAAAATGATTGCCATAGCGTTCTCCATGTATTTTTACCTGCGGAAGTACGAGGTGAAAAATATTGTGCACATGGCAGGAGGGATTTTGTATGCTTTTGGTGCTGCTACCCTGGTTCATTTTCAGATCATGCTCGTAATGGACATAGCATTTTTGCTTCCGCTGCTTATGATCGGACTGGACCGTATTTTTGAGAAAAAGGGCTGCAAATTATTTATCTTTATCCTGGCGTTATGCATGATGGTGAATGTCTATACAGGCTGTATTACGCTGGTCTTTCTTTTTCTGTCAGGTGCACTGCGGATTTTCTGGGATACGGAGGAAAAGGAGGAGAAAAGAAGATGCGCCCTGTGGCTTGGCGTGTCCGTTGTCGTGGCTGTTCTCATCAGCGCTGCCGTGAGCATCCCGGCGCTGCTCTGTGTAGCGGATACGCCGAGGAGTGGAGAGAGTGAAGGATTTTTAAATGTATACAGGACGGCCCTGGAGAGCCGCTGGAGTCTCTATGAATGGAAAATAGTAGAGACCATGCTGGTAAATACTGCTCTGCCCTGCGCCTGCATATTCTTTTTCCTCGCAGGGGGAAAGGGATTGGTTTCTGAAAAGATCAGGAAATATAAGAGCCGTATGTGTGTGGCAGGTCTTTTGCTCATCTCTGTGGTTGTTGCCGGAGTCGAAACATTGTGGCATGGAGGAAGCCGTGCCAGCTGGCCGCTGCGTTTTGTGTACATTATCTCCTTCGTACTGATTGATTTTGCGGTTGTACTCTATCAGGAAAATAAGGAGAGTCTGGAAGCTGCCGGGAACTGGCTTAAGAAAAAAATCTGGATTGGGATTGGCGTAGCAGCTATTATTTTTACCGGATGGCTGTTTTATGGAGTATACAATACTTACTGTGAACAGTCTGCTTATTCGTCATTGGGGGACGGTTTCCTCTGTATACTCATAGAATTGATTTTTGTAGCGGTCTACTGGTGCCTGTTAAAGTCGGGGGCTAAAGGTGCCATACTGGTATTGTTATGCGTAGAGATAACCTGTACCTCCATCATTAGTTTTGCCCCCAATAAAGATAATATATCGGTATTTTCTGCCGACTATCTGGAAGCGGCCAATGATGTTGCCAGGGGGATGGAGACGGAGATCAAAGATTTTGAGAGGATCAAGAATACGGATTATCAGGTAGACCATATTGAATATTCACTGGTACTGGGCAAAGAGGCGATTTCCAATTACTGGCATGTGATCAATCCATCTGTCCAGCCGAAGTTTGCTGCACTGGGTTATTCCATTAACTGGACCCAGCTGCTGGATACAGGGGGAACGGTTTTTTCAGATACCCTGTTTAATATAAAGTATTTTTTGAGCAAAGATGTTCTGACGGAAGAATTGTACGATTTTTGTGAGGATATAGAAATAGAAAAAAGCGGAGACGTTGTCCAGTTATTTCAGAACAAATTTAAACTTCCTTTTGTGATCCAAACAGATACCCCTTCTCTTACACCAAAGAGCGAGAAGTTCGAGACGCAGAATTCTTTGTTTACGGCTGTTACAGGAAGTCAGGAGAAACTGATCCAGGATGTGTCTAACCAGATCTATAATAACTTCTGTGAACTACAGGTGGGAAATGAGAAAAAGATCCTGTATTTTTATGGAACGAATACAAGTGATAATTCAGTGGAGATCATGGTAAATGGAGCACCTGTGCGGATTCCCGCCTCAGCTTCCATACAGAATCAGAAGTACCCTGCGGATTTTGGAAATGGGTTTATCTGTCTGGGGGTATTCCAAAATGAGGCTGTGCAGGTTCAGTTCAACGGCGGAGCGAGCTTATCGGATCTTCATCTGGGCATGCTGGACTATAATGTTTTTGTGAACGGAATCGAGAAAGTGAAAAAAGAGAATCCAAAGATTGTGTCTCTGGAACAGGGCAGGTCCGGTGTGGACGTAGAACTGGAGGGCGTGACCAAATCCCATGTTTTTCTGCCTGTTTCCTACGATGAGGGCTGGGAGTGCAGAGTGAACGGGCAAAAGGTATCGGAGCTGCAGAATATGGACGGAATGCTGTCAATCCCTGTTGTTCAGGGTAAGAACGAGATCCGGCTGAGATATCATGCGCCGGGACGAAAAATGGGAATGGTGTTATCGGTCTGTGGGTTATTAGCGCTGGCGGCGTTTGTATTTGCCAGAAAAAAAGCGGTCATTCCAGAGAGGGCGCTGGATCTTGCCGGTTATGCGGCATATGTGATCTTTATTGGGGCATTTATCCTCTTTTTTATCGCATTCTTTGTGATCCCGACACTATTTTATCTCAGGGCAGTTTTTATTGCCACAGAATAAATACTGCCCGGGCGGCGCAGCCGATTGATCGTCCTTAAAAACCCCTGCGGATTGCAGAATATTTTATTTTCCCCCTGCATACAATGAATCAACGAGTATTCAGGGGGTAGTTTTTTGAAATCATATATCGAACAGCGCGCTATTGAGATCGGAAACTATATAGTAGAAAATGGCGCCACGGTGCGTCAGACTGCGAAAAAGTTTGGGGTGTCTAAAAGTACTGTACATATGGTTGTAACAAAATAGAACGGTTTGGTAGAAGGATGATTATATTGGC
>CAMTDY010000058.1 GCA_947070915.1 uncultured Roseburia sp.
TTTAGAATCCCTAAGTTTTCCATTCTGCACCGTTACATAGGCTGTTGTTACATCCGGCTGGATCATAAGTTTGGTTCCATCGTCTGAAAGACTACAGTTTTCATAATCCAGACTTCCCTTCAATACATCATTCTCATCCAGAACTCTTTTAACCAATTCCGGGAGTTCTATTTCCCGCCCCGCAGCAAAATCTCCCGAAATAGAAATATCCTGCCGGTTTAGATCAAAATTCGTCTTTCCCTCAACACCTGTAAAATCACATATTTTATTCATGGTAAAATCAATACTGATATCATCCCTTACATTGGCAAATTCCTTCAGGGAATTAATCCTAAGAGAGGACAGATCCAGGGAAACCAGCTCTGGAAAACGTTCCGGGATCAACGCCAGCTTTGCAGGATCTGTAAAATTATTCCCGCTGTTTCGATTTGAAATAGCGATTCCATCAATTTGATGAACCTTTATTCCAAGATCAAGATTCTGCAGACCGGATAAATTGTCCTTACCCATATCAAACAATGCTTCCAAAGAATCATCTGTGAGCTTGTTATCCCCCAATGAAAGGCCTGTCAGCTTCCCTGCGTTCTTTATAAAATCAGGATCTGATATGCTGCAGCCATCCATCCTCAGGAGAGTCAGAGCCGGCAGTTTATCACTGGTAAGACTGTCGCAGGCCCCCGCCGCAGACAGGTCATTTTCTGAGAGATTCAAAGATTTTAAATTTTCCAATGTCAGATCGGGAATCCTGTCAAGGCTGTCCCTGACAAGATAGAGACCCGTCAGACTTTCTTTGTGGTTAAGAAGGGAAAGATCAACCCCGCTGAGATCACAGCCCTGCAGACGGAGACTTTTTAACATTGTACAGCCGCGGAGCAGCGTTTCGAGATGATCCCGGGAATCACTCTGTGTCATATCCACTCCCTTAATATTGATCAATTTGATCTTCTCCGGCTTCAGCGTAATGGTCTGTTTTTCATCATCACTGTCGACCAATGCGCCCTGATTATCAAGTATGTTTGATGCAAGGCATTTTTTCAGCTCTGTATACAATTTCGCGCTGGCTATCGTTAACGTCTGCTGAACATCTCCCGCCAGGGCAGATGACTGTCTCCAGGGCATCAGCGGATTAACAATGAGAGTCAGTATCAGCATAATGGATAAAAATCTTCTTTTTGTATTCATAACGTCTATTTCCTATTAATATAGTTCATCAGCCCCTCGGCTTTGATGATCTTCTGCATAAATTCCGGAAATGCCTGACCCTGGTAGGTCTGGTCTTTCGTCTTGTTCACGATGACGCCGCTGTCAAAGTCGATCTCTACCTCGTCGCCGGCTTCAATGTTCTCCGACGCCTCTTTGCACTCAATGATCGGCAGTCCGATATTGATGGCATTGCGATAAAAGATTCTGGCAAAGGTCTCTGCGATGACGCAGCTCACCCCTGCCGCTTTGATGGAGATCGGTGCATGCTCCCTGGATGATCCGCAGCCAAAGTTTTTCTCTGCCACGATGATATCACCCTTTTTTACCTTCTTTACAAAATCTTTATCAATGTCTTCCATACAGTGGGTCGCGAGTTCCGCTGGATCGGAAGAATTCAGATAACGTGCCGGAATGATCACATCCGTATCCACATTATCCCCATATTTAAATACGTTTCCTAATGCTTTCACAGATACGTACCTCCATTCTATATCATTCAATATCAAGTTCAGATGGTTCCGAGATCTTTCCGGTCACAGCACTTGCGGCTGCCACCGCCGGGCTCGCCAGATATACCTCAGAATCCACATGTCCCATTCGTCCCACAAAATTCCGGTTGGTGGTGGATACCGCCCGCTCACCGGCTGCCAGTATTCCCATATGCCCGCCAAGACATGGTCCGCAGGTCGGTGTGCTGACTACCGCGCCCGCCTTGATAAAGGTCTGCACCAGTCCCTCTTCGATGGCCTGAAGATAGATCGCCTGGGTGGCAGGGAAAATGATACAGCGGATGCCTTTTTTCACCTTTCTGCCCTCCAGCACTTTGGCAGCTGCACGGAGATCCCCGATGCGTCCGTTGGTACAGGAACCGATCACCACCTGGTCGATCTCTACCACTCCCGACTCTTTGACGGTCTTTGTATTCTCCGGCAGATGTGGAAATGCCACCGTAGGCTCCAGCGTATCCAGATCAATGATGATCTCCTCGTCATATTCTGCGTCGGCATCCGGCTCATAAATGGTATATGGCTTGGTGGAATGCTCCTTCATATACTCAATGGTCTTCTCATCCACTGGGAAAATGCCATTCTTCGCTCCTGCCTCGATCGCCATATTGGCAATGGAAAAACGGTCATCCATCGTAAGGCTCGCCACTCCCTCTCCGGCAAACTCCAGAGAACGGTACAAAGCACCATCCACACCGATCTTCCCGATGAGATGAAGGATGACATCCTTGCCGCTCACCCATTTCTGAAGACTCCCCTTCAAAACGACTTTGATGGCGGAAGGGACTTTAAACCATGCCTTTCCGGTGATCATACCGGCTCCCATGTCCGTGCTTCCTACTCCTGTAGAAAACGCTCCCAGAGCCCCATAGGTACATGTATGTGAATCGGCGCCGATACAGGTCTCGCCCGCCACGATCAGTCCCTTTTCCGGGAGGAGGGCATGCTCGATCCCCATCTCTCCTACCTCAAAATAATTGGTGATCCCCTGTGCCTTTGCATAATCTCTGACACATTTGCAGTGCTCAGCGGACTTGATGTCCTTATTAGGCGTAAAATGATCTGGTACAAGAGCGATCTTATCCTTGTCAAACACCGTCTTTTTATTCAGCTTCTCCACCTCGTGGATCGCCACTGGTCCGGTTATATCGTTTGCCAGAACCAGATCCAGATCTGCCTCGATCAGCTGGCCCGCCTTTACGCTTTCTAATCCCGCATGGGCGGCCAGTATCTTCTGGGTCATTGTCATTCCCATGATCCTCTCTCCTTTCGCAACTTATATCGATGTTGGGGCAAAAGGTATTTTGCCTCTGTCATCATGCCTTCATTGTAGCAGATAAATGAGGAAAAGTAAAATACCCCTTCTGCATATATGCCATAATTTGTAGTTATATCTCTTTTATCTTCTATTCTTTTATGATATAATAAAGTAAATCAGGAGGACTTAGCCCATGGAAAATTTATCCTATTATCACATTTTTTACACCGCCGCAAAGACTGGCAATATTTCCCGTGCTGCCGAAGAGCTGTTCATGAGTCAGCCAGCGGTGAGTAAAGCCATTAAAAATCTGGAACAGCAGCTAAATACCACCTTATTTTTCAGAAGATCCAGAGGCGTTTCCCTGACCAGGGAAGGAGAACTCTTATACCGCCATATTGCGTCAGCATTTTCCTCTATTGAAAAAGGGGAACTTCAGCTCAAACGAAATCAGGAACTGGAAGTAGGACATCTCCATATCGGTGTCAGCACCACTCTGTGCAAACACATCATGCTTCCTCTCCTTCAGTGCTACATCCAGAAGAACCCCCATGTCGCCATTACCATCGACTGCCTTTCATCAGCAGAAACTGCTTCCAGGCTTTTAGAAAACAAACTGGACCTGGGACTTGTGGCAGAGACAAATGCGGTGAGGCATCTGACTTTTACTCCTCTGTCCCGTCTATCCTATACCTTCGTGGCATCCCCCTCTTATCTGGACAATCTCAAACTCCGGGAGAAAGTGGATTTTAAAAAGCACACCCACCTGTTTTTTAAAGCAGCCACCCTTATGCTTATGGATGAGGGAAATATCTCCAGACAGCATGTGGAACAGTATTTCCGGGAACATTCCATCGAAACCGGACAGATCTTAGAAACAAGCAGCATGGAACTCTTAGTAGAATTTTCCAGGATCGGACTGGGGGTCGCCTGTGTGATCCGGGATCTGGTGGAGACGGACATAAAAAACGGCACGCTGACCGAGATATCATTAGAACAAAATATCTCTCAGCGCACCGTTGGTTTTGCCTATTCACAGGAATCTGCCTTCAATCCCTCTGCCGGAAAATTCCGCCAGATGATCCACGATATTACATTGTAAGATCAAATCTTTCGTACCAGGGAATCTCTCCGGAAGTTTCTTGCCGGATCTTTTTCACCAGCTCATCGATGGAATCCGCCTTCACAAGCTTCGATTCCGCCTCTTCTTTTCTGGCGGCCTCTTCTGCCCTGGCTTCTTTTCTTTTGGCCTCTTTCTTAGCTTCAGCCTTTTTCTCTTTGCTCCGCTCTAACTGCTGGTTTCTGGATTCCGAGATCTTATCCAGTTCCGCAAAGTAGGATACCTTCCCCTCTTTGTCAATGGAGATCCCAAAGCTCTTTACCTGACCGGCATCCTTGCCCAGCTTTTCTTTCAGCTCTTCCAGACGGTTCCCCGCTCCGGCAAGGATATCTTCATACTGCTTTCTCACATCCTCATCTGCAGCCATCGCCTCTAACGTCTCCGGATCGATCAGCACACTATATTCTTTGGTGCCCCGGCTCAGATATCTCTGGGCTTCTGCATCCGTAGAATAGGAACCCACAAAGAAATCCATATTGGAATATTTCTCTTTCAGCAGTTTCAGAAGTTCCTGGGCCTTCTTGCTCAGTTTGGTCTGGTCTGCTGCTCCCGACTTAGATGATTTTGTCTTCTTCGTCTGGTACTGCTCTGCCTCACTGGAAGGCACATAGCTTTCCTTGGAAAGATCCCACAGATTTTCCTGCTCTTTTTTTCTTTCAGCCGCCGTCTTACTCCCTCCGCGGGATGTACGCTCATTCTTTTTTGCTGGGTATTGATATGTTTTCCCAGCTGTTCCCTGATCCTGTACTGGCATCCATGCATTATAACTCATTCTACCATGACTCCTTTCATGCGTATATTTCTATAATATATCTCGGCAGACAGGCAGAAAAAATTAACCTTGGGCTGTCACTGGCAGAGTTTCTTTACAATGTCATTGATGACCTTCCCCTCTGCCTTGCCCTTTAAGTCGCCCATAACCGCTTTCATGATCTGTCCCATATTTTTTGTAGCCACCACATCGGCAAATTTTTCACAGATGTAGCTCTCCACTTCCTCTCCGGACATCATCCGGGGAGCAAACTCGGCAATAATATCATACCTTGCCTGATACTCTGCCCGCAGCTCTTCACGGTCGTCAGGGCAGGCATCGATCTGCTCCTTTACCGTCTTCATTTCTTTCATCACCACCCTGGTGACGATATCCTCTGAGATATCATCCCGGCATCCCTCGTCGATAGCGACCTTCTTTGCCGCAGATACCAGCGAAGATACAGCATCCTTTCTCACCTTATCCTTTGCCTTCATGGCTGCGATCATTTCTTTCTGTAAATCTGCAAACTGCATTTTTATCTCCTCCTTCTATCGAATCTTTCTCTCCCTCAAAGTCCTGCAGAATACCCGGTACGCCTTATCATACAGGAACCATCCGATCTGTCCCGCCAGCCACAGCGCAGCCATGCCCTGGAAAGAGCTTCCGGAGATCCCCCCCGGCAGTGTTCCGGTGAATAAGAGGTTCTGAAAAAACAGAACAAGAGGGATATATATTATATTAAACAAGATCCAGTTATAAATCAACTGAACCCTCATTTTTTTCTTTATGTCCTGGATCCGGTTTCCCTTGCAGAATACCAGCTCGCTGAAAAAAATGTACATCCCCAGGCAGACATACAGGATCCAGTGAAATTTATCCGGATTCAGTATCACGTCCAGCAACGTACACGCCGCCAGCTGTATTCCTCCATAGCGCAGTCCGAACCGATGAATGGAGAAACCGATAAGATATGCCGCCAGCGCCGTAAAAAACAAAGTGTTGACTGATATAAAGGTTCCCAGCATCTGTAAAAGGACACTAAACCCACAGAGCAGCGCCGCTCCTGCCAAAGCCTTCGTTTTGTTTACATACATGAGCAAAGGTCTCCTCCCATACACTCACAGAGGGTGTCCGCACACCACAGGTCACAGCAGAGATTTCCAGTACCACAGGAATTATAGCTGCCGCCTCCGTAGCTTCCGTAACCGCCATAGCCGCCATAACCGCCCCCGTAGCCTCCTCCAAAGGGACTTCCGTAACCGCCAAAGGAACTGAATCCGCCACCATTCTGCAGCTGCTGGTAATACTGACGGAATTCCATGTTGTCCGGTTCGAGTTCCACCGCCTTTTTGGCATAATCCTGGGCCACCACGTTATTACCAAGCCCCATATTGGCCACCGAACTCAAATAATACCACCGTCCACTGCGGTTGCCAATGCCATTCAGTACGTTGATCGCCTCGTTATACCGTCTGGCTCGGATATAATTGACCGCCGCCATCAGATGCTGATCCTCCTCGGAATAGGACTGACTGCCCCCATAGCCGCCATAAGCACCTCCATAGCCCCCGGAAGATCTGCCGGATCTCTCGTTGACGATCTGGTTATAGGCCTCCTGTATCTGTTTAAATTTCTCCGCCGCTGCCTCTGCTTCTGCCGCAGGGCTGCTGGCATAGGAGTCCGGATGGTACTTCCGGCTCATATTCCGGTACGCCCGTTTGATCTCACGGTCACTGGCGTCCCGGCTGACCCCCAGTATACTATATGGATCGCTTATCATCATTTTCTCCTCTCATCAAAGGAAGCCTTACTCCCTCGTATAAAATATTTCTAAGGACCGGTAGATCCTGCTCCAGCGGAAGCTTTTCAAACTCAGCCACCGCCTGCCGTATCGTGCCATCCAGCATCTGCCGGACGTTCTCCTCAAAGTCCTCTCTGTCTGCCCTCTCCCGGAAAGGATTAAAACTTCCTTTTTTAATATCCTTCTCCAGATCCATAAAGGCATCCAGCAGATAGATATATTTTCCCAGGTAAAATCCAAAACTGCGCAGTATATCCTGAAATGCATCCTCCCGGTACACAAACAGCTCTGCCATCAGTTCCCCGAAAGGACGGCTGATGGCATCCGGTTCTGTGATTCCCTTTTGTTCCAGCTCTGCCAGCCTGCCCAGCTGTTTTCTGATCGCCTCTGCCTGTCTCGGATACTGTCCTGCGATCTTTTTCGCCCGTCCCGCAAATACTTTCGCGCCACACAGACCGACGATACTTCTCTCATCCTCCCAGTCATCCTGAAAATGATAACAGGACAAAAGCACATTCATATCCGAAGCATAATCCGTAATCGGATTGTAGAGCATCCACTGCTTTTTCCCCGGATGGATCAGGCAGCGGTGTCTCTCCTGCTGCTCCTCTGGCTCATATAAAGAGGATAACAGCAGTATAAGAAAAGTCATGTCATAACTCAGCGTCAGCCTGCTGACAGCGCCGTTGGTCTTCCCCAGCCGCCTGCACAGACCGCAGTAAAACGCTTTATACCGACTAAACTCCCTCATTTTCAGTTCCGGCTTATTCGCCGTAACATATCCAAACATTGGCTCAAGTCCTCCGGATAAATTCAAACCTGCATTTGGGACAGGTGATCGCGATCTTTCCCCTCCCCTTGGGAACCCGGATGATCTGGTGGCATTTGGGGCACCGGAACAGCTTTTTTACCCCGTCCCTCTCAGTGAATTTCATTTTCAGGTATTTGAAATAATTCTTAACCCGGTTAAAGATCTGTAAAAACTTCTGGTTTTCCTGCTGCCTCTTATAAATATTTCTCGAAAAAAAACGGAAAAAATAGGCGAGCACAAAAAGATAGCTTACTGGTGTAAGTATCATCATGATCCTCGTTCCACGGAAACATATAGACAGTACCCAGAGAAAAAGATATGCTACAAAACAAAATACCCCCAGCTGGTCGCTGCCGTACCTGCCGTACATCATTCTCTGTAATCTCTCCCTGAACCGCATGGCTCCATCTCCTTTATCATTTCTTAGCCCAGACAGAAACATGAAATGCCCTGCCCTAATGTACAGGCTCTGTATGCCCCATACTGGTTATTATCCTACACTACATATATGAACATTTCATGACCGGACTATTAATTTTCCTTATCCAATGCCGCCTGCCCCCCAGGGAGATGGTGGGGATTTACGTGTACCATGCAGTGTTTCACATCGGGAAACTGGCTCTCGATGCGGTCATGGACATTTTCTGCGATCTCATGCGCCTCAAAGAGCGTTATGCTGCCGTCACAGCCGATCTCGATATCCACATATACTTTATTCCCGAACATCCGGGTTTTCATATCATCAATAGCATGCACACCTTCCATTTCCATGATCGCTTCCTTCATCTGCCCGGTCAGCCTGGAATCACATGCTTCATCCGTCAGTTTCCCCACCGCATCCCGGAATATGTCAAAAGCCGCCTTAAGAATAAAGACACAGATGACGATGCTGGCAATGGGATCAAGTATTGGAAATCCAAGTTTTGCCCCCAGTATACCGGCAAAACTGCCGACAGAGGACAGCGCATCCGACCGGTGGTGCCATGCATCCGCTTTCAGGGCACCAGACCGGATCTTCTTCGCCGCAAAGATCGTATACCAGTACATCGCCTCTTTGACCACGATGGAACAAATGGCGGCAGCCAGAGGAAGCAGCGTGGGGATAGCGATCTGCGAAATATCGTCCCGCCAGATCACCATAACCCCGCCATAACCGATGCCAATGCCAGTCCCTGCAAGGATCACCGCCAGCAGGATTGCCGCCACACACTCCAGTCTCTCATGTCCATAGGGATGATTCTCATCGGATTCTTTTCCCGATATCTTCACTCCGACGATGACAATGATCGTGCTGAACACATCCGAGGCGGAGTGGACGGCATCGGAGATCATCGCGGAAGAATTTCCCAGAACCCCTGCCAGCATTTTTCCCAGGGAAAGAATTACATTTACCAGAATACTGTTTCTGGACACTCTCATGGCGATCTGCTCGCTGGTCCCGTTTTTAAATAGTCTCTCTTTCATTCCCGATCCCCGTTTCTGTTTTTTTCTTTACTATATTTTACGGTTTCAAATACGGATATGCCCAGCCAGATCAAAATCAGGGCAAGAAAAATTCCGTCCACCATCCGGTTATTCATCCGCAGCATATAGAGCCTCATAAGATTTGCTGCCACCAGCACCCCCGTACACACCCAGCAGGATATCACTCCGTTTTTGGGATCTTTGACCGCTCCTGTATTTGCCATATTCCCCACTTCCTCTCTACTTGTTGATCTCCAGCCCCAGATGTCCATAGGTCCGCTCTGTCACCACCCTGCCCCGCGGGGTCCTGGCGATAAATCCATTCTGGATCAAATAGGGTTCATAGACGTCTTCTATGGTCCCGCTGTCCTCTCCGATGCTGGCTGCCAGTGTGTCCAGCCCCACTGGCCCGCCGGCAAATTTTTCAATCATGGTCATTAGGATCTCCCGGTCCGTGTTATCCAGTCCAAACTTATCCACCTCCAGAAGATCCAGGGCAAAATTTGCCACCTCCAGTGTGATCCTGCCATCATATTTCACCTGGGCAAAATCCCTCACCCGCTTAAGAAGACGGTTGGCAAGCCGCGGCGTCCCCCGGGAACGCCTGGCAATCTCCAGCGCTCCTTTTTCATCGATCTCTACCTGAAATACCGAGGCGGAACGCCGGACGATAGTGGTCAGTTCCTCCACGCTGTAAAACTCCAGCTTATTCACCACACCAAAACGGTCCCTCAGCGGCGCTGTGAGCATGCCTGCCCGCGTCGTCGCCCCCACCAGCGTAAATCTCGGCAAATCCAGCCGGATGCTTCGCGCCGACGCCCCTTTCCCGATGACGATATCGATCACATAATCTTCCATCGCCGGATAGAGCACTTCTTCTACCTGCCGGTTCAGACGGTGGATCTCATCCACAAACAGGAGGTCTCCTTCCTGCAGGTTATTCAGGATCGAAGCGATCTCTCCCGGCTTCTCGATAGCAGGACCGGAAGTGATCTTCAGATTCACTCCCATCTCATTGGCAATGATCCCGGCAAGGGTAGTTTTCCCCAATCCCGGCGGACCATACAGAAGTACGTGGTCCAACGCTTCCTCTCTCGCCTTCGCCGCCTCAATAAATATTTTCAGATTTTCCTTCGCCTTCGTCTGCCCGATATAATCGCAGAGCAGTCTGGGACGAAGACTGTTTTCAATCTTATAATCTTCTTCCATCACATCGGTGGAAATAACGCGTTTCTCCATATGTGCCTCCTACAGATTTTTCAAGCCGGCCTTCAATATGTCCTCCACCGTCATATCCGCCGTAATCTCCACCTTTTTCACCGCTTTGACCGCTTCTGTGCTGGTATATCCCAGCGCCACCAGCGCCTGGATGGCATCGTTGGCGGCCATCCCGCCAGCGGGAACTTCCCCAGCCATCTCTGCCTGTCCCTGGTCCAGGACATGGGTGACAGCTTCCTCAAAATCCATCTTATCCTTTAGTTCCAGAATAAGCTTACTGGCTGTCTTTGCCCCGATGCCCGGAGCTTTGGAAATACTTTTCGCATCGTCGGCGAGAATGGCAAAGCGCAGAGCGTCGGCATCCATCACGGAAAGAATGCCAAGAGCTCCCTTGGGACCGATGCCGCTGACCGTAATAAGCAGCCTGAACATGGACAATTCATCTCTGGTCAGAAAACCATACAGCTGCAGGGCATCCTCCCTCACATAAGTATAGGTATATATCTTTATTTCATTTCCTGTCTGGGGAAGACTGGAGACGACAGACAACGGCACCATAATCTCGAAACCGATGCCGCCGTTTTCCACTACTACCATATTCTCAGACACGGTATCCAGTATTCCCTTTACAAAATGTATCATCCTCTCATCCTTTCCTCCGTGCCGCCATTGAAATCAACATCACTGAACCGCATAACGGCGTCTATTATACAAGTGTAGAAAACACCTTCAGAAGATGCTGGACCATTTTTATTTTAAATGGCCGGTTCAGCCATTCCTCATAGGAGATCTCACGGCTTACCTCAAAGGTATGGTCAAAATCTTCCATGATTTTTTTCAAAAACTCCTCGTCGTATACCCACACACCATTTTCATAATGCAGATAAAAACTGCGGTAATCCATGTTGATCGTCCCCACCACTGCACAGTGCTCTGCCATCACTACCTTGGAGTGGATAAATCCCGGCAGATACTCATAAATACGTATTCCATGCTTTAAGAGATCTCCGTAATTATACTCCGTAAGCCACTTCACATGTTTTTTATCCGGTATGCTGGGGGTGATGATCCGCACATCCACTCCCCGGCTCTTTGCCTCGATCAGGCTTCGTATCATCGTTTCTTCCAGGATCAGGTACGGCGTCATAATATACATGACCTTGCCGGCGTAATTGATCATCTGTTTATAGACACTTCCCACAAAACTCTTTGTCCCCAGCGCCGGTCCGTCCCGCAGTACATGGCAGTACATATCCGAAGGCGGAAAAGCCTCAGTGGGCCGGTATTTTTCCACGTCGATGGCAAGATCTGTCGTACAGACCGACCACATTTCCAGAAAGGTCACTGTCAGTCCCCATACGGCATCTCCCCGCACGCGGATCCCGGCATCCTTCCAGATCCCAAAACGCTCAATGAGATTGGCGTACTCATCCGCCAGGTTAAAGCCTCCGGTATATCCGATATTTCCGTCGATGACCACGATCTTCTGGTGATCCCTGAAATTCATATACAATTTACTGGCATATTTATGAATGGGGTTAAAGATCTCCACCTCAAAACCTTCGTTCCGGAGATCCGCCGCAAAATTTTTCCCCGTGCGGAACAAGGCGCCAAAATCGTCATAGAGGAATTTTACCTCCACCCCTTCTTTGATCTTGCGCAGCAGAATCTCATGGATCTGGTCCCAGATGGCCCCCTCCGCCACGATGAAGAATTCGATAAAAATAAATTTTTTCGCTTTTTCAAGATCCTCAAACAGATCCTCAAAAGCATCTTCACCAAAGGCATAATATTCCGCAGAATTGTTTTTAAAGAGAGGCGCCCCCATGGCGGTCATATAACGGGACATCCGCGACGACACCGGATGCCTGGAAGCAAACTCTTCTGAGATCCGTTCATCCTGTACCAGCTGGTCATCGGTTCTCTTCATCCGCTCAGCAATGGCACGGTTTAACTTATTTTTCTTTCCCACTTTTCCCCAGAGATTAAACATGATCAGACCAGAGATGGGAAATAAGAGAATGACACAGAGCCAGGAAAATTTGTAAGAAAAGTTGCGGCTGTCATTGGTCAACGCAAGAATCCCGATCATTCCAGACACCTCAAGCAATATATAGAACTGTGTCGCATAGTCACGGAACAAAAGAGGAATGATGATAATAATGCCAAACTGCAGCAAAACAAGAGAACCGACAATACATGCCCGAAAAAATCCACTCAGACTGCTCTGCATCCTCCCCTTTAATTTTTTCAACCGTCCCTTTTTTCTATTTACCATTTGTTTTCTCCCCATTTCTTCCTGACCACCCCGGCAGCACAGAACATAATAAGGTTCAAACTCGCACCACCCGGCTCATTACACTTATCACATATCATAACACACTCGTATTTATTTTTCCACGTTATTTTGCTATTTTTCTAAAACCTTGTAGTTTGACAGGGGTTTTTGTCTATAGTACAATGAGATGATACCAGGTGCAAAAGGTCATACTGTTCATGCGCGCATGAAAAAGTATGACATTCGTGGTATCATTCATGTGAAATACTTCTGTCCACAACATCTTATATCATTAAAAAGGAAAAGAGCCTATGCAGATCATAGATAAAACACTACACTTACCAACAGAGCCTCTCCAGTCTCTGGCACTCTATACCCAGCAGTCAATCGAAAGTTTCTGCGTCTTTGACATTGAAACCACCGGTCTGTCCCCAAAGATCTCCTCCCTGTATCTCATCGGAGCGCTCTGGTACGACGGGAAACAGGGACAATTCTGCAGCCGCCAGTGGTTTGCCGATGACTATATCAGCGAGACAGATATTTTGCAGGCATTCGGACAGTTTTTAAGTTCCTTTACGCTTCTCCTGCACTACAACGGTTCTGGATTCGATATTCCCTATATTGAAAAAAAATGCAGGGAACTGGATGTGGATTCTCCCTTTCACAAAATACAGAGTCTGGATATTTACCGGGAAATCCGACGTTTCAAATCCCTTTTTCCCGCCCCTGACCTAAAACTTACTACCGTAGAACGGCTGACAGGATTTATGCGGAAAGACGACCTGTCTGGCAGGGACTGCATTGACATCTATTCCCAATTTATGCAAAAAAAATACTTTCGGGATGAGGGAATGGAATTGGAAAAACAAAAGCTCCTTCTCCACAATCTGGAGGACCTGATCGGCACACTGTACTCCGCCCTGCTCCTGAACTACAAAAGTGCCCAAATACTGCTGCAAAGCGGAACTAAAATGCAGGTTAAGGAACAGAATGACCAAATATACATATCCATTCCTTCCCCCTGCTCTTTTCCTTTTCCCCTGATCTGGGAACCAGCTCTCTTTACTGTCCGCTGGGAGGAAAAAGAAATCTCCGTCCAGATTCCTTTGATTCAAGGAACTTTATATCATTTTTTTAAGAATTATAAAGACTACTATTATCTCCCGGCAGAAGATACCGCCATCCATAAAAGCGTGGGAACCTATGTGGAAAAGGAATTTCGCCAGCCGGCAAAGGCCTCCAACTGTTACACTAAAAAAGAGGACACCTTCCTGCCCGTTCCTGCCGGTCAGGATCCGGCAGCCAGCCAGCCGCTTTTATTCCGTGCCGGCTACCGGGAAAAGCAGAGTTATGTGGTCTGGGATGACAAAGCCAGACAGGATAAAACACTGTTACGGGATATTTTATGTGCGCTGCTGGAGAATCCAGGATGAAAAGAGAGATACTATAATCATCAACATGCCCGCTGAACAATGGCTTTATCTATATACAAAGGTATTTCCTGATCCCCCAATTAAGAACATTTCTTCATTGTTTTCCTCTTTGAACATTTTTGATTTTACAGAAAAAGGTAGCAGAATCTCCTGTCTCAACAGTTTACACCACTTCGCATTCATAGACCCATCTGCTTGAATCGAGAATGGGAACATCCACGGCTTCCCCTCTGCCGACACTGTAGGGAACTGCATCTTTGGGGCCGTCATCGGCGCGGTGCGTGCCAAAATAGTCCATAAATCCAAGTATATCCGTGCTGACAAGGTTGGCGTTCAAACAAGCTGTGCACAATACGGTATGAGCCCCCCGCCGCCGATCTCTTTTAATTCCGCTTTCTTCCTACAATGGGGACAATACTGTAAACGCATAACCATATACCCCCTGACAAACAGGAACAAGAGTTGTTAATTTTCTATTTTCTGTTTGGTTTCCTTTTAATTCCCAACAGTCTAATAAAATCATCAAATAAAGAAGTGTCTATTGGTTCAAACATTATCCATTTCCCGTCATGATAGGTTTGAGCTTCATCATAAATTCGTTGAACTTCCTTTGAGTAATTTTCTCTATCTTTTTCAAATTTTAAGCGTTCATCTTTTCCTAAGATGACCATAAACCCTACACAATTTTCTCTTGCGTATAATGCACATAGAGTCTTACCACCTCGACGGTATTTATATTCATATGTCCACGCTTTACCGCCGTTATTCCACAAACAATCCATATCATATTTTTCATCAATTAAAGCACATAATTTTTCCCATATCTCCCATAAAGATTTTCCAACTAAATCTGTCATTTGTTCCGTATTAGGTATTATATCAAGCATAATAGCCTCCTCTGCAAAATTAAAATTTTCATTACTG
>CAMTDY010000059.1 GCA_947070915.1 uncultured Roseburia sp.
CAGTTATGAGAATATTTTAAAAAAGATCGAAAAGATTGGCCGCGTATGTTATAAGAGCGAGGGGAAGATCACAGAGGATTCGGCGGAGAAATTTATCCGTGCTCTCCTGACCAGGCAGCATGAATCCGTGATCGAGCATGAATCTGTGACCATCCGGATGATCTGCGACCGGGGCGTGAGTCATGAGATCGTGCGGCACCGTATCGCCAGCTATAGTCAAGAGAGCACCCGTTACTGTAACTATGCCGGGGACAAATTTGACAACCAGATCACGGTCATCGATCTTGCCAGCGGTTTTGAATACGATCTGTCCAAAGAAAATGACAGGGCAAAATACGAGGTCTGGAGGAAGGCGATGGAGGATGCCGAAAAGGCATATTTCCGAATGCTTGAACTGGGTGCTTCTCCCCAGGAAGCGCGGTCGGTGCTTCCGAATTCATTGAAGACAGAGATCGTGGTCACGATGAATCTGCGTTCCTGGAGAAATTTTTTCAGGCTTCGCGTGGATTCCCATGCACACCCGCAGATGCGGGAAGTGGCGGGACTGGTTTACGAAGAGTTCCAGAAAAAGCTGCCGGTTTTTGTTTCGGGTCTAGAAATAGAATAAAGGCGTCAGCCGGTGAAAGAAACTATTGGTAAAGTGCAGGTAAGGGTTATGGTTGAGAAAACAGCGTATTATATGTCATCTTCCAACGGAACAGACAAGCTTCATCTGGTGGAGTGGCTGCCGGAGGGGAAGGTGCGGGGAATCCTGCAGATTTCCCACGGAATGGTAGAATATATAGACCGCTACGACCGTTTTGCCAGATTTATGGCAGAAAAGGGATTTGCGGTGATCGGAAATGATCACCTGGGTCACGGTGAAACGGCAGCAGAAAAAAATTATGGGTATTTTGCTCCGGAAGACGGAAGTAGTTTTGTTGTCCGGGATCTGCACCGGGTGAGCCAGTATGCCCGCAGAAAATATCCCAAAGTGCCATTTATTCTCATGGGACATAGTATGGGCTCTTTTATGGCGAGACGTTATGCCATGACTTATGGAAAAGAGCTGGATGGTCTGATCCTTATGGGAACCGGAAGCAAACCACAATTTCTCTTGAAGGTGGGAAAAATGCTTGTGGCAGCGCTGATCCGTATAAAAGGAGAGCGGGCTCACAGCTGGCTTCTGGAAAAACTTTGTTTTGCACTGTATAACGCCCGGATCCGGCCGGCGCGTACGCCGTCGGACTGGCTGTCGAGGGATGCGGAGGAAGTGGACAAGTACCGGGCGCATCCTTATTGCAGCTTTACCTTTACCTTAAATGGATACCGCACCTTATTTGAAGTGATTTCTTTTATTCAGGACAAGGATAACATCAGCTGTCTGCCCCATTCTCTTCCCATGCTTTTTGTGGCAGGAGAAGAGGATCCAGTAGGGAATTATGGAAAAAGTGTAGAGGCGGTGGCGCAGAGTTATCAGGATGCCGGCGTCGGGGATGTTACCTGCCGTCTCTATCCGGGAGCAAGGCATGAGCTCCTGAATGAGTTGGAATACGAGACCACACAGGAGGATATCTGGGACTGGATCGCCAGCAGGTGGTTTTCGTGAGGCGGTGCTGTCCATAGTCCGACAGTTAATTTTGTTCTGGCCAGAATTCTTTCATATAGCTCTCAAGTACTGAAAAGGGTGCCGGACCGGCAGACAGCACATACTGGTGAAAAGATTTTTCCGAGAAATTTTTTCCCAGCTGCTTTCTTGCTTTATCTTTTAATTTTGCAAACTCCATATAGCCAATCGTATATTTCAGGTAAGAACCAGGTTCGTCAATTATGTTTTTGTAAAGGGAGTGAGCAGTATCTTCCGGATATGTCCCATTCTGGTTCAAAAACTCCAATATTTTCTGTTCATCCCAGCCATAATAATGGATCCCGATATCGCAGATCCCATAGATACAGAGGGAAACGATCATATTATTTCTCAGGATCCCCACCTCATCTTTAGAGTAACCCAGATATTTATAGGAATAAATTTCAGCATAAGTCGCCCACCCCTCGGTATAGCCGCTGAAATTCAGGGCGTAGGAGAGAAGGGGATGGTTTTGCTGGCGGTGGAAGACATTCTGGTAAAGGTGTCCGGGGTATCCTTCGTGGGCGAGGGTGGTGGAGATATCCGAGCCGGCAAACCGGCTGCTGTTGTTGATGTATATGACATTTTCTGTAAATGCATCCAGGGGCGGCGTTAGGTAAAAGGCGGGGCTCAGATAGTCTTCCAGTGACTTATCTACATAAGAAACCTTAAAGTTTACATCAGCAGCCTGGGGGAAGTCCTTGAGAATGGCAGTGGAAAGAGAATTCAGCCGTTCTTCGGGAGTGAGACTGCCAGTGGGTTTCGTACTCAGCCCACTGAAAAGAGCGGGATCTTTCTTTGCATAGGACAGCAGGGTATTTCTGGATTTATGGAGCCTGTCATTCAGAATCTGATAATACTCCTCCACGTCAGTGGAGGAACCGGTCTCCTGGGCAAAGAGATGGCAGTAGTATTCTTTTCCCTTTGGATAGGAAGAAAGGGCGCCATCTGTTCCAGCCATGGCGGAGATGACATTCAGCCCATGGATTAGCTGTTCATAGGCAGGGGTGATACAGGAATGCACCAGTTCCTTATTTTTACTGCGATATTTTTTCCGTGTGCTGCTGTCAAGAAATGTACAGTTTTTGATCCGGGAACGGAAGGAAGTGAGCAGGATCCTGCTTCCGTTGTTCTGGGTGAAGGAAAGACACTGCCCTGCGATGGTTTCCAGCGTGTCCCGGCTGGGAAGCATATGTTCTTTCGCCTGGATCTCCAGGAAAGAGAGCACGGAGTCAAAGTATCCGGGGATGGATTCAAGCAGGGCAAAATAGTTTTGGATATCTTCCACAGAGTCAAAATTATATTCTGCCAAAAGAACCGGGAGCTGTGCCTGTAGCCCTGTGACCGGGGAAAGCGGACGGGAAAACAGGATGAAATCAGTGCCTTTTTTGTCCATTTCCAGCGTGCAGGCAAGGGAATCGTAGAGAAGCTGCTGCAGCAGTGTGAGTTTGGACTTATCAAATTTTTTCAGGGTATACAGAAGATTTTCTGTCTCAGGCGCCGCATTTTTCAGGGAATCAAGGGAAATGGGGGTAAATCCGCCGCAGGTCGGGCTGATACCGTATTTGTCCGGCTTTGACAGGGAATAATTCAGCGACAGGGCGTCAGAGGATACGGTTTCCCGGAAAAGCTGGTCCGTGAATTCGGTAAATTCTTTACTCTCAGTGGATTGTGATGTTGAACTTTCTGGAGAAGTTCCGCTGCCTGCAGAACATGCTGTCAGAAGAAGGCTGGCGGCTAAAAGAATAGATAAGAAAAGTTTTTGAAGACTGTGTCGGATCGTTTTCATAAGAGTCACCCCAAGGGCAGAGCAATTGATACTATTATATGGGTGGGAATGATAATTTATACGGATCGTTACAGTGTGATAACGCAGGAAGGGCAGAAACCAGAACAGGGGCCGGAGCTACGCTTTGAATCCAGAGAAAAGAGGGATCGGATGAAAAAGATATTTGTATACATAATGATGTTCAGCCTTATAGCGGGAATGCTGTCCGGCTGCGGAGGGGAATACAGGACGGCGTCGAAAGGCACATCCGGGAGCGCCGTGTCCGGGGCGGCGGTGTCCGGGGCGGCGGTATCCGGCCAGGTGGTGGAGGCCAGGCAGACGGTTTCCCATCAATATGCCACCGATACGAATTTGTACAGGACTGAAGGGGTGGAGACCGCGGATGATTTTTATATTCTTTTGATCCAGACCAGACTGGACCGTTCTCACGAAAAGAAGATAAAGATTAAGAATTTTGAGAGAATCATTGGAATAAATGATGCTTATCTGTATTATTATGTCGAGGATTATTTGGAAAAAGGGGAGCATGCTTTTGAGGAGATCTGCCGTGTCCCCATTAAAAAAGATACAGATGGGTATGATGTGATCGATACAGAACATGCCGAGATACTTATGGATTTGGGCTGGATCGCAGATAGTATTTGTATGGTTTCCCATTATATTTATGCCAATCCGCAGGAAAGTGGAAAGATCGTGAAATATGATATTCAGTCCAGGAAAGAGGTGCCCGTGGAGGGGCTTGAAATAAGTTCGGAAGACCCTGAAATTTTATTTATGGACTGTGGTAACCAGGCCGTTGCTTTCTGTGCCAAAATCGGTCTGTTTGTTCAGAATGTAGAAGAGACAGGGTGGAAACTGGTGAGCGATAATAAAGATCTGGCATGGTCATGGATGGCATGGGATGATAATGCCCTTTTTTATACGACAGATGATGCAGAGCAGAAGTATGAGGAAAATGTCTGGAAGATCGACCTGACAACCAGACGTGAAGAAAGATTTGTGTCAAAGGAGCGGCTCTGGAGGGCGGCGGCAGCGGCGCTGGGCATGGAAGAGAGCAGCGTGGAACTCTGCGCAGTGACCCGGCTGTTCTGCGATGGAGGACGCTGTTATGTTCAGGTTCAGGTCAACTGGCCGGAAGATGAGATCTATCATATGGAGTATCTGGTGTTCAGCCAGGGAAAAGAAGAGACAGAGCTGCGTTTTGAGAAAGCATTGACGGAATGCATGAGGACCCAAGGAACCACCAGAAAAGGAAAGTGGATGAATTATGATAGGCAGAATAAGGTAATCGTGAAAAAACGGGTTAAAAAGGAGCATGTTCTTTTCAGGGATGCCAAATGCTACTGCATAAAAAACGGAAAAGCCTTTTTGTGCCTTTATGATTATAAAAAGGACAGAGAACGGGTGGGGTGTTATGAACTGGCGAGCGGAGAATTCCGCTGGCTCTCGAAAAAAGAAGCGGAATATTACGAGCCATGTTATGATGAGCCGCAGGGTGACGAAGGTCCTTTTTTGGATGATTATTATGGGGCAGGATATCGTTTCACAGGCATTGACTGGAGCCCGAATGTAGATGCTCCCCTGGAAGGACCGGAAGGAGGTTTTGAAGAGGGATGAAAAAGATATTTACCTATTTAAGTATATTCAGCTTTTTAGCGGGGCTGCTGTCTGGCTGTGGAGGGGAATATACAGGAAAGTCCAGTGGAGAGGGAATGGCATCGGGAACCGCCGTGTCTGCGGCGGCGGTAGTATCAGGCTCTGGGATAAAGGAAAAAGCAGAAAAGGAAGAACCTGCAGAAGCTGGTCTCCCGATGAAGTATACCTTTGCCAATGACAGAAATCTGTATACCGGCAGCATAGGAAGTGTGGAACAACGGAGCCTGGAGGGAGAAATGATCCGAGAGTGGGACTTGTATGAAGCGAATGAATTATTCTATGTGGATAATGAATATTTATATTACGTCGGAAACAGTGAGGAGGAGGATGGAGAAACGGATGTGGATTTCCTTTATAGCGTTCCTCTCCGTGAGGGGGAGGACGGGAATGATATTCTTTTATTAAAAAAGGAAAAGAAAGTGGTAGATACTTCGTTTGTTGCTTCAGAATCAAACCGGTATGCAGATTCCAGATATGTGATCTGGATAGAAGAAATTAAGCAAGAATTTATTAAATATGACAGGAAGACAAAAAAGAAACAGAAAAGGAAAATAGAGTGGGGTCAATTTGCTGTTATATGTGGAAAGATCGTTGCCTGTTTTGATGGGAAATTATATGTTCAGGAACTGGAGTCCGACCAGTGGCAGGAGATCGGCGAAGCCCGTGAACCTGTTACCTGGAATGATGAATATTTTTTCTATAGAAATAAAGATGGTTACAAGATGTATGATGTAAAAAAGGGGGAAAGTATTCTTCTGATATCAGAGGCAGCGGAGAGTATGTGGGAAAGAATGAAAAAAGATGAGGGTGTGGAAGGGAAGAAGACGCGTTGTTCCTTTGTGGGATATGATGATCTGTTTTGCGATAATGATAAATTATATTTGCAGATCCGTTACTCAGTGGGGGAAGATGGCGCACAAAAATGTGCATTGTATTCTGTAGATTATAAAAATGGCGGGCGGGAGGTAAAGTATGAGGACCAGATCATAGATAAGCTATTTGACGATAATTATAGCGGACAATGCATAGATGTCGTTAATGGTAAGTTGTTTGTGAAAAGGGAGTGGGAAGATGATTATAGATATTATGACTTGGTGTCAAAGAAAATACATACTTTTAAAGAGGAGACAGATCCTGCTTATTATGAGATGCAAAGTGATATTAGGATAGAAGAAAGACTATGGTGATGCCGCGCCAAGCTCGATTCCGGCGGGCAGGCCGCCTGCATCTCGCTTGGGTTGAGCGTTAAATAGAGGAGAGAAAAAACCACAGCAGAAAATACGGGAGTGTGTCCCCAGGAGGAACAGGTGCCAAAACAAATGAATTTGCATGGCACCTGTTTCTCCTGGGGGAGTGCTTCGCACTCTTTCTGCTCTGTTTTTTTCTTTTCTGCTTAACTTTTCTAAATACAAAAAAAGTGCCAATTTTATATTGACACCGCTCTACACCTGTGGTAAGATGGAATATACAGTATTGTGGTAAATTAGGAGTATTAGCCCTATGTAAATTCATTATAGCACAGTTCTGTAAAAAAAACAAGGAGTGAAATCATCAATGGAGAAAAACAGAATACGTCCTGTCAAAGTGGGCAAAGGCGTCAGAATGAGTTACTCAAAGCAAAAAGAAGTATTGGAGATGCCAAACCTCATTGCGGTTCAGACAGATTCATACAAATGGTTTTTGGAAGAAGGTTTAAATGAAGTTTTTCGTGATATTTCCCCGATTTCAGATTACAACGGGAATCTCAGCCTTGAATTTGTAAGTTTCGAGCTGTGCAGAGATGATGTGAAATATTCTATTGAGGCCTGTAAGGAACGGGACGCCACATACGCTGCTCCGCTGAAGGTGAAGGTAAGACTTCACAATAAAGAAACAGAAGAAATCAGTGAGCATGATATTTTCATGGGTGATCTGCCGCTTATGACCGCTACGGGAACCTTTGTGATCAATGGTGCGGAGCGTGTTATCGTAAGCCAGCTCGTTCGTTCTCCTGGTATTTATTACGGAATTGCTCATGATAAAATCGGTAAGGAACTGTATTCTTCCACAGTTATACCAAACCGTGGTGCATGGCTGGAATATGAGACGGACTCCAACGATATTTTCTATGTGCGTGTAGACCGTAACCGTAAGGTGCCGATCACTGTGCTGATCCGTGCCCTTGGAGTGGGGACCAATCAGGAGATCCTTGATCTCTTTGGTGAGGAGCCAAAGATCGTTGCCAGCTTTGCCAAGGATGCCTCTGAAAATTATCAGGACGGTCTTCTGGAGCTGTATAAAAAACTTCGTCCAGGTGAGCCCTTGTCTGTTGACAGTGCGGAAAGTCTTATAAACAGCATGTTTTTTGATGTGAGACGTTATGATCTTGCGAAGGTTGGACGTTATAAATTCAATAAAAAACTTGCCTTCCGCAACCGCATCACCGGATTTACCCTGGCGGAAGATGTGGTAGATGTGATGACGGGTGAAGTTGTGGCTGAGGCAGGAGCGGTAATTTCTGAGGAAAAGGCGACAGAGATCCAGAACACAGCGGTGCCTTTTGTGATGATACAGACAGAAGAACGGGTTGTAAAAATACTCTCCAATATGATGGTTGATTTACATGCATTTTTACCAAATGCAGATAAAAAAGTGTTAGGTGTGACAGAAGAGGTATACTATCCACGTCTGAAAGAGATTTTGGATGAGTATACCACAGAAGAGGAAAGATACGAAGCAATCAAAAAGAACATAGCAGATTTAATACCGAAACATATTACAAAAGAAGACATTTTTGCTTCGATCAATTATAACATGCACCTTGAGTATGGTGTGGGAAATGACGATGATATTGACCATCTGGGCAACCGGCGTATCCGTGCGGTGGGAGAACTTCTCCAGAATCAATACCGTATCGGTCTGTCCCGTATGGAGAGAGTGGTTCGTGAGCGTATGACGACGCAGGATGTGGCTACGATCTCTGCCCAGTCGCTGATCAACATCAAGCCGGTGACGGCAGCAGTGAAGGAGTTTTTCGGAAGTTCCCAGCTGTCGCAGTTTATGGATCAGAACAATCCATTGTCTGAGCTGACCCACAAGAGACGTCTGTCCGCCCTGGGACCGGGTGGTCTTTCCAGAGACCGTGCCGGATTTGAGGTGCGTGACGTGCATTATTCCCACTATGGAAGAATGTGTCCCATCGAGACGCCGGAGGGTCCGAACATCGGTCTGATCAACTCCCTTGCTTCCTATGCGCGAATTAACGAATACGGATTTGTGGAGGCGCCGTACCGCAAGGTGGATAAGAGTGACCCGGATAATCCGGTGGTTACTGATGAAGTTGTATATATGACTGCAGACGAAGAGGACAGATATCATGTGGCGCAGGCGAATGAGGCGCTGGATGAAGATGGACATTTCGTGCGTAAAAATATTTCGGGACGTTACAGGGAGGAAACTTCTGAGTTCCAGAGAAGTAAGATTGATTATATGGATGTGTCACCTAAGATGGTATTTTCCGTGGCGACAGCGATGATTCCGTTCCTGGAGAATGACGATGCGAACCGTGCCCTGATGGGGTCCAACATGCAGCGTCAGGCAGTTCCCCTTCTCGTGACTGAGGCGCCTGCCGTGGGAACTGGTATGGAGATGAAAGCGGCGGTGGACTCCGGAAACTGCGTAGTGGCAGAGGAAGGCGGTATCGTAGAGCGCGCTGAATCAAACCGTATTCTTATTAAGAAAAAAGATGGAAATAAAGATGAATATAAACTTGCCAAATTTGTACGGAGTAACCAGGGAACCTGTATGAATCAGAGGCCGATCGTCTCCAAAGGGGATGAAGTTGAGAAGGGACAGGTTATCGCGGATGGTCCGTCTACTTCCGGTGGGGAGATTGCTCTCGGAAAGAACCCTCTGATCGGATTTATGACCTGGGAGGGTTACAATTACGAGGATGCGGTACTCTTGAGCGAGCGTCTGGTACAGGAGGATGTTTATACGTCTGTCCATATCACGGAATATGAGACGGAGGCGCGGGATACCAAGCTGGGACCGGAAGAGATTACCAGAGATGTTCCGGGAGTCGGCGACGACGCATTGAAAGACCTGAATGAGCAGGGTATCATCCGTATCGGTGCAGAGGTCCGTGCCGGTGACATCCTTGTGGGTAAGGTGACGCCAAAGGGTGAGACCGAATTGACCGCAGAGGAGAGGCTTCTCCGCGCGATCTTTGGGGAAAAGGCGAGAGAGGTAAGAGATACTTCCCTGCGTGTTCCTCACGGTGAGTTTGGTATCGTTGTGGACGCCAAGGTATTTACCAGGGACAATGGAGATGAACTTTCACCGGGTGTCAATAAGACCGTCCGTATCTATATTGCACAGAAGAGAAAGATCCAGGTAGGAGATAAGATGGCAGGCCGCCATGGAAACAAAGGTGTGGTTTCCCGTGTGCTTCCGGTAGAGGATATGCCGTTTCTGCCGAATGGACGTCCCCTGGATATCGTATTGAATCCGCTGGGTGTGCCTTCCCGAATGAATATTGGACAGGTGCTGGAGATCCATCTGAGCCTTGCTGCCAAGGCGCTGGGCTTTAATGTGGCGACGCCGGTATTTGACGGAGCCAACGAGATTGATATTATGGATACACTCAAGCTCGCCAACGATTATGTCAATACTCCGCTGGATGAGTTTGAAGAGAAATATAAAGACATTCTTGATCCGGAAGTTATGAAATTTCTTCTTGAGAATGAGGAATACCGCAAAGAATGGGCAGGAGTGCCGATCAAGGAAGACGGAAAGGTTCAGCTTCGTGACGGCCGGACCGGAGAATTCTTTGATGGAGAGGTAACGATTGGATTCATGCATTACCTCAAGCTCCACCATCTGGTAGATGATAAGATCCATGCCCGTTCCACGGGACCGTACTCCCTGGTTACCCAGCAGCCACTGGGTGGTAAGGCGCAGTTTGGAGGACAGCGTTTTGGAGAGATGGAGGTTTGGGCGCTGGAGGCATATGGTGCCGCCTACACTCTTCAGGAGATTCTTACTGTCAAATCCGATGATGTGGTTGGACGTGTGAAGACCTATGAGGCGATCATCAAAGGAGATAATATTTCTGATCCGGGAATTCCAGAATCCTTCAAGGTACTTTTGAAGGAACTTCAGTCCCTGGCGCTGGATGTAACGGTTCTGGATGAGAACGGCGAAGAGATCCAGATGACAGAGACCGTAGAGGAAGGTACGGTGGAAGATGTATCCGGCCTGATCGAGGGAGATAAGTTTGAACTTCAGGAGGAATCCTTTGAGAGCGCAGGCTTTAGAGAAGCTGAGCTGGAGGATCTGGATGATGACAGCAGCATTGGAGTCGCAGAAGAGTTTTAAGAATTGGAGGAAGGAATATGCCACAGGTAAGTGATGTTATACAGGAAACATTAACATACGATAAAATAAAGATTAAACTTGCTTCTCCAAGTAAGATTCGCGAGTGGTCCAGAGGAGAGGTAAAAAAACCGGAAACCATCAACTATAGAACTCTGAAACCGGAAAAAGACGGTTTGTTCTGCGAGAAGATTTTCGGTCCTAGCAAGGACTGGGAGTGTCATTGTGGTAAATATAAAAAAGTTCGTTATAAAGGCGTAGTCTGCGACCGGTGTGGTGTAGAGGTAACCAAATCCAGTGTCCGCAGGGAGCGCATGGGACATATCGAGCTGGCAGCGCCGGTATCCCATATCTGGTATTTTAAAGGGATTCCAAGCCGTATGGGCCTGATACTTGATATTTCCCCAAAGGTATTAGAAAAAGTGCTGTATTTTGCAGCCTATATCGTACTGGAGTCCGATGTGAAGGAAATCCAGGTGAAACAGGTGCTCTCCGAGCAGGAATACCAGAAAGCGAGAGAGGATTTTGGCGACACCTTCCGTGTGGGAATGGGGGCAGAGTCGATTCAGGAGCTGCTGCAGAGGATTGATCTGGAGGAAGAATCCAAGGAACTGAAGGCAGATCTCAAAACCTCTACCGGGCAGAAACGTGCCCGTATCATCAAGAGACTGGAGGTTATTGAGGCATTTCGTGAGTCTGGCAATAAACCGGACTGGATGATCCTTACGGTGATCCCGGTGATCCCGCCGGATCTTCGTCCGATGGTACAGCTGGATGGAGGACGTTTTGCCACCTCAGATATGAATGATCTGTACCGTCGTATCATCAACCGTAACAACCGTCTGAAAAGACTTTTAGAGTTGGGGGCACCGGATATCATTGTGCGGAATGAAAAACGTATGCTTCAGGAAGCAGTGGATGCGCTGATTGACAACGGTCGCCGTGGTCGTCCGGTGACAGGACCGGGTAACCGTGCCCTGAAATCCCTGTCGGATATGCTCAAAGGTAAGCAGGGACGTTTCCGTCAGAACCTTCTTGGTAAGCGTGTGGATTATTCCGGACGTTCGGTTATCGTGGTAGGTCCGGAGCTCAAGATCTACCAGTGCGGTCTGCCGAAGGAAATGGCGATCGAGTTGTTTAAGCCTTTTGTTATGAAGGAGCTGGTGGCAAATGGAACCGCCCACAATATAAAGAATGCAAAGAAAATGGTTGAAAAGCTGGAGCCGGCTGTATGGGATATCTTAGAGCAGGTGATCAAAGAGCATCCTGTTATGCTGAACCGTGCCCCCACACTTCACCGTCTCGGTATTCAGGCATTTGAGCCGACATTGGTAGAGGGTAAGGCGATCAAACTGCATCCGCTGGTATGTACCGCTTTCAATGCTGACTTCGACGGAGACCAGATGGCTGTGCATCTTCCGCTCTCAGTGGAAGCCCAGGCGGAGTGCCGCTTCCTGCTGCTCTCACCAAATAACCTGCTGAAACCGTCGGATGGCGGTCCTGTGGCAGTGCCTTCCCAGGATATGGTACTTGGTATCTATTATCTGACCCAGGAAAGACCGGGGGCAAAGGGAGAAGGAAAAGCATTCCGTAATATGAACGAGGCCATTGTTGCCTATGAAAACCATGAGATCACGCTTCACGCCAAGATCAAGGTAAGACGTGAGGGTATCAATAAAAAAGGCGAGAAGGAGACTCGTATCATCGAGTCCACTCTCGGACGGTTTATTTTCAATGAGATCATCACCCAGGATCTCGGATTTGTGGACCGTGAAAAGGACGAGAATTTCCTGAAGCTGGAGGTGGATTTCCACGTAGGAAAGAAACAGCTGAAACAGATTCTTGAAAAATGTATTAATAACCATGGCGCTACGAGAACGGCAGAGACGCTGGATGCCATCAAAGCACTGGGATATAAATTCTCCACCAGGGCTGCAATGACGGTATCCATCTCGGATATGGAAGTACCGGAAGCAAAAAAGAAAATTCTTGCAGATGCGGAGGCGACAGTGGAAGACATCTCCAGGAATTTCCGGCGTGGACTTCTCACCGAGGAAGAGCGCTACAAGGCAGTTATTGAGACCTGGAAGAATGCCGATGACGATATCACAGAGGCCCTTCTGACAGGCCTGGATGAATATAACAATATCTTTATGATGGCGGACTCCGGAGCCCGTGGTTCTGACAAGCAGATCAAACAGCTTGCCGGAATGCGTGGACTGATGGCAGATACGTCGGGACGTACTATTGAGCTTCCCATCAAATCAAATTTCCGTGAGGGTCTGGACGTACTGGAGTACTTCATATCGGCTCACGGCGCCCGTAAGGGACTTTCCGACACGGCGCTGCGTACAGCAGACTCCGGATATCTGACGAGACGTCTGGTAGATGTATCCCAGGATTTGATCATCCGTGAGACAGATTGCTGTGAGGGTCAGGATGAAATCCCAGGTATGTGGATCAGCGCCTTTATGGATGGAAAAGAAGTTATCGAGACATTAGAGGAAAGAATCACTGGACGCTATGCCTGTGAAAATATGTATGATGATGAGGGCGACCTGATCGTGAAGGCAAATCATATGATCACACCGAAGCGTGCGGCGAGAATTGTAAATACAAAACCGATCATCGATGCCGGAGATAAGGCGAAGGTGAAGATCCGTACGATCCTTACCTGCAAATCCCATATCGGTATCTGTGCGAAATGCTACGGTTCCAACATGGCAACCGGTGAGCCGGTGCAGGTAGGCGAGGCCGTGGGAATCATTGCGGCACAGTCCATCGGTGAACCGGGTACACAGCTTACGATGCGTACCTTCCATACCGGTGGTGTGGCAGGAGATGATATCACACAGGGTCTTCCCCGTGTGGAGGAGCTGTTCGAGGCAAGAAAGCCAAAGGGACTTGCGATCATTTCCGAATTTGGCGGAAGGGTAACTCTGAGAGATACCAAGAAGAAACGCGAAGTTATCATCAGTGATGACAAGACCGGCCAGACAAAGGCATATCTCATTCCGTACGGTTCCCGTATCAAAGTAATGGATGGCCAGGAGCTGGAGGCTGGCGACGAGCTGACAGAGGGTAGTGTCAATCCTCATGACATCTTGAAGATCAAGGGTGTCCGCGCCGTTCAGGATTACATGCTCCGCGAGGTGCAGCGTGTTTACCGTCTGCAGGGTGTTGAGATCAATGACAAGCATATTGAAGTGATCGTCCGCCAGATGCTTAAGAAAGTTCGGGTTGAGAACAATGGAGATTCGGATTTCCTTCCAGGTACACTGGTAGATACACTGGAATTTGATGACAAAGTGGAGGAACTGGAAGAAAAGGGAATGGAAGTACCGGAGGGCAAGCAGATCATCCTCGGTATCACGAAAGCTTCCCTTGCTACAAATTCTTTCCTGTCGGCAGCGTCCTTCCAGGAAACGACAAAAGTGCTCACAGATGCAGCGATCAAAGGAAAAGTAGATCCTCTGATCGGTCTGAAAGAGAATGTTATCATCGGTAAGCTGATCCCGGCGGGAACAGGTATGAAACGTTACCGCAACATCGGGCTTCACAGTGACCTGGTAGACAGCCTGGAGCCACCGGAACCGGTTCTGGAAGAAGAGGTTGTAAATGAGACCGATGAAGATGGTATGCAGAATGACGCAGCGATGACGGATGAAACCGAAGCGCTGTTTATGACAGAAGAAGTGGATGAAGGAATCCTTGCTGAAGAAGAAGAGTTGATTCCGCTGGATGAGTAATATTAATATGATACCAGGGTCAAAAGGTCATGCATTCCATGCTTGCATGGAAAAGCATGACTTTGGGACCCGCAAAACGCCTTTTGCACCCAACATCACAAATATAATTTAGAAAATATTCCCCCGGTTTGGCCGCTGGAAAGCGACGAAATTGGGGGATTTTTTTCATTGGTTAAAAGAAACTATACCAATAGTTCCTATGAACCTTACCTTTTGCGTGTTTTAAAAATTGTAAGAATATGTTACACTGCTTAAAGCAACTATATTGGTATTTTTTAGAACTAAAAAATGATAAGGAGAAAAATCATGAGAAACCAATGGAAAAAGTTAGTCACTTTTATGT
>CAMTDY010000060.1 GCA_947070915.1 uncultured Roseburia sp.
AATATGGACAGCCGTCTACATTCCCAGTTACACTGATACTTCTACCACTTTTGTCATTACCGTCTTTATAATATATTCCGTCTTTTCCCTCTCCCCACAACTTGTAAATATATTCCCGTGGTGTCTCCAAATTCACTCCACATATATCAAATTGAAAATTGGAGTTCAACTTGATAAAATCTATGTTACTAATTTTTTTCTCCCTAATATTTCCTCGTTTCCCGTCTTCAATCCATAGTTGGGCAATCTCTTCTCCTTTATAATACAAATCTGCCATCACATCATTTCCCTTCGGTTGATAGGAACTTTTTTTAATCGTGAACCCCTTTCCCAGCTTCTTTAATGTCAAAGGAAAACTCACCTTCTTTCCGCAGATCGTTACGTGCTTCATCACCTCCTCAAAGTTCTTCTCCAGGTCTCCCTTGGATATCTTCATGGGATCAAAGGTTTCCTTAGGCTTTGTTTTTTTCTCCTTTTTCTCATTCCTTTTTGTTCCTCTCTTCCAGTCCGGTATGCTGGGGTCCTCCAGCTGGTATTCCTCCGGGACTGGGATCTGCTGCTCCTGTACTGTTTTTTCCTGTTGGCACCCGGTCAGCAGGATAAACAGCAGACATGCCAGACTGATTTTTACTGCTTTCCTTCTCATCATACTTCTATCCTCCATTCACGTCTCATCCGACACTATCCGTTAACTGCTGTAAGCCATATTCCAGCTGGATATATTTTTTCTCTTTTTCGCACTGCAGGACTGCCTCTTCGTATTTCAGCTTCTGGATCCCCGTTTTCTGTTCCTGGAACTGAGTAACTGATACCTTTCCCTTTTCTTTTAGCAGCTGCATCAATCCTGACTCCTGCCTTGCAAGGCGGATTTCCTTCCTTTTTCTCTGTAGTCCTGCCCCGCAGCTATCATAATCCCTGCACAAGGCAAGAATCTTCTTCTTTTGTTCTGAGCGGTACTGTTTCTTTTTCAGTGACAGAAGGTTAAGCTGATTCTGAATATACCAATACTCATCTCTCTCTTCTGCTATTTCCTTGTGAAAGATCATCTGATATTTTTTATATGCCCGCTCCTCATTATTTATTTGTTCGTACTCCGTCTTCTCTTCAGACCATTTTCGTATATAATATTTTACACTCTTCCTGGAGGATAACTTGAACGTCCCGATTTCCTTTTTACCCGTTTTCTGGCGGATTTCTTTTTTCTGGCGCAGACATTGCTGTCTGATCTGCCTCCATTCTGCTAAAGCATTTTGAACCTGCAGTTTTTGTTTTCTGTATTCCAGCGTGGTAACCAAGCCTTTTTTTCTTTTTTCCCTCATCTCTTTTGCCTTGGTTTTCAGCTCAGACAGCTTTGCCCTGCAATATCTCAGCTGTGCCAGCGAACATTTATATTCGGACACCAGGATCTTCAGCTCTCCCTCATGCTGCCGCCACTGCTCTGACAGCCATTTCTTTCCGTTATTTATGTAAAATGAAGCGATTTCATATGAAAGCTCAGCTTCTTTATAGTTTTTGAGGTTTGTTCTTGTGTCCTCCTGTAGATAATTCTGGTAAGATAATTCCATACGTCTTTTCAGAACTCCACACTGGCTCTGATAACCTGCCAGTTCGTATTGCAAAGCCTTGTATTCGTCTCCTGTTTTTCTTAAATGGATCCCTTTTTGCTGCGATGCCCATATTTCATCTCCGCCCAGAATGGTGATGAAACTTAATAAGATCAACAGTACTGCCGCGTTTTTTCTCATCTCGTCCTTCTCCTTACGGTATATTCAGACTTCCCTCTGCATGCTCCCATAACGGCTGAATAAAAAATTCGATGATCCGCCGCTCTCCGGTCTTGATCTCTGCTGTTCCCTGGATGCCTGCTACAGTTTCTGCCCCCTTAAATATTTTATTTTTCTCAGATTCTGGCAGGCTTACTTTTACAATGTACACTTCACCCATTTTATCATCAGAAAATGAATCTGCGCTGATATATTCTACCCGCCCCTCCGCTTTTCCGTATTTCTGATAATCATAAGCATCAAAGCGGATGCTGACTGGCTGGTCCAGAGTGATATAACCGATGTCCTGGTTCCTGACCATTAGTTCCATCACACATTTGTCTGCTTCCGGTACGATTTCCACCAATTCCTGCGCCGGATTCACTACTCCGCCCACAGTATTCACAAGAACAGACTTTACGATTCCCGCCACAGGCGCCCTTAAAGTGAGCTTTTCTAAATCCTCCCTGCTTTTGTCAGTGACAACTTCACCCTGCTGAAGTTCATTATGGCATTCCAAAATAAGAGAAGACAATTCACTGTCATACTCACTTCTCAAAGATTTTATAGAATTTTCTAATCCCTTGATCTGCTCTTCCATACTTTTACCATCGCGTGTCTTCCCCTGCAGGCTATTTTTCTTTTCTTCCCATTCTGCCTTGGCAACTGCACCGCTTTCGGATAACTCCCGGTAATCTTTTTCTTCTCTCTCCAAAATTTGGATTTCATCCTGAATACCCCTGTATTCTTCCTTTGCGCTTTCCATCTGCTGCCGGAGTTCTTCTTCTTTTCTGTTATATTTGTCCCGGACAGCCAGGACAAACTGATACACTTCTGAATATTTTTTCTGACGGAATTTTTCCAGCTTTTTGCCTTTCTTGAGACAATATAAAAGCTTCTGTTTGTAACGTGTTTCCTCCTGGGCATCCTCCTGATACCGGCTTACATCTGCCTCAGATTCAGACACAAGTTCCAAAAGCACATCTCCCTCTTTTACATGCTCCCCCTCTTTCACCAGTATGTCCTTTATCCGCCCAATCTCCTCCGGCTGCACCACCTGTACCCCGCTCTCGCCGCCAGCCGTCAGTTTGCCCCTCGCCGTAACGGTAACATCCATTTTCCCAAACACTGACCACAAAAACATAGCAGCCACGACACCGCAAATGATCCAGATTCCCAGATGCCCCCAGGGAGCTGCCGGCGTCTCCACCAATTCCAGCGCTTCCGGCAAAAATTCCCGTCTTAATTTTTCATCCTTTGATTTATTCCGTATCATGTCCTGTCATCCCCTGTCGTTTCAGCATATGATAATAAACTCCCTTACGCCGTATTAATTCTTTGGCAGCGCCGTACTCTACAATCTTCCCCCGGTCTATCACCATGATCCCATCTGCATCCTTGAGAGTTGACAGGCGGTGGGCGATAATAAGCACGGTCCTGCCTGCACACATCTGTCTGAGATTGTTTTGTATAATACGCTCCGACTCATAATCCAGCGCTGATGTTGCTTCGTCAAAGATAAGTATTCTAGGATTGGTCAGCAGCGCCCTGGCGATCGCCACTCTCTGTTTCTGACCCCCGGATAAACCGGTTCCCTTCTCTCCCAGCATGGTATCATACCCCTCACTGAGTTCCGTGATAAATTCATGAGCCCCCGCCATTTTCGCCGCGTATATGATCTCATCCATAGAGGCGGCAGGATTCTGAAGCGCAATATTTTCCCGGACCGTGGCATGAAACATAAAATTCTCCTGAAGCACTATCCCGATCTGGTGTCTGAGCCACACCGGATCTGTCGTAGAAATATCCAGTCCATCCACCCGGATCTTCCCACTCTCTGGTATATACATCCGCTGGATCAGTTTGGACAATGTGCTTTTCCCGGAACCGCTCTTCCCCACAATACCGATGGTGCGCCCTGCCGGGATCCGAAAAGTCATATCCCGGATCACCTCTGACTGCTCCGCTTTATAACGGAAACGGACATTTTCAAATTCTATATTTCCCTTTAACGCCGGAAGACGTCTCTGGTTTCCCTCCATGGATGGTTCCGGTCTCGTGCGAAAAATATCCCCCAGCCGCTGGATCGACACAGAAACCTGCTGAAATTCCTGCCACGTCTGCACGATCCTCAGTACCGGCTGGCTCACCCGTCCTGCGAGCATCCGGAATGCCACCAGCTGTCCCGTGGTCATAGCTCCCTCGATCACCAGAAGAGCGCCATAATACAGAATCGCGATATCAAACAATTTCTGCACCAGCTGGGCGACTGCCCCGGCGGTATTTCCCGCCATAGTCATTTTAAAACCGGCTTTTGTATAATTTGCCAGAAGCCCCTCCCACTTCTTCTGGGCAAATGGCTCAATAGCATAGGACTTTATGGTCTGGATCCCTGTCACAGCTTCCACAAGATAGGACTGGGACTCTGCCCCGCAGTGAAACTTATCATCAATATGCCCCTTTAAGACAGGTGTAGATACCACAGAGACCAGCACCAGAACCGGCAGAGAAGCCAGCGTGATAAAAGTAAGCTTCGTGCTGTAAAAAAACATGAAAACAAGATACACAATAATGAACAGTGTATCTAACATAGCTGACATGGGAAGTCCTGTCAGAAATCTCCGTATCGTCTCCAGCTCTTTCACCCTGGCAATCGTATCACCAATACGGTGGGATTCAAAGTAACTCAGCGGCAGATGAAATAAATGACGGAACAGCCGGCAGCTTAATATTACATCGATGCGGGACGTAGTGTGGGCAAATACATAATTTCTTGACAAAGAAAGAAGGGTCTCAAAAATTGTTATGAGCACGAGCCCCACCGCCAGTACATCCAGCGTCGACAGGCTCCCATGCACCAGCACTTTATCAATAACAGACTGTGTAATAAGCGGCGAGACCACCGCAAGGATCTGCATCACAAAAGCAGCCATCAGCACTTCCAGCAATGGCTTTTTAAATTTTAACACCGTTGGCACAAACCACTTTATACCAAACTTTAGATTTTTATTATCAAATGCCCTCGGTGAACAAAGGATCACTGTCCCTTCCCAGACCTGATCCAGCTCTTCCTTTTCCAGCACAAAGGGCTGTTGTGTTCCGGCATTCAGAAGTAAACCTTTTCCACCCTCAAAACGTGCCAGAAGAGCATACGTCCCATCCTTCTGCTTTAGGATCGCAGGCAGAGGCATTTTTTCCAATGCCTCCGCAGTAGTCCTCACAGCTTTTGCCTTTAGTTTAAGATGTCTGGCAATCCTAAGAATATCATCATCTTCGATGTTTTTATCCTGAAGCACAAATATATGCCTCAAATGTTCCTCATCCACGCCGATCCCGTGATAATTTGCCACGGTTATCACGCATTTCATTCCTGTGTCGTTTTTTGTGTTATTTATCATAGTGGTTATTTTCCGTAAAAATGAATTTAAGTTAACTCCAAGCAGCATAAAATAACTAACTGAAATTATCTCTCCTAAATTATACCATTTTTCTTTACCCTTGTGTCGAAAATACCCCCAACGACATAAACTTGCGACAAACGACATGTCCTAGTACGTTTTTACGTTGTTTTTATTTTAGTTTTTTTGCTCCCCTCAGGAAATTTCTCCCATAACCCTCTTTGTAACAGGCTTAATCCGCACTACATCACTTTTAAAAGTGTAAAATTTTTTTAAGGCATTGAAATAATTTTTTTCGGATCCTCTGGGAACATAAATATAATCCGCCTTATCAATTAATAAGTTATCTCTGTACTTCGGTTTCTTATCGATCAAAGGCAGCTTTTGCGTCAGAAATACCAGTTGAATATAACCGTAGTGCTGCTCTGTAATAATTTTATTTGAGCCTTTACACAAAATAACGTCACCTAAAAAAACCAGATACTGAATGGTTGATCCATCTTCCGCACTATAATCCCCAGAGCATTTTGAATTCCCTGTAATCTTCTTAACCTTACTTGAAACGTAAGCGGCCTTCCCATTTCGAGGAAGCTGGCAGATCAACTCTCCCGTGTTCTTAATAAAAAATGATTCGCCGTCTATCTCAAAGGTATTATTGTTTGCATCCAGTGAAAGATCTTTTAAATACGGAACATACAAACCATTATTTTCTACTCTGGCCAAACTACTGGGAATACTAAGTTTGTTCACACAGGAGGTCGAAAAACAGTCCCTCCCGATCGAACAGGTCCCCTCTGGAATCATAATCTCTTTTATACCCGGCGCGGCCCAGATAAGTTTTTTCATTGACTTATCAAATAGCATTCCATCCTTAACCGTTAACGCTTTATTGTTTTTATCCAGTCTGATATCTGTGAGTTTTTTGCAAAATGCAAAACTCTCCGTCGAAAAATTTTTCAGTTTTTTATTCATTACAACCTTGGTAAGTTTATCACTTCCGTAAAATGCATAACTTTCGATCTCCTTTAACATGGCGGGTAATCTGACACTTTTCAAATTAGTCATGCCGCCAAAGGCGCCGGACCCTATGTATTCCACACAATCTGGCAGCTTCATTTTTGTTATACTTTTTGAGTATCTGCACTGCGCCGTTTTCCCGTAGTACCAGGGTTCTGCTTCACCGCCAAATACCGAAGTAATACACTCTCCAGGCTCATAATCGGTTGTAAAATCATGGGATATGCATACAACCTCTCCGCCTTTAAGTTTCGGGGGAATCTTTATCGTCTTCATTTTCCTTTTTAAAGGTTTGATCTTTATGATCCAGGCTTTTTTCTTATCTTTAGACAAATAAAAGCTATACTTTACTTCTGCCCTGGTTGCTTGAATCCTTTTTTTGTTCCATATCTTTTGATCAGTCAAAGCTTTAACCTTCTTCTTCGCCTCTACGGGTCTCTGAGAAGCCATTCCAATCACCAGCGTGCACAATAACAAAACAAACATGAATATTTTTCTCTTTCCCGTCATAATATCCCTTCTTTCTTTTTTACTATTTTGTTGAACATTATACTATAAATCCGCAATACCGTCTATCCTCACTTCCCGCTATACATTTTCCTTGAATTTTGTTATAATGATCCTATGAAAAAAGAAAACAACACCGTAAAAATCTCAGTGCGCAACCTGGTAGAATTTATTTTCCGGGAGGGAGACATCAATTCTACTGGCTTTGGTACAAAAAACACAGAAGCTATGGCACTGGGAAATAAGATTCACCGCAAAATACAGAAACGGATGGGCATCGGATATGAGGCAGAGGTGCCCTTATTTACGTGCGTCACATTAAAGAGTAAAGCGTCTGGAAGCACCTTTGAACTAAAGGTAGAAGGGCGTGCCGACGGTGTACTGCGGGACGGATCGGAGATCATGGTGGATGAGATCAAGGGCGTCTATATGGACATCCACCAGCTAAAGGAACCGGTTCTGGTGCACAAAGCCCAGGCGATGTGCTACGCCTACATGATCTGTGAGCAGGAAAACCCGGCATTTATCTCCGTTCAGGTAACATACTGCCACCTGGAATCAGAGGAAGAGCGCCGTTTTAAGGAGACCTATACCAGTCTGGAGATACGAAGCTGGTTTGAGGATCTGATCCGCCGCTATGAACCCTGGGCTATTTATGAATATGACTGGAAACAGAAAAGAAATGACACCATCCGGGATCTGGAATTCCCCTTTCCCTACCGGGAAGGGCAGAGGGATCTAGCCGCCTGTGTCTACAAAACTATCGAGCACAAAAAAAAGATTTTTATCCAGGCGCCTACCGGCGTCGGGAAGACGATCTCCACCGTCTTTCCTTCGGTGAAAGCAATGGGAGAGGGACTGGCTGACCGGATCTTTTACCTGACAGCAAAGACCATCACCCGGACGGTGGCGCAGGAGTGCTTTGAACTGCTCTCCTCCCAGAACCTGTGTTTCAAATATCTCACCATCACGGCAAAGGAGAAACTATGCTTTCTGGAGGGGCGCCCGGAGTGCAATCCCGCCTCCTGCCCCTATGCCAAAGGCCATTACGACCGTGTCAATGACTGCGTCTACGATATGCTGATCCACGAGGCGAATATGGACCGGGATACGATTCTTGCCTACGCGGAAAAACACCAGGTATGCCCCTTTGAAATGTGCCTGGACGCCTCCCTGTTTGCCGACAGCATCATCTGCGACTACAATTATGCCTTCGATCCCAATGTCTATCTCCGGCGCTTTTTTTCAGAGGGAAACAAGGAGAGTTTTATCTTCCTGATCGATGAAGCCCACAATTTGGTGGAACGTGCCAGGGAAATGTACAGCGCCATACTGGTCAAGGAAGATTTTCTCAAGGTAAAACGCATCCTGAATGCGGAGGCAGCCAGTCATTATCCTCCGGAAGTAAAATATATTATTAAGATCTTTGTGGCGGCTTTGGAAAAATGCAATAAGACCATGCTGGAATGGAAACACGAATGTGACGAATTTGAGATTCTGGAGGATATTTCCTCCTTTAGCCTTCAGCTTATGCGGGTGATCAACAGCTACGAACTCTTTACTAAGGAAGTAAAAGACCTACCGGAGCGGGAGACGGTGATGAACCTGTTTTTTGATGTGCGGCATTTTCTGAATATGTATGATCTGCTGGACGACAGTTACCGGATCTATACGGATTATGACGAATCCATGAATTTCCGCATCAAACTCCAGTGCATGGACCCCTCGGCACGGTTGGCAGAATGCCTTGCTTATGCCCGGGGAACCGCTCTATTTTCCGCCACCCTGCTGCCTGTGCGCTATTACAGGGAACAGCTCTCCACGGCGAAGGACGATTACGCGGTATATGCCAGATCTTCCTTTACCAGCGACCAGCGGAGGATCATCATCGCCAATGACGTCACCAGCAAATACACCCGCCGCAGCACCAGCGAATATAGAAAGATCGCTGGCTATATCGAGGAATTCACCGCAGCGAGACAGGGAAATTATATGGTATTTTTCCCCTCCTACGCCTTCTTAAATCATGTCCTGGACCAGATGAACCCGCCAGTGGAAACAAGGATCCTGATACAGAACCCCTCCATGACAGAATCAGAGAAAGAGGAATTCTTAAATGCCTTTGACACGGAAAATACCGATACACTTGTCGGCTTCTGCGTGATGGGGGGCATCTTCGGGGAAGGGATCGATCTAAAGGAGGACCGGCTGATCGGAACTGCCATTGTGGGCACCGGTCTGCCCCAGGTCTGTAACGAGCGGGAATTATTCAAGAGCTATTATGATGTACACAAGGGCAGCGGCTTCCATTATGCCTATCTCTATCCCGGCATCAATAAAGTATTCCAGGCTGGCGGCAGAGTGATACGCACCGCGAAGGACAAAGGTGTGATCCTTCTGCTGGATGAACGCTTTTCCCAGAAAAGCTATCTGGAACTCTTTCCCAGGGAGTGGATTCCATATGACATCACAAACAAAAAAGGAATGAAAGATATCCTTCACTCCTTCTGGAACTCCTGATATTTTATAATATTGATAAATAGACGCAGCCCGGATCTGGATGGACTCTGGTCTAAAGAAGCCGGATCCCATCCTCAAGAATCTCGATACGCTTCTGTTTCATCAACCGCCCGATCGCCCGCTTAAAGGCATTTTTACTCATGCGGAACTCTCTTTTTATGATCTCCGGCGAAGTCTTGTCATGAAAGGGAAGGCTTCCCCCCGCCGCTTCCAATTTTTCCAATATAACCTCTGCGTCCATCCCCATCTGAACTTTTACCTTTTCCTGCAGGCTCAGCGTCAGCTTTCCATCCTCTCTAACTTCTTTGATCCTCGCCTGAAGGGTGTCTCCCACATGGATCTCCCGGTTCATTTCATTGTGGGGGATCAGGGCAGAATATTTGTCCTGTACCGCTACAAATGCCCCAAAGGAATCGGTGATCTGATACACCAGCCCCTCTACATGGTCACCCTTCTGAAAATCGCCGCCGGTGGACAGGTACTCATAAACGTGCATCGTCGCACAAAGCCGGCTGCTCTTGTCGATGTAGAGCGCTGCCAGCACTTCTTCTCCCTTTTTCACCCGGTGGGTCTGTTCTTTAAAGGGCAAAAACAGATCTTTCGCCAGTCCCCAATCCAAAAACGCGCCGATGTTAGTCACATCCGTCACCCGGAGTTTCGCCATCTCCCCCAGGGAAATATATGGTTTCTCCATGGTGGCGATCAGGCGGTCCTCTGAATCCCGGTAAATAAATACAGATAATATATCTCCTTTTTCCACCCCTTCAGGAACCTGGTTATTGGGTAGAAGCACACTAAAATCTGGCTGTTCATAAGAGCCCAGATAAATCCCGTTTGCCGTAAACCGAGTGACATAAAGTCTGGAGACTCTCCCCAGCAGCTTTTCCTCTAAATCCATTTTATTGTCCTTTCATTGACTACGATTCTTTTCTTCCGCCAGTAAAACAGGTAATCACATAGGGAGATTTTTCCGCATCTGCCATCACCACATAAAAGCAGCTCTCTTCTTCCTTGGTATAGATGTGAATCTCATCTCCGAGCTTCGCCGCCAGCCGGTACTCCGCCCGCAGCTCATCCACCCGGTATCCTTCTGGCAGATAATCTGCCGCGATCCGGATATATTCTCCATTGTTTACATGCCAGTTGGTATCCAGATGATTCTCACATACTTTTACTTTACCGGCATGTTCCATGTCCTCCGGACAGGCAACCTTTCTTGACTTGTATTCCATGGGATAGGGCTCTCCCATCCCAAAGGGCTCCACTTCCTCCTGGCTGGCGCGGATCGGTTTTCCCGTTTTGTGGTTAAAGTAAAACCACTGGGAATCCGCATAAGCGAGAGTCTCTCCCTCCATGCTTTCCACAAGAAAATTTCTCATGCCAAAAATCCCCCGGAAACGGTAAGGCCAGGTGCGCACCACAAACTCTTCTCCCATGGAAGGCCGTCTCTTAAATACGATATCCCAGGAATTCACAAGCCACGCATGGGCATCCTCCCTCAGATCCATACAGGAACGCCCCACTTCTTCGCTGTGGAACAGGCAGCAGTCCTGAAGGGCATTTACTACCGCGTGTACTTTGATCTTCCCTTCCGTATCGATCCTGCTGTAAGATACTCTGTCTCTGTATTCATACAAAATCACCCATCTCCTTTTTCTTCCTGTCTGCTGATCCACTTCGACATGCCGGAACCGTGGTTGCCAAAGGGCCTCTGATGAAAACCAAGCTTTTTATAAAAGCTTTCCTTGTTCATGGCGGACATGAGATTGACCATAATGGTCTCTCCCTCCTCCACCTGGCTTTCCAGCCAGTCCAGCACTTGTTCTATGATTTTTCTTCCCAGCCCCCTGGACTGGTAATCCGGATGTACGATCACATCACAGATAAAATACACATAACCGCCATCTCCCACCACCCGCGCCATACCCACGGGCATCTCCCCGTCCACGGCTACGATCTTATACAGCGAATTCGCCAGGGCACACTCCGCGCGCTTCGGTGTGATCCGTATAAAATCCACGCTGCCCCTCAGCTCGTTATAATCTTTTATATTTATCTCGTGTTGAAATGTTATATGTCCAATATCCATGTATCTTATATGAACTGGTTTGTCACCTCATCATAATGATAGTCCAGACTGCCAAGGTTCTCCCGTAAAGTCTCCTCGTCAATGTCGTTTGTCCTGCAGAATTCCTCCAATGTAGCGTATTGATCCCTCAGCTGTGTGTTGGTATAACTAAGCAGAATAATGGGGTCACCCGGTATGCTCATAATTTCCTCTCTTTCTGGTGTCCTGACACCTTTTGCACACTGTGCCATTAAGATAACGATAACAACGCAGTGTTTTTAATCCCTGTGCATTCTAATTTTATATGCCGGCTGTATATTTGTCAACCGTTATCGCAGAAATGGAAGAAGAGATCTCTTATTTATATGCAGATTCCAGACATGAAGAAATATCTTCCTGGACAAAATTAAAACTGGAATCCTTTTTAATAACAGCCTCAACTTTTTCCATTCCACCATTTATTGATAAGCCGCCCTCTAAAAAAGGTCCCACTTCCACATGCAGCAATTCATTGTTATGGAAGTAAATGGAGTACAATGCGCCACGATCAAAATGCCTGAACATCAGATTATCCCTGTCATAATGATCCCTGTAAAATTCCCCATTTAATCTGTCCTTAACCTGTTTAACCCTGGCCTCAATCTTCCCCATGATATGCTTCACGAGACCTCCCAGGTCGTGGGTGCGCTCGTATACCTTGCGGGTAAGCCAGCTTCGCGTAAATAAAAATGACGATTCCCGTAAATTAAAAATAACAGAAACCGTCATTTTTTCTCCTTTTTCCACCAAGTAAATCCTTCCGCCACAGGCGGCACAAACAATTCGTGAAAAGCGTGTGACCCTGTGCTTCGCACAGGCACATTCGTACTTCGCTTCGCTCGTACTCATGATGTCCGTCGCTCAAATGTCAGTGGACAAGCAAGCTTGCCACTGCCGCTCTCGCGACTTTAGTCACACTTCACTCTGCAAGGATATGATTTGTCTTCTCAATTACTTCCTGAACTTTCTGCGCTGTCTTGGAAACCTCCAGCATAGAACTCCGGATAATATCGCTGTTCTCGGAAGAATCACCCATATGGCTCACAGCCGCTTCCACTGAATCCATCAGTCCTTTGATCTCTACATTGAAGTTGTCGATAATAGTAGCAATATTATCGATGGCCTGGTGAATGCCTTCGTCGTTCTCCCTGGCGCTTCCCACGGCGTCCTTGGAGTTCTCGGACAGATCGCGAATATTGGTGGCAACCACAGAAAACCCTCTTCCGGCATCCCCTGCTCTTGCCGCCTCGATGGCCGCATTCAGAGACAGAAGGTTGATCTTTCCAGCAATACTTTCTACATCTTCTGTCATCTGGTTGTACTTCTCTACATTCATGTTAATGTCCTGTATGGACTCAGAGATATTCTGGTTCAGCTTATTGAGACCTGACATATGCTCTGCCACCGCCGTCATCTCTTCAGAACTCTGGCTGCCGGATTCACGGATGAAATCAGCCTGTTCTTTCACCATTTCAATGTTCTTCGTCAACTCACCAAAGATTTCCATAAGCTCCTCATTCATAGCCACAACTTCGTTGTTGACCTCTGTCACTCTCTGGCGTTCTTTCTTGATACTGTTCATCATATACTGATGACAGTTCTCTTTTTCATTGATCCCTCTGGCAAGGGCAATCGCCATCTCACGGCATGACTTATATCCACAGGCATGGCAGTCAAAATGCTTCTCAACCTGGGTCTGCTTTTCAAGTACAGCAAATGCAGCCTCAATCCGCTCCTCGGATACCTCCAGCGTATCCACGCGGTGGGCTTCATAGGTCCTCATAAAATCGTCGAGCACAAGGGTTTTATCGAATTCTGCAAACTGCTTGTCCTCAACACCCTTTCTGGTCTTTTTCCTCTCGGAAATCCTTTTTTTATGAGCATAGGTCTCTACATCATGCATGATGTCATTCATGGCAAAACGCTGATAATCTACCCCGATCGCAGGTCCTCCATTACATCCGTTTTCACAATTCAGTACGTCAAATAGATCCGGCAGATATCCCTGCGGCTGTTCGATATAGATATCCAGCTCACGGTACAGTCTTTCTGTTCCTTCGGATGTGATAATATTCAAATACGGGTCATGATACATCAGGTTATTCATCAGTCCGCCCGGTTTCGGATAAATAGCCCCTTCTAATCCCTGGTAATCATCAAATTCAAACTCACTGTAGATCTTGATCTCTGGAAGATTTACATTCTCTCTATCAAAATATTTTTTCAGATGATCCATGGTAACATTGTAGTCTACCAGTCCCGTCTCCCGAAATTCATCAATTTTTGCAATACATGGTGAAACTGCCGCAATCTTTCCTTTGTAATTCAATACTTTCCGCATGTAAACTGCCAGACAAAGCATCGGGCTATGTATCGGCGACAAATGAGAAATCAGTTCCGGTCTGTGCCGGAGTACATAATTCACCACCGCCGCACAGGGCTGTGAGATCAATTTCTCTCCAGAATGTTTTTTCAGATATTTCAAATGCGCCCAGGTACAGATATCCGCTCCAAAAGATACATCATATATCTTTTTGATCCCCTGATTGCGCAGCCACTGCAGCGCATGGCGCCAGTTGCCATCAAAGGCGACTTTTACAGATGGGGCTGCAATAACAGCGATCTCTTCCCCGCTTTTCAGATCCCTCATAAATGGCTCAATATCATCCTCAAACGTTCTGGCATCATGAGAACATGCTTGAATACAGGCACCGCATTTGATACATTTTTCATCATCGATGATAATTCTGAGATTACCCTCATCATCCATTTTAGCCACATTGGCATCCCCCACCGGGCAGGCCCTTACACAGGCATTGCACCCTACACACCTGATTTTATCCACTTGAATAATACTCATGCCGACAAATTCCTCCTTCTGTCTCTTATACACATCTGACGCTGCCGACGATAAGGCTCGTGGGG
>CAMTDY010000061.1 GCA_947070915.1 uncultured Roseburia sp.
CCCCACGAGCCTTATCGTCGGCAGCGTCAGATGTGTATAAGAGACAGCATCTGTCACATCATTACCTTTATAATATACTTTTACCCTTACTTTTTTACAATCAGTAAGTTTAGCAGATACTGATTTGTCAACCTTGATCTCTAAATCTGACCCCGCGTGTGCCGTATTGGAATTTATGACAAAAATAATACCAAATAAAATTATTATTTGAAGATAAATTTTTATTCTATTCATTTCCCCACTCCCCATTCCATATAGAATACTTAATCAAAATAGTTGAAATAAAAAAAGCGCGAGACGGGACTCGAACCCGCGGCCCCAACCTTGGCAAGGTTGTGCTCTACCAACTGAGCCACTCGCGCTTATTGTCACCTTCATTTCCCAGCGACAATAACTATTATACACAGAACCCTTTCTTTTGTCAACATTTTTTTCAAATTTGTTTGAGATTTATTTGATTAATATGAATCCAGCAAGTCTATTAATTCAAGTGATCTTTCAGCTCCTGATAAAGCCGGTGCACCGGAAGTCCTACCACGTTGTTATAATCTCCCTCAATCCCCTGAATATGCTTTCCAAACTTCCCCTGTATGCCATAAGCCCCCGCCTTATCATAGGGCTCATTTGTGTTCACATAGGAATTGATCTCCTCTTCTGTCAACTCGGCAACTCTCACCTCTGTCGTCTCTGAAAAACTTTTAACCCATGTTTGTCTGCCATCTTCCACTCCGACCAACGCCACACCCGTGCTCACATTATGGCATTTCCCGCTCAACATACGAAGCATGCCCGCCGCCTGCTTCTGATCAGCGGGTTTACCAAGAATTTTCCCGTCGATACTGACAACCGTATCCGCCCCGATCACAAGTACTGGATCCGCGCGCAGAGGCATGCTCCCCGCCACCGCTTCCGCCTTCTGCAAGGCAAGTTCCTCCGTCACTTTTTCCGGATCCTGGCTGGTCACAGTCTCCTCGCAATCCGAGACGATCACCTCAAATTCATCAAAAAGCATTGCTAAAAGCTCACGGCGCCTGGGCGACCCAGAGGCGAGGACGATTGATTTTCCCATAAACAATTTATCCCTCCATCACTTTCACATAAAAGCTACGGTTTCTCGGTCCATCAAATTCACAGAAATACACGTCCTGCCAAACTCCGAGAATGGGGTTCCCTTCGGATAGTATCAATGTCTGGGAGGCCCCCATGGTGCTGGATTTCATATGGGCATGAGAATTCCCCTCGAAATGACGGTACGCCGCGTCCATGGTGGGATAAACTTTTTCAAATCCATAGATTAGGTCCCGGACCACATCCGGATCTGCATTTTCATTAATGGTGATCCCCGCTGTGGTATGGGGACAATACACCACCACAATACCATCCTTTATGCCACTTTCCTGAATATCCTGTCGAATCTGTGGTGTAATATCCACCATCGTCTGACGCTCCTTGATGTGAAGCTCATGTTTAAATAATGTCATATTAGTCTCCTTTCTTCCGTTAAGCAACGAGCCTGATTCCTCGCCCGCTTCGCGGTCTCGTCATCGCGGCAGTCGCCGGCCTGTAACCCTTCCGTTAAGCAACGAGCCTGATTCCTCGCCCGCTTCGCGGCCTCGTCATCGCGGCAGTCGCCGGCCTGTAACCCTTCCGTTAAGCAACGAGCCCGATTCCTCGCCCGCTCCGCGGTCTCGTCATCGCGGCAGTCGCCGTATAGAAAAGGACCGCCGGCACAGCACTGTGCAAGCACAGCTGTGCCGGCGGTCCTTTTCTGCACGGCTCGTTGCTTAACGGAAGTATTCGATGCCGCTCTCGAAGATCAGCTGGTTCTGCTCTCCGAATATATTTACAGCCACTCCGTCGCCTCTTCGTTCGGAGTGCGCCATTTTCCCAAGTACCCGTCCATCCGGGCTGGTGATTCCCTCGATGGCATAATAAGAACCGTTGGGGTTGAAGTCTTCGTCCATGGTTGGATTGCCATCGACGTCCACGTACTGGGTCGCTACCTGGCCATTGGCAAAGAGCTTGTCGATCCACTCCTTATTTGCCACAAAGCGGCCTTCTCCGTGGGATGCCGGTACCGAGTAAACGCCGCCCAGCTCCGCCTTCTGAAGCCATGGGGATTTATTGGTCACCACTTTCAGATAAACGGATTTGCTTATATGTCTGCCAATGCTGTTGGTCGTCAGTGTCGGGGAGTCCTCTTTCTGGGTGTAAATCTCACCGAAAGGAACGAGGCCTAACTTGATCAGCGCCTGGAATCCATTACAGATACCCAGGACAAGACCATCTCGCTCCTGCAGCAGACGGTGTACCGCTTCCTTGATCCTCTCGTTACGGAATACGGAAGTGATGAATTTGGCAGAGCCATCCGGTTCATCACCGGCGCTGAAACCGCCAGAGAACATAAGGATCTGGGACTGGCTGATCGCCCGCTCAAAAGCGTCCACGCTGTCCTTGATATTCTGCTCCGTCATATTTTTAAATACGATGCTCTCAGTATCAGCCCCTGCCCGTTCAAAGGCACGGATCGTATCGTACTCGCAGTTTGTTCCCGGAAATACTGGTACAAATACCTTTGGTTTTGCCACTTTGTGGCGGCAGACATAAATGTCCTTCGTATCAAATAATCCGGTATCGATCTTCACATCCTCTACGCCGGAGCGGGTTGGGAATACTTTTTCCAGAGTACCGGTCCATGCGTCGATGGCAGTTTCCATGGACACACTTTCAGAGCCATAGGTAAATGCCGGCTGGGATACCACTTCACCAATCTGTACAAAATCTGCGCCAAGAGCCTGTACTTTTTTAAGATCATCTGGGGAGATCTCCACAAGGATATCACCATATGCAGGCTTGAAATAATCCTCAATCGTTTTAGAAGGATCAAACTGAACACCCAGTTTATTGCCAAATGCCATCTTGGCTGCCGCTTCTGCGGTGCCCTTTCCTGTCAAGGCATAGGCGGATTTCACTACACCCTGGTGGATGAGCCCAGTCACTTTTCCGTAGAGTTCCATAATATATTCATAATCCGGAAGGTCAAAACGGTCCTTGCGGATCGGGAATTTCACAAGAACATTTCCTGCCGCCTTTAATTCCGGCGTCACCACATCGGAGATCTTCGCCACATCTACCGCAAAGGAGCAAAGCGTCGGTGGAACATCAATATCGTTAAAGGTTCCCGACATGCTGTCTTTGCCGCCGATGGACGGAAGTCCCAGCTTCATCTGGGCGTCATAAGCACCGAGAAGCGCCGCCATCGGCTCACCCCAGCGCCTGCTGTCCTCTGTCATGCGCTTGAAGTACTCCTGGAACGTGAAGCGGATCTTTGTGAAATCACCGCCGGCCGCCACGATCTTTGCCACAGAAGTAAGCACCGCATACTCTGCTCCGTGATAAGGACTCCAGCTCATCAGATAAGGATCCATTCCATAGCTCATCATGGTCACCGTATCACATGTGCCATCCAGCACAGGCAGTTTGGCGATCATCGTCTGAGTAGGCGTCAGCTGGTATTTACCGCCATAAGGCATGTCTACCGTGCAGGCTCCGATGGAGCTGTCAAACATCTCCACCAATCCCTTTTTGGAACATACATTCAGATCTTTCAGATTTTCCGTAAAGGTCTCTGCAAAGCTGCTGGAAACATTTACTTGATCCAGATAACTGTCTGCTTTCTTCGGAGTCGCCACCGTTACATCCGTCTCCTGATGCGCTCCGTTAGTATCCAGAAAGGCCCTGGAAATGTTTACGATCTCTTTGCCTCTCCATTTCAGCACCAGCCTTGGTTCTTTCGTCACCACGGCCACCGGTACCGCCTCTAAATTCTCTTCCTCCGCAAAGGCAAGCATTTTATCTACATCTTTCGGATCTACCACGATCGCCATACGCTCCTGGGATTCAGAGATCGCAAGCTCCGTGCCGTCAAGACCGGCATATTTTTTCGGCACCTTGTCCAGATCCACTGTCAAACCATCTGCCAGCTCTCCGATGGCCACCGATACCCCGCCGGCGCCAAAATCGTTACATTTTTTGATCAGGCGGCTGACTTCTTCACGGCGGAACAGCCTCTGGATCTTACGCTCCGTCGGCGCATTTCCTTTCTGTACCTCAGCACCGCAGGTGTCAATGGACTCGGTGTTGTGTGCCTTGGAAGAACCTGTGGCTCCACCACAGCCGTCCCGGCCAGTACGTCCACCCAACAGTATAATGATATCCTCTGGATCAGAATTTTCCCGGATCACATTTTTTCTTGGCGCGGCGCCCATGACCGCACCGATCTCAAGACGTTTTGCCACATAATTGGGATGATAGATCTCATCTACAAGGCCTGTGGCAAGCCCGATCTGGTTGCCGTAAGAGCTGTAGCCGCTGGCTGCCCCTGTCACGATCTTACGCTGTGCCAGCTTTCCTTCCATCGTCTCTTTCAGAGATTTGGTAGGATCCGCTGCTCCTGTCACACGCATTGCCTGGTACACATATCCGCGCCCTGACAGCGGATCGCGGATCGCTCCACCGAGACAGGTAGCCGCACCACCGAAAGGCTCGATCTCCGTCGGATGGTTGTGGGTCTCATTTTTGAAAAATACGAGCCATTCCTCTTTTACCGGTCCCCTTCCATCCTCGTGATCGATCTCCACGGGAACCACGATGGAACAGGCATTGATCTCATCGGAAACCTCCATATCTTCCAGCTTTCCATCTGCCCGCAGCTTCTTCATCGCCATGAGGGCAATATCCATCAGGGAAACAAATTTATCGTCTCTTCCCTCGTAGATCTTGTCATGGTCCTTTTTATACATTTCATAGGCAGCCTGTATCGGCTCCCTGTAATCGCCGTCTTCAAATGTGATATTTTTTAATTCTGTTAAAAATGTGGTATGGCGGCAGTGATCCGACCAATAAGTATCCAGCACACGGATCTCCGTCATACTCGGATCTCTTTTCTCCTCATTTTTAAAATAATTCTGTATATGAAGGAAATCCTTAAACGTCATGGCAAGTCCCAGCGAATCATAAAGCGCTTTCAGCTCCGGTTCCGGCATAGCCTGAAAACCATCAAAGACTGCCACATCCGAAGGCTCATCAAAGACTGTCACCAGCGTATCCGGCACTGTCTCGTCCGTCTCTCTGGAATCCACTGGATTGATGCAGTACTCCTTAATACGGGTAAACTCTTCATCACTGATGCCGCCGCTCAGAATGTAGGTAGTGGCGGAACGGATCACCGGCTCCTCGCTCTCCTTCAGGAGTTTCACACACTGCTCGGCAGAATCTGCCCTCTGGTCAAACTGTCCTGGAAGATACTCCACGGAAAATACCCGGTCTTCCTCTTTTTTCTCAAAACCTTCCTCATAGACATAATCCACCGGCGGCTCTGAAAATACAGTGGCAAGTGCCTTCTTATAAGTGCCCTCGCTGATTCCTTCCACATCATAGCGATTCAGAACCCGCACCTGCTCCAGATCTTTGATGCCAAGGTATTCCCTGATCTCTTTTTTAAGATCCTTCGCCGCAACTGCATAATCTTCCTTCTTTTCCACGTAAATCCGCTTAACCTCTGCCATGGCTTTTCTCTCCTATCTCCTCTGTTGAAACTATAAAATGATATTATTATTGAACTGCTGTATAGGAACCGAGTTTCACGCGTCCCTTCCAGTAGCTCTGAACTTCTGTCTTATATCTTGTTTTGATCTCAGCATACTTGGCATTAAACTGTTTGGTCTCCTCGGCGCTCACTACAGAATCACATTCTTTGTCATAGGCAGCGCTGTCGTCGTTATTCACCATTTTTACCAGATAGTATCCGTCTTCACCCTCAATGACGTCTGAGATCTGGTCATTCTTCATTTTGATCAGACGTTTTCTCAGTTTCTTTGTCAAGAAGGAAGAACTGTCCATATCCTTTTCCAGAAGTTCCTGATTCTGAACTGCCTGGATCCCTGTCGTATCATTTTCTTCCAGAAGTTTCGTAAAGTCCTCAGCAGTCTTTGCCTTTTCCTGAAGAGCTTTCATATTGTTCAGATTGGTCTGTTTCTGCTCTGCTGTCACATCCACCTCTTCTTCACCGGAACCTGTTTTATTGCTCACTTTATAGTACTGCATTGTATACTGGCGGAAATCTTCTTTTTTCACAGTGGCTTTCAGAGCTTCTCTGTCAATGCCGCTCTCCGAAATGATGACCTGTCTGTATTTTTGAACCAGTGCATTTTTTGCAAATACTTCCTTCAAGGTATCCTCATCCAGTCCTGGAAGTTTTTTCTGGCCGTCTGTCATGGATTCCATGGCTTTTTTTGCACTTTCATCCGCTGCTTTCTTTTCCTCATCTGTCAGGGAATATCCCAGTGTCTGTGCCTCCATATAGAGGATCTCTTTTTGTTTCAGGCCATCCATCACCTGTTTTTTGGCAGCAGAGGCACCGTTTCTCCCGTCCTCGTCTGCATTTTCCATCTCCCAGTAAGTTGTCCCATACATCTGCTGATACAGGGACGCATAAGAATTAAACTGGGTCTCAAGGGTATAGATATCGTAAACCGCTTCTTTCATATAAACTGTATTGGTCTTTTCTCCACCATCTGCATTGCTCTGTGTCACTTTCAGAACTGCCCGCGGTCTCAGCTGCATATAGAATACACCGGCACAAAGAATAATGATCGTTGCAATTCCAAGTGTCAGTAAAATTTTGTTTTTTGAAGCAATGATCGCATTTCCTGAACCCTTGCTCTGCTTCTCTGATCCAATCCCACCGTTTTTTGCCAATTTCTTTGAGTTATTCATCGCTTTCCTCCAAAACTTTATATTTGTAAACATACATCATATATTTTACCATATTTTTTGAAGTTGTAAAGGCATTTCCGATTAAAACAAAAAAAAGATATGATCAACTCATATCTTTTTAAAAGAATGCAGGAGATGGGACTTGAACCCACACGATATTGCTACCACAGGCACCTGAAGCCTGCGCGTCTGCCAATTCCGCCACTCCTGCGTGCTTATTTAAATTATCACATTTTTTTTCAAATGTCAACAAAAAATTGATAGAAATTTAAATAAATTTATAGTATACTAGATTTAAAGTGTTTAAATACTATTATTATATGCGTGAAACCGCAGGAACGGAGATTGTTATGGGTATTAGTGTTGGTATGCTTATTTTTGGTCTTTTTGACGGGGGTCTGGCCTTTGCCATTGTGTTCTGTCTACTGAAAGCCAGATTCAAAGGGAAAAAAATAGGAAGAATTCTGGGGACGGTTTTAGGGATCATTTTATTTTCTATCTACATCGCCCTGTTTGTCTTTTTTAACACTCCCGGTACAAAAGTGAATCCAGACTTTCGGAATTTCATCTACTCGGCTCCGATCGTCCTGGCTGTGCTGTTATGTACTCTGGTTTTCCTGTCCCAGCCTCCCAGGAAACAGGCCGCTGAAGAAGAGCTGGAGGATGATTCTATCGCAGATACTGCTGAGACAGAGGAAATACTTTAATTGTCAAACGATAGGAAACATGGTATAATGGAAGTTAAAGGGAATTTCAACGTCAATGAATTTTGTAAGGAGGTATCCGAATATGTTAAATAAACAGGAAAACGTAATTAAAATCCCATCCCGGATCAACAATAAACTTATTCTCAAGGTGGTGCCAGGGCATTTTGCCACAAATCATTCCCACATCAATTATTACATGGATATGACACGCTTGAAAGTGGGACAGAAAGAAGCCTATCAGGCAGCTTCTACCATGGCAAAGGAATATCAGTACAGCACTCCGATCGATACCATCGTCTGTATGGATGGATGCTATATGATCGGCGCCTTTCTCGCCAGCAAACTCACGGAGGCCGGTGTGATCTCCATGAACATGCATCAGAGTATCTATGTCATAGAACCGGAATTCAATCCCAGCGGACAGATGATCTTCCGTGATAACATTCAGCCGATGGTAAACGGAAAAAATGTTCTTCTCCTTCTCGCCTCTGCCACGACCGGAAAGACCATAGCGCAGAGCCTGGAGTGTATTGAATACTATGGCGGGATCATACAGGGGATCTCGGCGATCTTCAGCGCCACTGACCAGATCGAAGGACACACGGTCAAATCGATCTTCCACACAGATGATCTGCCTGACTACCAGTCCTTCTCCCAGCATCACTGTCCTTTCTGTGAGGCAGGACATAAAATTGATGCCATTGTGAACAGCTATGGGTATTCAAAATTTTAAGAGTCCATTTAGCAGAGCCAGTTTTAAAATTCAAACTGGCTCTGTGTTATACAAAATAATTATTAATATAATCCCACAAAAACTGACAATACAAAATCTTTCTCAGACACGCCTTGATGAACCCTGTCCCAGACTTATTCTTTTCCACAGGCAGGACATCGGGGATTTTTTTTGTGGAATCTGACCTGGCGGAATTCCATTGTCAAAGCATCCACCGTGAGCAGCCTGCCGGTAAGCAGTTCCCCGATCCCTAACAGATACTTCACTGTCTCCATACTCTGCAGTGTACCGATGATACCTGCCATACAGCCGATCACTCCGACTTCCCGGCAGGTGGGGATCACGCCATCCTCAGGAGGTTCCTCAAAGATGCAGCGGTAACAGGGCCCCTCTCCAGGAACATAAGTCATAAGCTGCCCCTCAAATTCCTGAATACCTCCGTGGGAAAATGGTTTCTTCAACGCAACACAGGCATCGTTGATCAGAAATTTAGTTTCAAAATTATCCGTGGCATCAACAATAAAATCATAACCGTTAAAAATCTCTTTTACATTGTCTTTCCCCAGCCGTTCCCGCAGGGGTGACACCTCTATCTCTGGATTTATCGCTGTTATGCGGTTTTTCGCTGATAACACTTTAGGGGTTCCAACGGACTCGGTGGAATGAATGATCTGCCTTTGAAGATTTGTCAGATCCACAATATCATCATCCAGAATACCAATATGCCCGACCCCCGCTGAAGCCAGATACAAAGCAGCCGGTGAACCAAGTCCACCGGCTCCTGCGATCAGTACACGGGAGTTGAGCAGCTTTTCCTGCCCCTCTTCCCCAATCTGATTCAATAATATCTGTCTGGAATACCTCTCACTCTGTGTTCTATTCATCGTCTCACCTTATGCCCACAGATCATTTTGCCAGGATCTCATCTGCCAGTTTTTCCATGTCTGCTACCGTGGAATCTTTCATGGTAGATTTGATGGTAACCACCTGGTCGCAGATCGTGATCTCCTTCATTCCTTCCAGAGCAGCGCGCATCTGCTTTCCTGCCATTGGTGCCCAGGAACCATTTTCCATGATGCCTGCCACACGTTTCTGATAATTTTTGCTCTTCAGATGGTTCAAAAAGTCCTCCATAACCGGGAATAAACCGCCGTCGTATGTAGCCGCTGCAACTATGATCTTATCATACCGGAAGGCATCCTCTATAATCTCCGCCATGTCTTCTCTGGAGAGATCACTGACGACCACTTTTTCAGCACCCTTCTGCTCCAGAATCGCACCGAGTTTTTTGGCTGCCTCCGCAGTATTTCCATGAATGGAAGCATAAGCAACCAGCACACCTTTGTCCTCTGGCTCGTAACTGCTCCATGTATTGTATTTATCGATGTAATAGCCCAGATCTTCCTTGAGGATCGGCCCATGCAGCGGACAGATCATGGCAATGTCCAACGTAGCAGCCTTTTTAAGAAGAGCCTGAACCTGGGCACCGTATTTACCCACAATATTGAAATAATAACGTCTTGCCTCGCATGCCCAGTCCTCATTTTCAGTCAGGGAAAGGGCGCCGAACTTACCAAATCCGTCGGCTGAGAACAAAATCTTCTCGGACTGTTCATAAGTTACCATAACTTCCGGCCAGTGTACCATTGGCGCCATAAAAAACTGAAGAGTGTGGGTACCGGTCGAGATCGTATCCCCTTCTTTTACTACCACACTGCGGTCAGTCAGATCCATCTCGAAAAACTGCGGCATCATGGAAAATGTCTTCGCATTTCCGATGATCTTCATATCGGGATATTTTTCCGCCGCTCTCTGAATATTAGCAGCATGATCCGGTTCAAGATGGGAAACTACCAAGTAAGATGGTTTTTTATCCCCAAGAACTTTTTCAACGTTGGCAAACCATTCTTCTGTGGCACGTTTGTCCACTGTATCCATGATCGTTATCTCATCGTCAAGGATCACATAAGAATTATAGGAAACTCCTTCTGGAATCACATACTGGCTCTCGAACAAATCAAGCGTCGTATCATCTGCTCCTACATAAATTACTGAATCTGTCACTGTAGTATTCACCATATCATTCCTTTCTTTTATCAGCTCATTGTGCTGTTTTTTAGTGGTTCAAACCGGCTGTGTATCCGGCTTTAACTTATTATAATCAAACACGGGAGACTGGTCTGCCAGCCCCTCATGATGCTTGTCCTTTTCCGACAGGATAATCTGCATATCCTCGCTGATGGGCCAGTCAATGCCGATCTGCGGATCGTCATACTGGATCCCTCCTTCGTCCTCTGGATGGTAAAAATCAGTACATTTATAAGAAAAAACTGCCTGTTCTGATAACACCAGATACCCGTGAGCAAATCCCTTGGAAACGTAAAACTGCTTTTTATTTTCATCTGAAAGAACAACTCCAAACCATTTCCCAAATGTCGGAGATCCCTTTCGGATATCCACCGCTACATCAAAGACTTCTCCTGACAGCACCCGGACCAGCTTTCCCTGGGGAAAATTCTTCTGGAAATGAAGCCCCCGGAGCACTCCTTTTTTGGACATGGACTCATTGTCCTGAACAAATTCCATAGTGAGTCCCTTCGCCTCAAACTCTTTCCTGTTGTAGGTCTCCATAAAATAACCCCGTTCATCTCCAAACACCTGTGGCTCGATAACATATAAACCCTCGATCTCACAAGGCGTCACCTTGATCTCTGCCATATTTTCAATCTCCTTCTCTCTGATGTAACCACCCAAACAATATATAGTATAATATTATTACTGAAAACTATCAATAGTTATTTACAGAAAAGTTAATTTGAGTTAAAATACATTCAGGCAATGCCGCTGATAACGGCATGTCAGTTTACATATAAAAGGATCTGATCATATGACGAAAAACTTAAATATAGGATTTCTCGGTCTGGGACTGATCGGCGGTTCCATTGCAAGAGCAGTAAGATCCGCCTTTCCGGACACCAGAATCCTGGTATACACCCGCAGAAAAAATCCAGATCTGGAACAGGGCGTAAAAGACGGTATTCTTTCCAGGCTTTTATACGATATTGATCCTGAATTCTCTTCCTGCGATATCATTTTTCTCTGTGCGCCGGTTCTCAAAAATATTGAGTTTCTGCACCTTTTGAAACCACTCATTCATGAAAACTGTATCATCACCGATGTTGGCAGCGTAAAGGGAAATATCCATCAAGCGGCAAGAGAGCTGGGACTGGAGCATAATTTTATCGGAGGACATCCCATGGCGGGATCTGAGAAAACAGGATATGCTAATTCCTCTGGGGAACTGTTAAAAAACTCCTATTATCTCCTGACTCCCACCCCCCATACCCCGGATGCCAGACTTCAATTGTTGTTATCGCTTCTAAAATGTACCGGCTCCAAATGTGTCATTGTCGATCCGGAAAAGCATGACGATATCACGGCGGCCATCAGCCATGTTCCCCATATTATCGCGGCCACACTGGTCAATATGGTTAGGGAACATGACACACCGGAAGGCTGGATGAAAGCTTTTGCTGCCGGCGGCTTTAAGGATATCACCAGAATTGCTTCTTCTTCACCAGAAATGTGGGAAAACATCTGTCTGTCCAACAAAGACAGCATCGATCACTTTCTGGAACTGTATATAAAAAGCCTGGAAGATTTCCGCCAGTTGCTTCGTGAGGAAAATAATGAGCAACTCCGGAACACCTTCCTCGAAGCCGGAACATACCGGAATTCAATTCCAGATAATATTTCAGACAAACATTCAGATCACCTTACAGATAAAAAATCCGGTGCAGAGTAACCACACCGGATTTTTTTATACGAACTTTCTGTTTATCATATATGTGTCTGTCATATCTGAGCCAGCTGCTCTTCCCAATATGTTTTGTCTGCCTCGGAGATCCGTCTCAAAATACGGCATGGATTTCCTGCAGCCACAACGCCATCCGGGATATCCGAAGTAACGACGGAGCCAGATCCGATCACAACATTATTTCCAATATGCACGCCTGGATTGATGGTAACATTTCCACCGATCCATACATCATCACCGATGGTAACTTCTTTGGCATATTCCAGTTGCTGGTTTCTCACCGGTGCATAGATCGGATGACATGCCGTATAAATATTTACCTTCGGTCCGAAGAATACATGGTTCCCGATCTTAATGTCGGCGCAATCCAGCATGATACAGTCGAAGTTTGCATAAAATTCGTCCCCTATCGTAATATTGGAACCATAATCACAGCGGAACGGCGGTTCAATGTATGTTGTCTTTCCAACCTTTTTAAACAACCGGGTTAAGAGTTCCGTCCGCCTTGATATTTCTTCACTTGTTGTCTGATTATAGGCCGCTGTTAGTTTTCTTGCTTCTGCTGCCTCAGCCCGAAGCGCAGTATCGCATATATACAATTTGCCAGCAAGCATTTTTTCTTTTTCACTGCTGGAAGAAAAACGGTTTGTCTCCGATGCCTCTATCGTCCCCGCTGCTTCCTGTCCGGCTTCTCCTAAATCATTTCCCAGGACAAAGTCGGCATTTAAACCTCCTGTTTCCTGAACTTTTTCTTTAGCCGTCTCCTCTTCGGCAGCTTTCAGAATCGCCTGGACCCGAAGCCTTGCCACTTCTTCCTCCTCACGATCCACATCTACATCCTGCTGTCTCGCTTCCTCTGCAGCCTGTCGCTGCCGTCTCATTTCCTCTTCTTCCTGCAGTCTGGCTGCTTCTGCGGCTCTCTCCCGTTCTTCCCGCTCTTTTTGTCTTGCCTCCTCCTCAGCTCTCTGTCGTGCTTCCTCCTCGGCTCTCTGTCTCGCTTCCTCTTCAGCTCTCTGTCGTGCTTCTTCCTCAGCCCGCTGTCTCGCTTCCTCCTCGGCTCTCTGTCTCGCTTCCTCTTCAGCTCTCTGTCGTGCTTCTTCCTCTTCACGCGCAAGCTCGTCACGGAAGATCCACAGAACCTTATCTTTCATAGCCTGCGCTACTTTGGCATGCTCTTCCGGCATCAGGTGCAGACAGTCCACATCGCTCGACATCGCCACCATGGCAAGGTCAATAAATTCCGCACCAATATCTTTTGCAATTTTTTCAAAGCAGGGTGCCAGTTCAAAAGAATAGTCTACCTGTGTCCTTCCGAATTCCAGATGGAGGGGCGAAAACTCAATCTGATCTCCAAGCAGTGCGGGGCTCGCCAGAATAATCCTGGCATCCGTTTTCGCCTGAACCCGGTCGCACAATTCCCGCATATTCTTTGCCACGATATCTGGAGTAGCATCAAAATAAACTTTAAGATCGTTGGTTCCAAGCATTATGATAACCAGATCCAGAGGCTCATGCTCCTCAATACATGTCCCAATATCGTTCATACCATTGCAGCCGTCTTTGTAAGGGTCATCAAAAGCGATCGTACGCCCATTTTTTCCTTCATTGATCACTTCAAACCGATCCCCCAGCAAACTGCCTAACACACCGGGCCAGTTAATATCATCCCCATATCTCTGCCCATCCACAGGA
>CAMTDY010000062.1 GCA_947070915.1 uncultured Roseburia sp.
GGTCTATTCTACCATAATTTTTATAAAAAGTATAGCTGGATCAAAAGTTTTTTCAGTGACTTTTCGTCAAATGTCACGGTAGATCGACTAAATTTTTATCCAGCATCCGCTGAAGCGACATTAAAATCCCATATTTTCCGTGCTGCCAGGTCAGCCCCCCCTGAAAATAAACGCTGTAAGGCGGTTCGATAGGGGCGTCGGCGCTGAGTTCGATGGAGGATCCCTGAATGAAATTGCCTGCCGCCATGATCACATCGCTGTGGTATCCCGGCATCGCGTAGGGTTCCGGCGCCACATAGCTGTCTACCGGAGAACCGGCTTGAATCCCCTCACAAAAAGCGATGATCCGTTCCGGGGATCCCAGTGCCACAGCCTGGATGATGTCATGGCGCTCTTCTGCCGCGCCGGGACTGGTAGTGAAACCAAGCCCCTCGTAGAGATGGGCCGCAAAAATAGCGGATTTTAATGCGCTGGCTACCACCGTCGGTGCAAAAAAAAGTCCCTGATAAAAAGAGGGATTGGTTCCCAGAGATGCGCCAACCTCTTTTCCGAGGCCTGGCGCCGTCAGACGGTTTGCCGCCAATTCGATCAGATCCTTCCTCCCGGCGAGGTAGCCCCCCATCGGCGCTATACCGCCGCCAAGGTTTTTGATCAGGGAACCCACCACAAGATCAGCCCCAACTTCCGATGGTTCTATCGGTTCCACAAATTCTCCATAACAGTTATCCACCATACAGATCACATGAGGGGCGTGTTTTTTAATAAAGGCTATCAGTTCTCCGATCTGTTTTACGGAGAGGGTTTTTCGCATGGCATAGCCCTTGGAGCGCTGGATCGTCACCAGTTTGGTCCGGTCATTTAGTGCATTTTTTATGGCCCCGTAATCAAAACTGCTGTCTTCCTTGAGATCTGCCTGGGCATAGGTAATGCCGAATTCCCTCAGTGAACCGGGTTCATTTTTGCCGTGGATACCGATGATGCCCTCCAGGGTATCATAGGGTTTCCCCACCGGGGACAACAATTCGTCTCCCGGCCGGAGGATTGCTGAGAGGGCAAGAGTCAGTGCATGGGTGCCGCAGGTGATCTGGGAGCGGACGAGGGCGTCCTCGCAGCGGAATATGTGGGCATACACCCGCTCCAGTGTGTCCCTTCCGTCATCGTTATAACCGTAGCCCGTGCTTCCGTTCATGTGTTCTGCGCTGACCCGGTTTTCCTGAAATGCCTGCAGGACTTTGAGTTGATTGTATTCGGCTGTCTCGTCGATGGTGCGGAAACGTTCTTCCAGTGTGCTGCAGATCTGCCCGGCATAGTCCAGGACCGGTTTGCTGATGCCGCTTTTTAGATACATGTCATATAATAAATTATTGTCATTCCTCATGGTTTATAATCCCCTTTTTTTCTGCCAGATGAAGAATTTCACGAACCACTTCTTCCTCATCTCCGAATTGATCTTTATCCAGAAAGATCACGTCCCGTTCCCTGCGAAACCAGGTGAGCTGCCGCTTGGCGAAATGCCTGGTGTCTTTCTGGATCTGTTCCATCGCCTCTTCCCTGGATATCTTCCCCTCAAAGTATGGGAATAATTCTTTGTATCCGATGGCCTGCATAGAAGTCATTTCACTGGTGCAGCCCTGCCGGATCAATGCCTCTGCCTCTTCCAACAGCCCCTGTTCAAACATCTGCTCCACTCTTTTGTTGATCCTTGCATAGAGCTTCTGGCGGTCCATGGTCAGTACGATATAGATAAAATCATAGGGAGAGTTCTTTGCCCGCTGCTGCTGGTTGTGGGCTGAGATCGGCGTCCCCGTCTCATGGTAATATTCCAGTGCCCGGATAACCCGCTTAACATTGTTGGGATGAATGCATTCCGCCGAAAAGGGATCGATGCTTCGCAGCTGGTCATGCAGATACTCCGCTCCCTTTACCCTCGCAAGCTCTTCCAGATCCACCCGGTAGGAGTGATGATTTTCCTCCGGATTAAAATCAATGTCATAGAGAAGTGCCTGAATGTAAAAACCGGTGCCTCCTGCGACCACCGGTATATGCCCGCGCCCCCAGATCCCGCGCATGGCCTCTTCCGCCATCTTTTTAAATTCATAGACGTGAAAAGGAGTATCCGGCGGGATCTCATCCACCAGATGATGGGGAATGCCCTGCATTTCCTCCGGGGTGATCTTTGCCGTTCCGATATTCATCTGCCGGTAGATCTGCATGGAATCGGCAGAGATGATCTCTCCTCCTACTGCTTTCGCCAGCTGGATGGAGGCAGCAGTCTTTCCCACCGCTGTGGGGCCGGTGAGAATGATGAGTGGTTTTTTATTCATGATTAGACGATCCTTTTAAACTTTTTCTCAAATTCTTTTTTAGTCATGGATATGGTAGTTGGCCTCCCGTGGGGGCAGTGATAAGGTTCTTCTGCCCGCAGCATTTTTTCGATGAGTTTTTCCGCCTCTGAAAAGGAAAGGGTATGATTGCCTTTTACCGCCGCCTTACAGGAAATAGAAGCACAGCGGTCTGTGACCAGTTCTGTCTTTCCCCCCTGGGGGTTTTCCAGAAGCTCATCTAAAATGCTGTAAAACAGCTCTCTGGAAGCGAGATGGAGAAAATGGGAGGGCACCGCCTTCACCGCATATTCATCGCCTCCAAATTCCTCGATCTCAAAACCGAGTTTTGTAAAGGCTTCCTGATAAGACGCCAAAACTTCCTTTTCCCGGTGAGTCAGGGTGAGTACCACCGGAGCCAGCAGATTCTGGCTGTAAACATGACTCTCTGACAGTTCCTTCATCAGTTCCTCGTATAGTACCTTTTCATGGGCGGCATGCTGGTCAATGATCAGCAGCTCATCCTTGTATTCGATGAGCCAGAAGGTGCCGAATACTTGCCCAATCAGCCGAAAACGGACTGCGTCTTCTTCCTGAAGCAACTGTTCCTGGAATAAGGACTGCTGCTCATATTTTATTTCCTGGGAAGGTTCATTCTTCGCGGAACCAGAACCATCTTTGGAGATCTGCGGAATACCGGTCCTATTCGTCTCAAATGGTTCTGGTATCCCTGGTATTTCCAGTCTCTTTTCCGCCTTTTTTTCTGGCTTCTTTACCGGCTCTTCTTTTCCCAGGGAAACCTTTGGGATCAGAGTCGCCTGTTTCAATATATCATGCAGTCCGGTGCGGAACAGTTCATACACTTCTTCCTGATTGGTAAACCGCACTTCCATTTTGGAGGGATGGACATTTACATCCAGACAGGAGCTGTCAATCTCCAGAAATAATGCCGTAAAAGGAAAACGGTTTGTCATGGAAAAACCCTGATAGGCAGCCTCGATCCCCTTCTGGATCACTGGACTTTTTATGTGTCTTCCATTGATATAATAATTCATAAAGGAACGGGTTCCCCTGGAAAGTTCCGGCTTACCAATAAAGCCGGTCAATGTCATGCCATTCTGGCTGACTTCTACTGGCAGCAGCGCCTTTGTAATGTCGGGTCCGTATTGATTGTAGATATTGTCTTTTACATTTCCATTTCCGGAAGTCTGGATCTTTATTTTTCCATCCCAGATAAATTTGAAGCGGATCTCTGGATGGGATAATATGAAATGGAGCACTACATCACTGATATAGCCTCCTTCTGTCGCATTGGTCTTTAGAAATTTTCCTCTCGCTGGTGTATTGTAAAATAGATTTCTCATAATAAAGGTAGTGCCGTCGGGACAGCCGATCTCTTCCTTTGTGATCTCCGCTCCCCCATGGATCTCATAGCGGCATCCGATGATGGAATCGACATCTTTAGTGATCAGTTCCACCTGGGAAACCGCGGCGATGCTCGAAAGCGCCTCTCCCCGGAATCCAAGACTTTTTACCTGGAGCAGATCTTCGATGGTAGATATTTTACTGGTGGCATGGCGCTGAAAGGCCAGGGGAATCTGATCTTTCGGAATGCCGCAGCCGTTGTCTGTGATCCTTATAAAGGAAATACCCCCCTGCTTGATCTCGATGGTGATGGCATTTGCTCCGGAATCTATCGCATTTTCGACAAGTTCTTTTACAACTGCCGCCGGTCGTTCGATCACTTCACCGGCGGCAATCTTATCTATCGTATTCTGATCTAAGAGACGTATCATAGGAATCCTCCCTTTCCGGAATGGCTGTTTCTTACCATTTATCTTTCAATTTATTCTGCCATTTGTAAACCAGGTTCATGGCATCCATCGGTGTGACGTGGGACAGGTCAATATCCCGGAGTTCAAATAATATGTCCTCATAGCTGAAGGAAGTCACCGCATCGAAGATGGATAACTGCGTCATCCCACCTGGGACGGTGGTTTCTTTTTCCGGAAGATGATAACCGGATCCGGTTCCTTCTATGGCGGCAATGGGGCTGGTTTCTTCCACCTCTAACTGGGCGGCGATCTCATTGGCGCGGTTCAGTACACTTTCGGGAACCCCGGCGAGCTTTGCCACCTGGATCCCATAGCTCTTGTCAGCGCCGCCCTTTACGATCTTGCGCAGGAATACAATATCTTCACCGTCTTCTTTTACGGCGATGCAGCAGTTCTGGACGCCCTCTAATTTGCCTTCCAGTTCCGTGAGTTCATGATAATGGGTGGCAAAAAGGGTTTTCGCGCCGATGTTCTTCTTTCCCACGATATGTTCCACCACTGCCCATGCAATACTGAGTCCGTCAAAGGTAGAGGTACCTCTTCCGATCTCATCCAGGATGATGAGACTGTTTTTCGTGGCATTGTGCAGGATATTTGCCACCTCTGTCATCTCCACCATAAAGGTACTCTGACCGCTGGCCAGGTCATCGGAAGCCCCCACCCTGGTGAAGATCCGGTCTGCTAAGGAAATATCCGCCGATGCCGCCGGAACAAAGGAACCGATCTGTGCCATCAGCACAATAAGGGCTGTCTGGCGCATATAAGTAGATTTACCTGCCATATTGGGGCCAGTGATAATCATAAGCTGGTGGGAATCTTCATCCAGATAGGTGTCATTGGCGATAAACATATCGTGGTCGATCATCTGCTCGATCACCGGATGCCTTCCCTCTTTGATATTCAGTATTCCCCGGTCGTTGAGCACAGGGCGCACGTAGTTGTTTTTTTCTGCCACATAGGCGAGGGAGGTGATCATATCGATCATGGCGACCGCCTTAGCAGTCTGCTGGATGCGGTCCACCTGGGTGAAAATGTGATCCCGGATCTGGCAGAACAGCTGATACTCCAGATTGTACAGCTTGTCTTCCGCGCCCAGTACGATATCTTCTAATTCTTTGAGTTTTTCTGTGGTATAACGTTCCGAGTTCGTCAATGTCTGCTTCCGGATCCAGTTGTCGGGAACCAGATCTTTATAGGAATTCGTTACTTCCAGATAATATCCGAAGACACGGTTATATTTCACTTTCAGATTTTTTATTCCAGTATGCTCCCGCTCTTCGGCTTCCAGAGAAGCCAGCCAGGTTTTCCCCTCCGATTTCGCCCGCCGCAGCTGGTCCACCTGGGAATCATATCCTTCTTTTATGATACCGCCATCGTGAAGGGCCAGAGGCGGTTCCTCGTTGATGGCAGAAGAGATCAGGGCACACAGATCCTCCAGAGGATCCAGTTCGCAGCTCAGCTCATGAAAGAGCTGGCTGTTGAAATTTTTACATAGAAATAAAATATGAGGAAGCATCTGCAGGGAACTGAGCAGGGCGATCAAATCTCTTGGGTTTGCAGATTTATAACTGATCTTGCTGAGAAGGCGTTCCAGGTCATAGATCGGATTCAGATATTCCCGGAGTTCCTCCCTGGTGATCATATTCTGGTTTAGTTCATCAATGGCATCGTACCGGCGCAGGATGGTTTCCTTGTCGATCAGAGGCTGTTCCAGACTGGTCCGAAGCTTCCTTGCTCCCATTGCCGTTCTGGTCTTATCCAGAACCCAGAGCAGGGAACCTCTTTTTTGTTTCTCCCGCAGGGTCTCTACCAGTTCCAGGTTTCGTCTCGTATTACGGTCCAGCAGCATATATTTTCCGGAACTATATGGGACCAGGGATAAAATATGTGCCAGAGAAGTCTTCTGGGTTTCCACCAGATATTGCATGACCGCTCCGGCCGCAATGATTCCGGTAAAATAATCCGACAAGCCCATCCCATCCAGTGAGGCGATGGAAAAATGCCGGCACAAAGTTTTTTTGCAGAGCTCTTCATCAAAATAATGGGGAGCCAGGGCTGAGATGGAGATTCCCAGCCTGCCCTTTAATTCCTCCACGTCTATACCACATATGTAGAATGCATCGTTGCATATGATCTCTGAGGGCATGAACTTGTTTATTTCATCTAAAAGTTTTCCCGGGGTATCTACTTCTGTCAGAAGGTATTCTCCCGTGGAAACATCCACAACAGATACGCCAAATCCGTTTCCTGTGGACACAACCCCCATCAGGTAATTATTTTTACTCTCATCCAGTGCCTCCGGGCTGCAGTTGGTACCAGGAGTGACAACCCGGATCACTTCCCGCTTCACCAGTCCTTTTGCAAGTTTGGGATCTTCCACCTGTTCACAGATAGCCACTTTATATCCCCTGGATACCAGGCGGGTGATATACCCTTCCGCAGAATGAAAGGGGACACCACACATGGGTGCCCTTTCTTTTAATCCACAGCTCTTTCCTGTGAGAGTTAGTTCTAGTTCTTTGGAGACGCATTTGGCATCTTCAAAAAACATCTCATAAAAATCCCCCAGGCGGTAAAACAGGATACAATCTTTATATTCATTCTTTGTCTCCAGATACTTTTGCATCATGGGTGTAAGCTGATCTTCCATTATGTTCATCCATTTCTAAATCTTGTTGTATGCAGCAGGGGCGCCGATCTCTGGCCCCGGCATATAATCTATGTTCATCATCATTCCGGAAAGTGTCCTGCTACTCTTCTACGATCTGATCCGGAGTTGACTGAGGCGGTTCCGTTGGAGCCGGTGTCGGCTTTGGTGGTTCCGTCGGAGCCGGTGTCGGTTTCGGCGGCTCCGTTGGAACTGTAGTCGGCTCCGTTGGATCGGCAGGCTCCTGTGTCCTGACCGGTCTGTGGGTTTTGACTGGTTTTTTTGTTTTCCTGGGCTTCGGTGTCTTTGTCGCTCTTGGTGCCACAGTCGGTTTTGGTGTCGTCGTCGTTATTTTAGGAGTAGCCGCCGGCTCAGATACCGGTTTTTTTGTACTCAGGTAAATAGTGCTGATATACCCATCTTTTCCATCATAAGATACTTTGGTCCACTCCTTGCCGTATTCGAGAATGTCCACCTCATCTCCAGCGGCTACTTTGGTGATAACGGAAGCCGTGAGCGAAGGTTCGCTTCTCAGATTGACAACCGTAGTAGCATACGCGGTCTTCGCCGATTTGAGTCCTTCTGTTTCTTCATCATCTTCATCGTCTTCAAAGTCTTCTTCATTGCCACTGATAATGGCTTTATTATATGGCGGATCTGTCTTTTCCGGCTCAACGGCCTGTTCGGTCACAACGGCCGGTGTTTCGTCTGCGATCTCATCGCTTTCAATGCTTTTATCACTAAAAATATAAATTTTCGCAACAAATACCAGCGCCACCAGAAGCACACAGGCAATAAGACCAGACCAGACTCCCACTATAAATTCAAAACGAAATTTTTTATCTGTTTTTAATTTTTCTGTAAACTTTTGTTTGTTTTCTTCACTCATTCGTTTGTCATCTCCTTACAAAATGCTTTTCCTTCATAATTATAACCATTATACGAAAATTTGTCCACAAAAATTTAAAGAAAAACGCAGGAGGCATAGAACAAACGTTTGACAAAAAGAAAAATATGTGTTATATTAAGAATACAAACAGTTGTTTGTATTAAAAAAGCAGGAGGTAGCAGAATATGGGTAATGGTCGGATTTCTGCCAAACAGAGTGAAATATTAGAGTATATAAAGGAACAGATTCTTACAAAAGGGTATCCCCCAGCAGTAAGAGAGATTTGTAATGCAGTAAATTTAAAATCCACTTCGTCGGTTCACTCCCATCTTGAGACATTGGAAAAAAACGGATACATAAGACGGGACCCGACAAAACCGCGTGCCATCGAGATCGTAGATGATAGTTTTAATTTAACCAGAAAGGAAATGCGCAATATTCCAATTTTGGGAACGGTAGCGGCAGGCCAGCCGATCTTTGCAGAGGAGAACATCAGCGGCTATTTTCCTCTTCTCGCCGATGAACTTCCTTCCGGGGATCTGTTTATATTAAATGTCCGGGGTGAAAGCATGATCAATATAGGAATTTATGATGGGGATAAAGTTATCGTACGCCAGAGCCCGACAGCCAGAAATGGCGAAATTGTCGTAGCGCTGGTAGAGGATTCCGCAACGGTTAAGACCTATTATAAAGAAGATGGGCGTTACCGCCTTCAGCCTGAAAATGATACGATGGAGCCGATTTACGTAGACCAGGTTGTGATCCTGGGCATTGTCGTCGGACTTTTCCGTTTAATGTAGCCGGTCATCGTATTTTTGTATCCATAGGGAGCACAAAACGTTTGCTTTCTGTATCATAACATCTTTATCAAACAAATAAGCAGGGAACGATTCTCTGGGTTCCCTGCTTATTTTCCATTAAAAGCGATCAATCCAACTCTTCACGTTCTACGGTTCTTCCGTCTCTCCAGATACGTTCCAGATCATAAAACAGCCGGTCTTCTGGTGAAAAAATATGCACGATCACATCATGATAGTCCATCAGGATCCAGGTGGAATTTTTATTTCCTTCGATCCGTTTGCTGTCAATGCCGTTTTCATGCATTTTAAGTTCCACATTATCTAACATTGCGGTGATCTGAGGACTATTATTCCCGTTTGCAATGATCAGGTAATCAGCAATAACAGAGATTTCATCAATCTTTATGATGCGGATATCCTTTCCCAGTTTTTCATCCAGAGCATCGTATGCTATTCTTGCCATTTCTTTTGAATTCAGCATGTCATTTCCTCCATTTAAAAATATTCTATATCAATTCAGTTTTCAGTCCGTTCTATTCCGATAATATTTATAAGTTTCGATTGTCTGCGGATCGATGGGGGCTCCCGATCTTTTCAGATACTTTACACAGCATTCCAGTACCATATAGAGTGCCTTGTCAATATTTTCAAAGCTTGTTCTGCGGATCTGAACCAGTGAATGTGGTTTACAGTTCATTGCTCTGCCAGGCTCCATATAATCCGCCAGGTATATGATTTTTTCCAACAGCGTCATTTGGGGTTTGCCGGTTGTGTGCCAGGTGATGGCAGATAAAATCTCCCTGTCCTGGATCCCGTACCTGGTCCTGGCGATATAGGCCCCCAGTTTACCGTGGATCAGGGCTGTATTTTCTATTTCCACTTTAGTCAGTGGAATCTCTGCCGCCCGGCAGGCGGCGATCTGTTCTTTGCCGGTTAGATACTTAGCGCAGTCGTGGAGCAGTCCGGCGGTATATGCCTGGGTGCTGTCACAACCGTGTACTGCCGCCAGATTGGCCGCGGTCATTGCCACCCCCAGCGTATGGATATAACGTTTTGGTTTGAGACATGCAGAGAGACAGGCATAGATGTCTGACTCCTTCATAGGAAATTTTGGTTCCTCCTGTGTCAGCTGGTCACAGCCATACAGACCGTGAAAACGTATATATTGTGTTACTGATACAGGGCAGTAAGTACTTACGTCACACCCGGCTGCCAGTTTGTTTCGGATCATCTCAGAGGAAATCCTCTGGGATGGCATCTGGATCTCTGAAATGTGTGCCCCATACCGTTCCTGGTAATAATGTATCCATTCTGTTATTTTATCTTCTGAGATCTCTCCCCGGTTGGCTGCCAGAATATGGCAGTGACTAAAAATAAATGCCGGGTCTTTCCAGCTTTCCAATGAAGCCAGAGAATCCCCGCCCAGAATAAAATAGAACTGGTCTCCGGGGCATGTCTCTGTGAGGTATGCCAGAGTGTCCCTGGTGAAGGTGGTGCCTTCTCTCTTTAATTCAAGATCAGAAAAGGAAAAATGGGGATGATCCTGAATCGCATGCTGAACCATCCGTTTCCGGTGGGCGTCCGATGCAATTCCCTGCTTGTTCTTATGGGGCGGGTTTTTGGAAGGCATAAAGCGGATCTCATCCAAATGATACTGGATTCTTGCCTCTTCTGCCATGCTTAGATGAACGTTATGGATGGGGTTAAAGGTCCCCCCCATGAGTCCTATTTTAGCCATAATTTAAGATCACCATTTCTACATTATTTTTTAGTACTATTCTATTTGGGCAGTTCAATCTGCTTTTTCTCCTTGGACTCCCGGTATAATACGATCTTTTTCCCGATTACCTGAACCACCTCAGCATGTGTTCTCTCCGCAATGATCTCCGCCATTCCTCTGGGGTCATCAAAGCAATTTTTCAGTACATGTATTTTTATGAGCTCCCTTGCCTCCAACGCCTCATCTACAGCTGTAGTAAATTCCGGCGTAATAGAAGATTTACCAATCTGCAGAATCGGGTTGATCTTCATGGCAAGACCTTTTAAATATGCTCTTTGTTTGCTAGTCATAGGGTTGTCCTTTCTTTCATCAAATATAAGTGCCAGTACACTGTGATACGCATCAGCGGAAATATTCAAAACTCCATCCATAAATCTGGACAGTATCACCGTCCTCGATGCCAAGAGCTTCAAGTTCTTCCAGCATTCCGTTGTTTTTAATAAAATTCTGGAAGAATTCAAATCCTTTTTCCGAGTCAAGATTGGTGTATCCGAGCATCCGCTCCACCCGAGGTCCTTCGATGTGATAAATGCCCTCTTCGTCTTGAAATACCGAATAGGGTTCATCCCGAAAATCTGGTTCCTGGATCAAATATTCTTTTTCAAATACAATTTTTTCTTCTTTCATTTCATCCAGCATGTTTTTGACATGGTATAATAATTCTTTTACCCCGCTGCCTGTAACCGCGGAGATCGGAAATACCCTGATCCCCTGAGGTTCAAATTCTTCTTTTAAAAGTGTCAGCACAGTCTCCTCTTCATCACCATAAAAACAATCGATTTTGTTCGCGGCGATCACCTGGGGACGGGAAGCAACCTCTTCACTGTAGGCACGAAGTTCCTCATTGATGAGCTTGATGTCCTGGATGGGATCACGCCCTTCCGTGGATGCGGCATCCACCATGTGGATCATCACTCTTGTCCTCTCAATGTGTTTGAGAAACTGATGTCCCAGGCCGATTCCCTCGGAAGCGCCCTCGATCAATCCTGGAATATCCGCAATGACAAATCCATCTGTCCCCTCCAGGTCTACGACACCCAGATTGGGATTTAAGGTGGTAAAGTGATAGTTGGCGATCTTAGGACGGGCATTGGTCACACGGGATAAAAAAGTAGATTTTCCCACGTTTGGGAATCCAACCAGTCCCACATCGGCAATGGTTTTTAATTCCAGAATCACTTCCAGTTCCATAGCGGGCCTGCCAGGCTGGGCATATTTGGGCGCCTGCATCGTCGGCGTTGCATAATGCTGGTTTCCTTTACCGCCTCTTCCGCCCTTTAAAATGACTTCTCTTGTATTTTCATAAGACATATCCGTGATGACCTGGCCGGAGCCTGCTTCTTTTACAATGGTGCCGGCGGGAACTTTTACGATCAGGTCTTTGCCATCTCTGCCGTGACAGCGCTTTTTGCCGCCAGGCTCTCCATCTTCGGCACAGTATTTCCGGATATGCCTGAATTCATTTAATGTATTGATGCCAGGATCCACCTCGAAGATCAGGTCTCCTCCCCTGCCGCCGTCGCCGCCGTCCGGTCCTCCTGCCGGAACATATAATTCCCGGCGGAAACTTACATGACCGTCCCCGCCTTTGCCGGATCGAATATATATCTTTGCCTGGTCTGCAAACATGTATGCCTCCTTTTTCTAAAACACAAAAGTAATTTTTTTGCTCTGGGAAGGAAGAACTTTCCCCGAGCTCGACGGTGCCAATTTGAACTTTGTTTCGTTCTGCTATCACAATCCGAAATCTTCGACCTCCGCTTGTGATTTTCCAATTTACAAGGAAACGGAATGAAACGTACTGGAGGTACGTTGATTGACGTTGACGTAGCAAATTGGAAAATCACAAGTCGGAGGCAGGGTTCAAATCAGCACCATCGAGCTAAGATAAAAAGGCTGCCAAATACATGACAGCCCTAAGTCTTACTTAAAACAACTTATTTAGTCTCTACTGGATAAACACTTGCCTGTTTTTTATCTCTTCCTTTTCTTTCAAAACGAAGAATACCATCAACCAGTGCATACAGTGTATCATCTCCACCTTTTCCAACGTTTATACCTGGATGGATCTTTGTACCACGCTGTCTGTAAAGAATATTCCCAGCTAAAACGAACTGTCCGTCTGCTCTTTTCGCACCCAGTCTCTTGGACTCGGAATCACGACCGTTCTTTGTAGAACCCATTCCCTTTTTGTGAGCAAATAACTGAAGGTTCATTTTCATCATGATATTTCCCTCCTAACATTCAATCATTCATGTAAAGTAACATATTCATTTCCATAGGTGTTTTCAATCTCTTTTATTCCAAAAAGCATTGAACGGATCAAGAGCATTGCTTTGTCATCCACAGGCGCTTTACAGGTAAAATCAATGACCCCGGCGCTTTCGTTCTGACTCAGGTCAAAACGGGTATCGGTAAACTGTTCCACAGAATTGATACAGTTTATCACCAGCGCGGAAACCCCTGCACACACCACATCTGTTCCATGTGGGGAAAACCCGGCATGACCGGACACATGAAAACCAATTATGTTACCATGTTCTGACTTCTTAATATGAATCTGTATCATAAGATACACCCTCTTTTAAGTTAAGAATTTACTTAAAGATTATGCAATTTCAATGAATTAGCAACTGATCTTTTCAATCTTAACCTGGGTAAATGGCTGTCTGTGACCATTTTTCTTATGGTATCCGGTTTTTCTCTTATACCTGTAGACAATTACTTTTTTTGCTTTTCCCTCTGACACTACGGTTGCAGTTACAGAAGCGCCTGCTACAGTCGGTGTACCAACCTTGGTCTCTTTGTCACTGACAACAAGTACCTGATCAAAAGTAACGGTTTCTCCGGCTTCCACGCCAAGTTTTTCCACCTTGATCACGTCGCCTTCTTCAACTTTATACTGTTTACCACCGGTTGCTATAATTGCGTACATATAGCACCTCCTTCATTTTACTCGCCAACTATGGTGTCTGTCTCCTTTTCTGAAAATGGACAGAACTATACCTCGTTGTGCGGCATACTATAAAAGTATAACATGGAATACTATGTTATGTCAACCGTTATTTTCCTGCTAATTATCTGCTTTTAGTATATCACAAAGACACCCTATTTACAATCGTCAGAAGTTCTTGAGTTTCCGCAAAAATTCCCACAAACACGTCCTTTTTTTCCAAAACTTATC
>CAMTDY010000063.1 GCA_947070915.1 uncultured Roseburia sp.
TGACGGATTTATGCTGGGAATGACCGTTGTGTATGAATCCGCGGTCCAGACGCTGGCACACTCTGCTTATGTCTATCCAGGATATGGCGGATCTTCACTGCTGGCTGGTCTGCCTAGTTCATGGGATGAGAGCCGGCTGCTGGCAGGTGCTCCGGGAGAGTCTGTGATCCGAGCGAGAAGAAGCGGGGAAAACTGGTATGTGGGAGCTATGACCAATGCGGCCAGCGACTATGAGATCTCCCTGGACTTCCTGGATCCGGGCGAGACCTATTACGCCTATATTTATACGGACCGGGAAGGGGGCGGCATCGATGTGGAAACCCGTCAGGTGACCTCCGATACCGTAATGGATCTCAGTTTGATGAAAGCCGGAGGCTGCGCCATTAAATTCAGCAAGAATGATCCGATCGGATTTTCGGTGCATGACGGATACAAATATTATGAGGCGGAGGATGCGCAGCTGGGACAGGGGACTTCGATTTCCCAGACAGATTATGTTTCCGGTAAAAAGTTTGTAAATAATGTGGGTGGAAACAGTAGCAAAACGGTAACCTTTGAGGTGGAGGCCCTGGAAGCGGGTGAGCATGAGTGCAGGCTCTTCCTGATATCCCCGACGGCAAAGAATCTGTATGTAAAGGTGAACGATGGGAAGCCCATCGAGCTGAGCAGCGTGGTTGCTGTGGCTGGCGATGGCAACGCTGTTGCGGCGAAGTCTATCAATATAGATCTGGAGGAAGGCACCAATACAATCTGTCTGTACAATGACAAGGCTGGAGCGCCGGGCATCGACCGGATCGCCATATCCAAAGCAGACCTTTCCATGTCAGAGGTAACTTTGTCAAAAGAAGAATATGATTATAGCGGAGAGAGAAATACGCCGGCGGTAACCGTTGTAAGAAACGGCGTCACGCTGACGGATGGAGAAGACTACCAGGTATTTTATTCCAACTGTAAACAGGCGGGTACTGCCACAGTGACCGTTGTGGGAATTGGTGAGTATGCCGGCAGGGTACAGAAAACGTATACCATTAAGAAAGCGCCAGAGCCGCCGCAGGTGACACCGGCGCCCCAGAATCCATCTGGAAATGGTTCACTGGCAACGCCAGCTCCATCTGTTCCGACACCTGCCCCGAAAACTAGCGTAAAGAAACCAGGAAAGGTACAGGGTGTCACGGTTAAGAGCAAGAAGAAAAAGACGATGACAGTGAGCTTTAAGAAACTGAAAGATGTATCATCTTATCAGATCTCTTACAGTATGAATAAGAAGTGGAAGAAAGCAAAGACCATCGTTGTTAAAGGTTCCGTTTCCAAAAAAGTAATAAAGAAACTGAAATCAAAGAAACTTTACTATGTTCGTGTGCGTGCACTCCGCAAATCCGGTGGGAAAAAGTTGTATGGCACATGGAGCAAAGTAAAGAAAGTTAAGATTAAATAGGATGTTTGGTAATAGACGCGTCGGGCTTGCCAGGGCAAGTTTGGCGTGTCGCCAAGTAAAATAAAAAAGTACTATCAATCATAGGAGAACCAGCACAGACATATTGTGAAATGGTTCTCCGGTTGATGGTACTTTTTCTTTCCGGGTTGACGTGCCGGAAAAGAGATGTTAGTATAAAGCTAATTGGCATGATGAGGGGGGCAATCATGAAAGAAGAGTGGCAGGTCTGGTGGCTGAATTTCAGTCAATATGAAGATATAAGGCTCTATGAGGTAGGCAGGCAAAAATGTCCCACGGGCTATGAATTCGGTCCTATTATCCGGGATAAATATATCCTGCACTATGTATTTAATGGAGCGGGGACGTTATATTTAGATCAAAAAGAGTTTGCGGTAAAGGAGCAGAGTCTTTTTTTGCTACCCCCTAATACATTGGTTCGCTATCAGGCAGATGAAATAACACCCTGGCATTATATATGGATCCATATTCATGGATTCAAAGTGGTGGAGCTGCTGCAGAAGGCAGGACTGACAAGAAAGACACCGGTGCTGTGGCTGCCGGAGGTAGGTGCGCGGCTGGGGGGGATTCTGCAGGAAATATGTGACTGTCACGAAGAGGAGTATACCTGTATGGGAAAATTGTATTATTTTTTCCAGCTTCTGATCGACAACTCTCCGCATAAGCCGGAGGAAGGGGAGCAGACAGAACCGGCTCTTCGTTACGTTCAATGGGTTATTGATTATATCAATCAAAAGTATTCAGAGCCGATCTGCGTTCAGAGCATCGCTGATTTTTGTGGAATTGACAGATCCTATCTCAGTAAGGTATTCAAATATGCCACAGGCTATACCATTCAGGAGTATTTGATCCGGTTCCGGATCAAAAAGGCGAAGCAGCTGCTCAGGGAGACCGCCATGCCAGTGCAGCACGTCTCTTATTCCGTCGGATACAATGACCCATTTTCCTTTTCCAAAGTATTTAAGAAACAGACGGGCATGTCTCCGTCAGTGTGGAGAAATACAGGGGGCAAAATATGAAATTTATCTCGATCAGGAAAGTTTTTGGAGGAAGATTTATTCATCGCTACGATATTACCTATGAGACAGAAGAGGGGCGGGAAAAGATCTATGAGATGATCAGCCGAAATCCGGAAGTAAGCCGGCTGGAGGACCTGCAGAAGAAAAAAGCGGATGCGGTGGTGCTGGTCATGCATGATGAGAACGGGGAAAAGCTGCTTCTCAACCGGGAGTTTCGCCTGGCGCCGGGGGAGTGGGTGTACAATTTTCCGGCGGGCTTGATCGAGCGGGGGGAGACGCCGGAAGAGAGCGCCGCCAGGGAATTACGGGAAGAGACGGGACTTGAACTGGTAAAGATCAAAGAGATCCTGCCCATCAGTTACAGCGCGGTGGGATTTTCCAATGAGACCAATCTCTGCATCGTGGGCACAGCGGCGGGAAAGATCCGGAAGAGCGATTCTCCGGCAGAAGAGATCGAAGCCGGGTGGTACACAAAAAAAGAGGTGCGGCATCTGCTTCAGAACGAACTTTTTGCCGGCAGGACCCAGGCATACAGTTATCTGTGGAGCAGGGAATAAGGCGTAGAAAACAGCTGGAAAATTCCATGGATCTATGATAAAATGAGCTTTGGCGGAATTGTCCGCGGACTTAAAAAAACTCAATATGAATTATTTTACGTAAGAGATTACAGGTAGGGAGGCAGAAAAAGTGAAGAATAAAAGTATTGGTATAATAACCATTATTTTGATTGCACAGATCATCGTGATGGCGGTGGTGTATTATTTTGTGGATTTTTCTGTGACGGGAACTATGAAGGAAAATGCTGTAAAGACGATGGAAACCGTTTCCCAGGAACGATCCCGGATCATCGAAAATTATATTGTTGATACGGAAAACTATCTGACGGCATACAGCCGCGCCGGGGAGATCAAAGCGCTTTTAAAGGATCCTTCGGATCCGGATGCCGTCAGGGAAGCACAGGCATATACGGAGCAGTTCAGCAAGGACCGGGAATATCTGGAAGGGATTTATACCAGTGACTGGCAGACAAATGTGCTGGCCCACACCAATCCCAAAGTTGTAGGTATTACCACGAGAAAGGGAGAGGCGCTTTCGGCGCTGCAGAAACTGCTGCTGGATTCGGAAAAGGTGTATAATGCGGGAATCATCATCTCGCCTGCCAGCAAAACACAGATCATCTCAATATACCGGGCCTGCTATGATGAGAACAACAATCCGGTCGGCCTGGTAGGAGGCGGTATTTTTACGGAAGGTCTGGTAAATATTCTGGACAGTCTGCCGGCAGAGGGAATGAAGCAGCTGAATTATTATTTAGTGAATACAAAAACAGGGGAATATATTTTCCATTCGGATAAAGATAAAATAACGAAGATTGCAGAAGAACAGTACATAAAGGATATTTTACAGCAGATCAAGGATGGTGGCCATTCCGGGTCATTGACCTTTGAAGAAGGGGATACGGAATATCTGGCGTCCTATCAGTTTATGGATGGAAGAGACTGGGCATTTGTCATTACAGACCCCTCATCAGAGGTTTTTAGTTCCCTGGGAAAGATCCGGTTTGTGCTGGTCCTGATCTGTATCATCGGAGTAGCTATTCTGATGGTATTTACATATAAGATTATCGACCGTCTCATAAAGTCCCTCAAAGAGGTTGTGGAAACGCTGGGATTATGCAGCGGCTCTCTGAATACAAAGACCGATGATCTTAGTGCACATGCCCAGAACCTGGTGGGGTGTGTGACAGAAAATACTTCGGTCATCGAAGAACTGACAGCGAGCCAGATACACACAGATGATATCGTGGAAGATGTACATGAGAAGGTTACGGATATTGGAAAATGGATGGAACATACGATGGAACATCTGGGGATGAGTGTGAAGTCCAGTGAGGGACTGATCCGCCGTTCCGGAGAGATGAATGAACAGGCGCAGAATGCCTATGAGAACAGCCGAAAGACCTTCGAGGAGACAAAAGAGGCAGTTCAGGATGTCATGCAGCGGCTGGAAGAAATCTCCCGGATCAATAAGATGACAGGGGAGATCGTGGACATTGCTTCCCAGACCAAGCTGCTTTCGTTAAATGCTGCCCTGGAGGCTGCAAGAGCTGGGGAGGCTGGAAAAGGATTTGAAGTGGTGGCTGAGGAGATCGGCGGTCTGGCACAGACCACGACGGCGACAGCCGGCGATATCCAGAGCATATGTGACGATGCCAATGCCAGCATCGAGGACGTTAAAAAATGTTTTGACACGATCATACAGTTTCTGGAACAGAACGTTATGGGGCAGTTTGAGGTCTTTGCAGAAAATGCCCGCCAGTACAGTGTTTCGGCAGATCAGATACGCCATGAAATTATGGATCTGAACGAATCGTCAGATGTGCTGAGCGACTCTCTTCAGCAGATCACGGGCAGTGTCAGCGCTGTCAAAAAAGTTACCAGAGAGAATAGTACAGCCATCGGAATGATCGGGGAAAAGAATGGAAATACTTCCCAGATAGCGGACAATATCCGGCAGCAGTCGGAGGACAACAGAAAATTAATCCTGCAGCTGGAGAAATTGATTAAACGATTTAAATTTTACACATCTTAAAAATGGAGATGAATCATAATGAAACAAATCAGAGAGTTATTTCAGGCAACAGATATGACAGTGGGAAGACCATGGGAAAAGATTGTTGCATTTACTCTTCCCATGCTGATCGGGAACATCGCCCAGCAACTCTATAATACTGTGGACAGTATCGTCGTTGGCAAATATGTAGGGGATAATGCCCTGGCAGCTGTGGGAAGCGCCGGACCGATCCTGAACCTGTTGCTGGTATTGTTTATCGGCATCAGTATGGGAGCCAGCATTATGGTGGCGCAGTATTATGGTGCGAAGCAGAGAAAGGATCTCTCCTGTACCATTGGAAACTGTATTCTGCTGACGGCGGCAGCGGTGATTATTATCATGGTTCTGTCCCTGGTCATTGTAAAGCCGTTGCTGGTATTACTGAAGACGCCGGAAAGTATTATTGGCTGGTGTACTTCCTATCTCATGATTATGTTTATCGGAATCGTGGGCTGTGCCTATTATAATATTCTCAGTGGTGTTCTGAGGGGACTGGGAGATTCTTTTTCGGCACTGCTGTATCTTCTGGTATCTACCGTGCTGAATATCGTTCTTGACCTGCTTTTTGTGGCAAAGCTGGGGATGGGAGTCAGCGGCGTGGCGCTGGCGACAGTGATCGCCCAGGCGGTATCAGCAGTGCTGTGTTTTTTGCGTCTGGCTAAGATGACAGAGATATTTGACCTGAAGCCCTGTTATATGAAACTTCATAAAAAATATGCGAAAAATATTGTCCGTCTGGGACTTCCCTCCGGTCTGACCCAGGCAATATTTTCCATGGCTATGATCATCGTCCAGTCCCTGACCAATAGTTTTGGCGAGATGTTTATCGCAGCAAATGTAATCGTCATGAGGGTGGATGGCTTTGCGATGCTCCCGAATTTTTCTTTTGGAACTGCCATGACTACATACGCCGGGCAGAACGTGGGAGCGAGAAAACAGGATCGTGTGACCCAGGGAGCGAAGCAGGGCACCTTGATCGCCGTGCTCACCACATCTGTTATCACAGGAGCTATCCTTATTTTTGGAAAACAGCTTATGGGAATCTTTACCGATACCTCAGAGCTGGTGGATCTGAGCCGGCGCATGATGGGGATCATCGCATTTGGATATATAGCGATGGCGGTGACCCAGAGCCTGTCCGGTGTCATGCGGGGAGCCGGTGATACCATGACGCCGATGTGGATCTCTTTGTTTACGACAGTTGTAGTTCGCGTGCCTGTGGCATATGGCATCGCCTATCTGACCAGAAGTGCAGAACTTCCCAATGGAAGGCAGGAATGTATCTTTATTTCCCTGCTATGTTCCTGGGTGATCGGCGCTGTGGTGACAGCGGTCTTCTACCGCATGGGAAAATGGAGAGAGAAGGCGCTGAGTTAGTGTTTTGAATAAACGGCGGGGCAGTGTTTGACTGCCCTTCTGTTTTTTGAGGAGCAAATGGAGGATGGAAAATATGATTTTGAAAAATAAGATCTATCTGTATGTGACCGAATTTTTTGCAGGGATGTCTGTGATGGCGGTAGAGCTTGGAGCCAGCCGTCTGCTGGCTCCCTATTTCAGTTCTTCCCAGATCGTGTGGACGATCATTATCGGAACGATTATGATCGCTATGGCGCTGGGAAATATTTATGGCGGCAGAGCCGCTGACAAAAATCCTGATCCGGACAGGCTGTACCGGCGGATGATCGTTGCGGCAGTGTGGATCGCCGCCATTCCCCTGGTGGGAAAATATATCATTCTGGGAATCTCTGCGCTGCTTATATTTTCTGTGAGCAGCAATTTCCTGATCTGGGCCGCCTTTGCCGCCTGTATGGTCATCTTTGTATTTCCTCTGTTTCTTCTGGGGACTGTGACCCCTTCCCTGGTAAAATATACTGTGGACAGTTTAGAGGACAGTGGAAAGACTGTAGGTATGCTGAATGCTTCCAATACCATCGGCAGCATCATTGGAACTTTTGTGCCCACCTTTGTTACGATTCCTGCTTTTGGAACCTCGGTGACATTTCTGGTCTTTGCGGGAATCCTTTTGCTACTGGCTTTGATCTATTTTGCGAGCAAAAAAATCATGGGAAGAAGTGCCGTTGTGGGAATGATTTTGTTCGTTCTGTGCTGTGCCGGCGGTTTCTCCGACCGTTTTGCCTTCTGGGAGACCGGACTGGTTTACGAGGGGGAGTCCGTATACAATTATCTGCAGGTCAAAGAGGACAAAAATAATGTGATCCTCTCTACCAATGTGCTGTTTGGCGTGCAGTCGATCCTGCGAAAAGATGCCAGCCTGTCGGGGATGTATTATGATTATATGATGGCGGCGCCGGTCATGGCAGGAGTGAATGAAAAAGAGGATCTGGATGTGCTGGTCCTTGGTATGGGGACGGGAACTTTTGCCCTCCAGTGTGAGAGATATTTTGACAACATTCATATCGAGGGCGTGGAAATTGATGAGAAGATCACAAAACTTGCGAAGCAGTACTTTCAGCAGCCGGAAGATATACCGGTGGCTACTTATGACGGCAGGGCGTATCTGAACGCTGTGGATAAAAAATATGATGTGATCCTGGTGGATGCTTTTCAGGATATCACCATTCCCTTCCAGATGTCTTCCTTTGAATTTTTTACCCTTGTACAGGCTCATTTGAAAGAGGGCGGGGTAATGGCTGTGAATCTGAACATGAAGGGGAGCGAGGAGGGCAACATCAACCAATACCTGTCGGATACCATTGGCAGTGTATTTGAACATGTATATACGATAGATGTGCCGGGATGTACAAACCGTGCCTTATACGCTTTTAATTCCGGGGAGACCGTGGACCGCTTCCGAAGAGGGATCACCGCTGAGACCGACGAAGATCTCACGGGACTTATGCAAAAAATATTAGAGGGAATGCAGCCCTATGAGGCTGGAAACCTCATAATGACAGATGATAAGGCGCCGGTGGAGCTTCTGGGGATGCGGGTGATCGACAGCCTGATCCGGGATGAGGTGGAGTACTACCGGGGGATTTATGAAAGAGAGGGTGTGGAGGGGCTGCTAAAAGGGCTTTAAGAGCCACGCTGTGTCCGCCCAAATGAGTAGCCGTTGGGGGGCTCAACCAATGGTTGATATGATATCTACGGTTGGTTGCTGTTACTGCCAGCGGTGGGAAGTTATAATGATGTTAATCCGCTAAGAAAAAGGGGGCAGAAAATATGAAACTTGGTGAAAAAATCAGGGAAGCCAGAAAAGTACAAAATCTAAGTCAGGAGAACCTTGCAGAGGAAATTGGTATCTCAGTTCAGGCAGTCAGCAAATGGGAGTGCGGCCAGTCCTGCCCGGACATTATGTATCTTCCGCATATCGCCGATTATCTCGGGGTAAGTCTGGATTATCTGCTGCGGGAAGATGCGAATGAATTTGCAAGGCCGCAGAAACTGGAGAAGATAGAGCTTCCAGATGATGGAAAGGTAAGGATTTTCCAATGTATAGGGAACCGTGTGATTACTCAGAACGAGCTAAAGGGAATACCGGAAGAGGAGATGCCCATCATCCAGCTTTCCCTCGAGACGGTGCAAATGTCTGAAGGAAATCTCCATATAGAGATCTGGGGATCGGCACAGATCAGAGGATCTATACAAGGCGATGTGTCGGCGGGAACTTCAGTCAGCTGTGAAGGCGTCCAGGGAGATGTAAATGCGGGAGGGTCAGTTTCCTGCGTCTCTGTAGCTGGTAATACAAATGCGGGAGGGTCAGTTTCCTGTGACACGGTGGCAGGAAATGTATATGCGGGCGGATCTGTGACATGTGCTGGTGTATAGTCAGTAAAATTTGGGTTTTTACCTGGCAGACAATTGCAAGTAGGGTTAAATCTTATTCTGCTATTTGTTTATAAATATCTTTTAAATCATCAATGGCCATCTCAACGTCTAAAGTATGGAAGCCAAGCCAACACTCGTTCATTGTTTTGGCATCAGCAGTTTTATATATTTCGTGGCTGTATTCGTTTGTGTAGTAATGCCAATAGCGATAGGTATACCCTGCCCAGTACATGACTTCCACAGAATAGGTTGTTCCAGCCTTTTTAAGCCCCTTTATTTCATCATTTAGTTCTTCAAGAATATATTCCTCACCAGCCCACTGTAATCGATCGTATACATCATCAAGGGAAGCAGCAGTTTTGCTGTTCATAAAAGATTCTATAAAGGAGGGGCAATCCAATCCAGATTGTAGAGCAAGTTCAAACAAACGCCCCTGTATGTCGCATAGTTGACGTTTTTCAAGTGTAAAATTATCCATGTTATTCACCTGCCTCTAATATTTCATCAAAAAATTGACCGTCACGGCGATATTTCCGGCAGATTTCATCTGCCAGCGCAATACCTTTCGAGCGATTAGCTTCACTATTTTGTTTTAGTTTGCCACGATCATCCCCAGTAAGTTCTTGTTCGTCAAGAATTTTTATATTTTTACAAGCCTTATTAGTCAAAGCTACATACTGCTTACCAAGTTTTAACGCTGAAAGACTGTTTATAAGTGCTAGATCCGTAATCTCTCCATTAAAAAAACGATCCAGAACAACGAACATTCTGTCATTGGCTATATAGCCAACAATCATGTCACAGTCTTTATTTAAATCTTTAATACGATTGTAGATAGTTGAATGCTTCACGGCCTCCATCTTGCCACGATTATATGCCACTAACAATGCCCAATCTAATCCTACTTCAACTTCAAGGATTTTGAGATCCGTTAGATTAACACTTAATGTATATAGTTTTGCTTTCGGATAATTGCAAATTAAAGTAAGAGGCTGATTTCGGTCAGTTCCCATGTAAAATCCTTTTCCAAAATCGCAGTGTTCCCGGCTTATAGGTGCAATAGCGCCATGAATTCCCGACTTTGAACCGTGATAAAGAGTTACTATCTCATTTGCACTGATAATATTCATTATTCCTCTCGCTCCTTTCCCCAGAAAAACAGGGCAATGGTACCGGGGCCGGTGTGGCTGCCGATGGTAGTGCCAATATGGTTGATCTCCACTTTTCCATTCAAGTGAGGAAAGCGGGCTTCTACCAGGGCAGCTACAGCTTTTGCATCTTCCAGGCAGGCGGACTGGGAGATATAACATTTTCCGTCATAGTCTGTTCCGTTATCTGCCAATTCTTCCATCTTATCCACAATGGCACGGATGACTTTTTTCTTTGTCCTTATTTTATACCGGGGGATCAGCTGCCCCAGGTGGTTCATGTCCAGAAGTGGGCAGATATTCAGCAGACCACCGACAACGCCGGCGGTCTTAGAGATCCGGCCACCCTTGATATAAAAAGTCAGGTCAGTGGAGAAAAACCAGTGATTCACATTCAGGCGGTGGGAAACCACCCAGTCATAAACTTCTTCCAGAGTTTTTCCCTCGTCCCGGAGATCTGCCAACCGATCCATCAAAAGACCATAGCCAGAAGAGGCCCCCAGAGAATCCACGATCAATATTTTCCGTTCTGGATATTTTTCCGAAAGATTGCTGCTAGCGATATTGGCGGAGCCGATCACGCCGGAGATACCCGAAGAGAGGGTGACATGAAGAATATCAAGTCCCTCTTTTAAAAATGGCTCAAAATAAGCCTCAAACTCATCAGCATTGATCTGGGAAGTTTTAGTATCTGCGCCCTCCAGCATGGACTGGTAAAATTTATCAAATGGAATAGATTTTCCAAGATCGTCGGGATATTCTTTTCCGTCAAGTTCAAAATGAAAACAAATATATGAAATCTCTCTTTCTCTAAAGTGTTCTTCGCTTAAATCTGCTGTGGAACAGCAGCTGATCACATAATTCCCCATAGTGTCCTCCAAAAAGATTTTTAAAATTATAATGATTGTAGCATTAATGAATGAGAATTTCAATGGTTGCTTTTAACAGAACCAGGGTATATACTTTAGCTAAAAGGAATACTTTAAAATATGGAGGATATGTCATATGAAAGTTTTATGTTTAAATGGAAGTCCGCGGGAACACAGCTGCACCTATAAGGCGCTGAGAGAGGTAGCGGATACGTTGGAGAAAAATGGAATTGAAACAGAATTTGCCTGGGTGGGAAATCAGCCGGTGGCAGGCTGTATCGCCTGTGGTAAATGCGCTGGAAAGGGGCGCTGTATTTTTGATGACAAAGTGAATGAGGTCCTGGAGCATTTGGATGAATACGATGGCATCCTGGTGGGATCTCCTGTGTACTATGCGGGACCCTCCGGACAGGTGCAGGCGTTTTTAGACCGTCTCTTTTACTGCGGCGGCTCCCGGATGAAGGGCAAAGTTGGTGCGGCGGTAGTCTCCTGTCGTCGTGGCGGGGCCAGCGCGGCTTTTGACCGCCTGAACAAATATTTTACGATCTGCAGTATGAACGTCATCGGATCCCAGTATTGGAATCAGGTTCATGGTTCCTGCCCGGAAGACGTGAAAAAGGATGAAGAGGGATTACAGACGATGCGGACGCTGGGAGAAAATATGGCGTGGGCTCTGAAAAACAGAAAAGCGGGAATCGAAGCAGGCATCGGTGCGCCAGAATACGAGGCGAAGATCCAGACCAGTTTTATCCGTTAGTGAAACAGGATCAAGAGTTGAAAGGTCCTACGCAGGAGGATTCAGAATACAAATATGAAATATAATAACACGATACACGGCAGCTTCGGCAGCCGGAAAAACCGTTTTGTGGCAGAGGTGATGATCGACGGCAGGCAGGAAACGGTGCATGTGAAAAATACGAGCCGGTGCCGGGAGCTTTTGCTGCCCGGCGCCGAAGTGGTATTAGAACAAGCCGCCAACCCTTCCCGCAAGACGAAGTACGATCTGATCAGCGTCTATAAGGAAGGTCTGGGCTGGGTAAATATTGACAGCCAGGCGCCCAATAAGATCGTAAGGGCGTGGCTGGAGGGGCAGGATTATGATGTCGTGCGCCCGGAATATACCATTGGAGACTCCCGCATCGATTTTTATATGGAGAAGGGAGATCAAAAATATCTGATGGAAGTCAAGGGCTGTACACTGGAGATCGACGGCATCGGCTATTTTCCGGATGCCCCCACTGAGCGTGGAGTGAAGCATCTGAGGGAGTTGAAAAAGGCGGCGCAGGAAGGATACCAGTGTTATGCGGCGTTTGTGATCCAGATGGAAGGCATTACTGAGGTGCGTCCCAATATAGAAACCCACAGGGAGTTTGGACAGGCATTGGAAGAGGCGGAAAACGCTGGAGTAAAGGTTTTGTATCTGGGCTGTGCGGTGACGGAAGATACGCTGAAGATCGCGGAGGTAAGAGAAGCTGCTGATGGGAATATTTCTTGACTTTTTAGGTGTGTAAGATTATACTGGAAAGTAATATATTGATCAATACTATTGTATCCAAATTAGAAGGGGCAGTTCTTGAGATCGTGAAAAATGCTTATGATGCAGATGCAAAAGTATTCTGCCTTTATTATAGTGCTGTATCATTATGATCGATAATGGATGCGGGATGGTAGAAGAAGTACTTCGGGACCATTGGATGACCATAGGCAATTCCTCTAAAAAACTGCTTTTAAAACTGCTGGAAACCGTATTCAGACAGGAGCAAAGGGAATTGGCAGATTTGCTTTTGACAGAATTTCAGATCGTTGTGAAATGTTGACGATTTCGGAGCAGGGCGGACTGGAATGGATTGTTAACTGGGATGATTTTAGTGGAAACAAAAATCTTTCAGATATAAAAGCGCAGTTATTCGATTCCGATGATACCCTGTCAGAGTATGCACATATTAATTCATGGAGCAATCAAGAAATAGCAAAGCTGATCGGAAATCTGGATCTGGGAAAAAGGGGAACTGTCTTCCGGTTATATGGTCTGCATGATGATTGGAATGAAAAGACCATGGAGAGACTGCGGAATCATCTGGAGAATCTTCTTCCCCCGGATGTGATCCAGGACTTTGATATATATTTCTTTGATGATACGACGTTAGCAGAAGAGGCAAAGGTTGTAAGCGCCAATATTGATTCTTATGATTACCGGATAAAATTTGTGGTACAGGGGAATCGGTTAAGTCTTTATTTAAACAGGAATGAGTTTGATTTTGGGGAAGAAGAGGATGAAATATTACGGGAGGCAGGTATCGCCAGGGAGGGGATACCTTATTTTCATGGTGAGACAAAGCAGATGGAGTTTACCTTTGCCGAGATGGGAGAGACCGCAAATCTTATAGGGGATTATAAAGGGGTTCTTTATTTTAATAAAATTACTTATACTAAGAAAGACGCTGAAAAATTTTATTATAAAGATATTACGGGCAAGAAAAATTTTACCAGAGAGTTTGGTGGAATAAAGATCTACAGGGATCATTTCAGAGTGCGCCCCTATGGTGAATATGGGGATAATGAC
>CAMTDY010000064.1 GCA_947070915.1 uncultured Roseburia sp.
GGTACAGACAGATTATATGTTAAAGAAACAAAATAGTACAATACATGTACATAAATTTCCCTGCTGCGCCGTTATCCAACGCAACAGATGGAAATTTATGCATTTGGTCAGATCCGGTAAATCTCCACACCGGAAAATGTTACATTCCCCTCAAATACAATGGTCGGTCCATCATTACTGCTGTGGGAACGGTGTTCGTGAAATCCACCAAACTTCCCCTCAGTATGGTTTTCCACTTTCCAGGACTGGGGAATGTAAAATTCCACGCCAGAAAAAGATATGTCCAGCTGTACCACCGCCTGGCCGCCCTGGATCACCGCATCGTCAAAACTGATCTCCATACCGCCAAATCTACAGTTCACACTGGCTTTCGTAAAATCATCAGAGGAAACCGTTTTTTTATAGGCGCCAAACATCCCGCTGATCTGGATCTCATCTCCAGATACATAATCTGCCTCTTTATACTCTGCCGGACCATGATTACTTTTTTTTAATTTTCTGCTTCCAAATATCATATTGAGCCCGATGCTGCCTAACAGGGCAGCCATCAACACCGGCCAGGGAGTGAGGGCTGTGATTCCCAGCTGTTCATCAAAAAGGATGAGAAGTACGGCAAGGGAGAATAGCATCCCTCCAAATTCCAATCCCGCCAGGGACTTAAAAAATACAACTCCGCAGATCACAGCCACTCCCAGACGCACCACACTTACATCCGGCATAAAACCAAGACTGTTTATGATGATATACACCGCCGCAAGTATCAGTATCACTCCCCAAAACACATTGTCTTTTTTCATTCTGATCCTCCAATCTTCATTTCAATAAAACGCTACTGCACAGGTACCTCAATCTCTATATTTCCCATATCGACTTCCAACTGAATCCGGGACGGCTGCCCGCTTCCGTTTTGACCAGAAGTAGAGGTCTGCTTATAGGAACCACCTTTATTTTCTCCATTGATAGTGATGTCCCCCATATCTACATCCAGATCCATCGTATAACCGGCAAGGGGGCCGCTTGATAAATGGCAGTTGATATCTCCCATGTCCACATCCCCTTTGAGAAATCCAATGGAAGCATTATTTATGTCGGCGCTACCGGCATCCACATCCAGCTTCGCCTCTCCAGTAACCGTACAGCCATCTACTTCCAGCTGTCCGGCATCCACATCCGCTGTCAGGTTTTTCATGAAAATATCGGAACAGGTGACACTTCCAGCATCTGAGTCAATCTGAACATCCAGATCTTTCAGACTCTCCGGCACCCAGATCACCAGCTTCCGCTCCCAGTATCCCCGGCGGAAAAAGCTGAGATCAAAGGTAAACCAGCGGAATCTTCCCGGCTCTTTGATCTGAAGCCTGCCGCCTGTACATGTGACCTGGGGCTTCCGGCTGGAATCACCGCTGTACTCCACACGGAGCTTTCCATCTCCTGAGTTTTCACTTTTTCGGATCTCCACATTTCCTGCATCCATATCCACTGACAACGACCGGATGTCCATGTAATCATATTCTTTGACAGAACTTATTTCTTCATATTTAACATTTGCCCCAAATAACAGGTTTCCCACCAGGTTTCCACCCACCACTAGAAATCCTACAAAAACGAGGATCAATATAGCGGCTGGGGACATTCCTTTTTTGGGTGCACTCTCCCATACCGCCCCCTGAAAGGTTTTTCCCTGTACCTTCCCGGCATTCTTTACCGCTTTATCCAGTTCTTCATATCGGTTCCCCACACTTGCCGACAGAACCAGCAACAGAACTCCTACCCCCGCGATTGGCAGCACACTGCTGTCAAAAACCTCTTTCAAAAATAAATTAGTAAAATAATTAACACTGGAAGGCACGACGCTCAGTATGCAGAGACTGATTCCTACAATACGCATCGTCAGTCTGCTCTGGGCATCTTTTGCCTGTTTCTGCCCCACATACCTGCCAGCCTTTTCATCAAGCAGCACACAGTATCTGGAGAGTTTTCCATATCTTTTCTTCATCCCCGAAGCCCCGCAGAACAAGGCGACTGCAATCGCTACCATACCAAAAAGACCACTGTTTCCTATTATGTTTCTGATCATAGGAGAAATATATCCCTGTGCACAGGCTCCATCCATGATGCAATCCACATAGGGGGCGCAGATACAAAGAAATACCCCTATGGCAATATATTTTGCATGCTTCCATGCATAGGATATATAATCTCTCGCCTCCTCAAGCCCCCAGCAGTATACCGCCCTGGTCTTCTCTCCCCCGGCAGCCCCGCCGTTCTTCTGCTCCGCCCTGGATTCTTCTTCTTTCGTTTCTGCCTCATCTTCTTTATTATCTTTTGCTTCTTTCTTTAAAAAAATATCAATCCCAAGTTCCTCTGCCAGTTCCTCCAGGTTTCCGAACTCCGAGATTACCGTACCGATGGCTTCCTTCTCAGATTTACCTTCCTGAATCAGCTCCTCGTATTTGTCCTCCATCATCTCAAGAAGCTCCGCCTTTGCCCGAAGCACTTCCGGCGTCTCCGGCAGACTCATAAACAGATTATTGAGATATTCCCTGATCGCTTCCATAATATCCTCCATTCATTCTATCATAATTTCTGCACACGTTTTTTGTGCATGCCAAGTTGCGAAGCAACTTCCCAATAAGTTTGGTAAAACTTATTTATTATCGCACAAATTTGTCAATTACTTCCTTGGTCACTGCCCATTCTTCGCATTTTTCTTTATAATATTGAAGTCCTTCCTCCGTAATGCGGTAGTATGTTCTCCGCTTCCCCCCGGTCTCATTGCCAAAGAAGGACTCAATATATCCATTTTTCTCCATCCTCGAAAATGCAGAATACAGCGTAGTTTCCTTTATAACATACTTTTCTTCTGAAATCTGCCGGATCTGTTTGGATATCTCATAACCATAAGACGGTTCCTGTTTCAGAAGATATAAAATAATGGTATCATTATACCCTCGGATCACATCACTGCTTATCATAGCTTTCCAGGCATATTCTTCTGCCCACGCCTCCTCTCCGTATCATATTGTCTTTCCCTTACTACGATTATCGTAGTACGTCTGTCGTAGTTATATCATAGCACAACTACTACGACAGGTCAAGTACATTTTCACTGTTCAGCCATGCACAAGGGGAGGGGACTTTCTGTGCAAGCTTGCTTGCAAACAGGAAGTCCCCTCCCCTTGTATATGGCGCTCAGCCAAAGCGAGATGCAGCCGCAGGCGGAATCGAGCTTTATGGCTGAACAGTGAAAACTCTCTTCCCTTGTTTCCTCAGCTATAGGACCACAGATTTTTTATCTGGGGCATCAGTTCTTCAAGCTCCCAGGATCTTCGGCTCCGCTCTTCACTATTGGGATCATGGACGATAACCCTCCCATCCGAATCCAGCCCGCATAATACAATAAAATGTCCCGTCGTCGTAAAATCTCCCGGTCCCACCACACAGATGATCGGTCTCTTTTCCTTAAGTTCCTGCCGGATATGACTTTCATCAAAACGTACCTTATGAACTTTCAGATCAAGTTCTTCCGGCAATTCTGACATCAATGTCCAGGAAGAGCCCGCTCCGGCTTCATAATAACCTCTCGTATCTGCCAGTTTTGCAATGGTTACCGGGTCATATTCCGCCGTTCCGTTCAATCCACACAGCACCATCGACAAGCAGGTGGGACCGCAACCATTAAATTCCATGGTCCCATCCCCATAATTTTCGTCCTTCCACCGGCTGTCATATTGAAAAAACACCGGAATCTGCCCCGGAATCACCTCATCGCTTAAGGTCTGTGTCACCTTTTCATCTTTGCCAAGTAATACTTTCGCTTCTGTCAGATACATATGCCTTAAAAATAAAAGCATTCCAATGGTCACAGCCAATACAAATATAACCTTTATCGTTCGTGAAACCAGCAGCCTTCTTCTTCGTGCCCTTCTTTGATAATAACGTACATTTACCTTTGACATAAACTTCCCTCCAGATACTGTTTTGAAACAATTATACTATTCCGCAATACATAGTATCTGAATGTTTTCTTATATCATTCTTAACATTTCCTTATTTTTATGAAAGCAAAGCCAAGCGGACGGGGCGGCGCCATGCTCTGCATGGGCGCAGACCCGGACATTTGGCGCGCCGACGGAATGAGCATGGAAGGCAAATGCCTGAAATGCGGAGGAAGCAGCCGGCTTTCAGCCACATGCCATCCGTATATGGAAAATGATCTGCTCATCCTCGCTTTCACAGGTCAGCTCCCCGCCGTGCTGTTCCACGATCTCTCTGGCGATGGCAAGACCAAGCCCCGCCCCACCGGTTCCTGAATCTCTGGAAGACTCCAGACGGAAGAATTGCTCAAAGATCCGCTCCTGCTTTTCCTTTGGTATCGTTTTCCCGTGATTCATGATCTGTATATGAAGGATTTCTTTATTGGATCCCCGCCATTGCTCCACATGGGCCAGAATACGGATCTGTGTCTCTTTATAACTGTAATTCACCGCATTTTTCAAAAGATTATCAAATACCCGTTCCATCTTATCTATGTCACATAAAAGTTTCAGATCCGGGTCAAGTTCCAGCTGGTACGTAAGACCCTTTTCCTGAAAAACAGGGATGAATTCATAAGAGATCTGCTCCAGCATGCGGGTCAGATTGACAGTGGACAGTTCCAGGGTCATAGTGGAAAGATTAAATCTTGTTATCTCAAAAAACTCGTTGACCAATTCTTCCAGACGCTGGGATTTCTTCAGCGCAATACCCAGATACTTTTGTTTCAGTTCATCGGAGATATCCTTCTCTTCGTCGAGAAGAGAAAGGTAGCCAATAACAGAAGTAAGCGGTGTTTTCAGGTCATGTGCCATATATATGATAAGGTCATTTTTCCGCTGTTCTGCCTCTTCCGCTTTTTCCCTGCTGGCACGCACATTCAGCATTACCTGGTTTAATTCCTTTTCAACCTCATGCAGCTCCTGGGGAAGTTCCACCAGTTCATCTTTTTCACGGTATATACCGTTTACTGCACCAAGTATATCTTCCATGTACCACACCGTCCGCCTGAAACTCCAAAAGGAAAAAAGAATAAATCCTGCGACAACACAGATCATAAAACATCCAAACCAGTGCTCATGGATAAAATGGATCAAAGGCCAGAATGGATCACTTTTATACCAGATTTGTCTGGCACAGACCAGATAAGCGACCGCAAATAACAAGGCGATGCAGATAACATAAACCAGCAGCTGAAGATAAAAACGTCTCATCAACTGCCCTGTCAGCTCCATTCTTAATTTATGATTCTTATCAAAATGTTCACTCAATCTTATAGCCAACTCCCCAGACAGTTTTTATAAATTTAGGCTTTCTTGCATTTTCTTTTAATTTCTCCCGAAGCTTTGCGATGTGAGTCATTACAGTATTATTGCTGTCCAGATACCGCTCTCCCCACACCGCTTCAAATAACTCTTCCGCACTGACTACATTTCCTCTCCTCTGGCATAGATAGAAAAGGATCGAAAACTCTAGCGGCGTCAGGGAAATCTCGGTTCCATACAGCAGGCAGACGTGATTTTTTCCATTTACTTCAAGTCCGTCTATATTAAAATAATCCGGATCCTCTTCAGCCTGCCTGGTATTGTACATATTTACACGCCTGAGCTGCGCCCTCACCCTTGCCGTCACCTCCAGGGGATTGAACGGTTTGGTAATATAATCATCGGCTCCCAGCGTAATCCCCATAATCTTGTCTCCATCTTCCGCCTTTGCAGTCAGCATGATAACTGGAAAAAACCACTTTTGACGAATTTCCCGGCACAATGTAAACCCGTCGATATCCGGGAGCATGATGTATAAAAGTGCCAGATCTATTTTAGTGTTTTTGAGACACTCCAGCGCTCCCTTTCCATGATAAAATTTGTGTACCTGATACCCCTCATTTTTAAGATAAACTTCCAGAAGATCCGCGATCTCTCTCTCATCATCCACGATCAAAATATGCTCTGACATAGTGCCCTCCATTCTTCCTACAGTATAACACACTGGGACAGATAATTTCTTATGATTTTATCAAGATTTCTTCCTCCCTGTCTGTGGAAAATACTGGAGGGCGATGCGGTTTTCCGGTTTTGTATCACAGGCATAAATGACAGCCAGAAAGCACCATTCCATCGGTTTCATAAGCAGGTAAACCACATCTGCAGCCAGGGGACTCCGAATCATTTTAGCCACCGGGAAACCATAGGTATCATAAATATATCTTATCTTCCGGTGAACTCCTGGTATTTTCTCTTCCAGGATCTGTTCAAAGGCATTGGCAACACAGAGCTGCCGGTTTACCACCACCCGGTGCCCGTGCCGCTCTCCCATCCTCAGGGGTTTTACTATCCTTTCATGCCCGCCTGCCGCAACAGTGCACAGATAATGCATATCCCGATGAAGATTAGGCGGAGCGGTCTTCTGGGAAAGCATCCAGTCACTGGTCTCTGTCCATGCCTTAATCAGCGCGTCTGGCTGCTGCCCGAACAAAACCAGTATTCCAATCACCACCCCGAGCAGGGGCAGCATAACGATAAACGCCGCGATCGGCCAGTTTTCCGCCTTTCTAAGAAACTTATCTAAACCCGTCAAATATATATTATTCCCCGAATACCCTTCTTTTCTCTCATGCGTATTCCATTCCCGAATCTTAACTCTTATCGTCCTCAGGGCAATCATAATACAACTGACAGGAAACAGGCAGAATACCCACATCATGTCATCCAGCCCCAAAGCAAAGGTCTCTTCTTTTCCAATGATCTGCACACACCAGGTCAGACAGAGCAGGCTCCCGATATACATGGCTGCCATGGAAAAAACAATCACCAGCGGCGGGATCCGTGACAAGGGCAGGGAGGATAATATAATATAGCCCGCCACTGCCAGCAGTGTCAAAACCAAAATCGTAGTCCTTCCGCCGCTCCAGATGGGGGTATGTACCTCCGTATTGTACAGTACCTGATCCCAGTCAGCCCCAGTGATATCTGAGAATATCCAGCCCAGATAACTATAAACAACCCCAAGTATAATGGTGACACGCTGACACTTTATAAAATACCTTTTCCACCTCGCATCTTCTGGATGGCAGAATAATGCGGTTCCATTAATCAAAGTCAAAAAAATCGGGAGCAAAAAGAACAATGCGTATACAATAGTACATACTATAAAAGTGGCATAATCAAAAGTATAATAATTTTCTCCCGCAAACTCTCCCTGAACAGCTGCTACCAGAAAACCAGCCCCAAAAGACACCAGGATCAGCCACAGCCAGGGATGTTTTTTGAACCGGCCCAGCCATTTTCTCATAGAAAATCCCTCCCTTTATCACTCTGCCGCCTGTATCTCATACTTCTCCAGCTCTTTCTCGAAGGCCTCCTGCAGTTCCGCATCTTTTAGATTTCTGATCTCCATATATTTTTCATAATTAAAATATGTCATCTGCAGGCGCAGGCGCGCAAAATCCTTATACTGTTCTTCCGTTATCCCATAACTTTTACAAAATGTTCGGATCGCCTTCCTAACATCACCTGTAGCACCACTGGCTTCTATCCACTTTTCAGTCCCCTGCCAGTTCAAGGCGATCCCCAGGTCCTCCGCCAGAAGATGCGTTTTTTTGATCGTAATAAACTGATTCAATTCGGACTGGTACTCATCATAATATCCAATTCCTTTTTCACTGCTCATCGCCCTTGCCCTCGCCTTCACCAGTCTTGCGGGAATGTACTTACTGTCTGACAATAAACTCCTGTACAGTTTTTTCTCACTTCCATAATCACAGACCAGTCTCAATGGCCCCCCATAGGGATCCTGTATCCTTCTGGAACCAGCATACTCAATTCTTTCATGTCTCTGCTGGCTTTCTGCCTTTTCCATGATCCCATTGTGATCAAAATACTGCTCATCCATTACCCAGGCTTTCGGTTCTCCGTGAATCCAGCAGATTTTTTTCCCATCAAAGATCACCTGCTCTGGATGAGAAGAATCCATGGTATAAAAGTTTAATGTAACTGACTGTTTTACATCCAGTGCATTTTCTTCGATATTTGTAACAGGAACCAGCTTCATTTTGTTATAAGCAGACACCAGTTTTTTTACAAAACCGGAGGCTTTTTCGCTGAAAATGCGGACCGTCTGCCCCCTCCCTGTAGAGATTTCAACAAATTCCACATCCGAGGCTTTGAGCTTGGCGATCTCCGCCTTATCTGAGGACTGTCCTCCGGTCTCAGATGCCTTCAGGAATTCCAGCGCCTGCCTGTGGCACTCCGACGTAAGATAATGGTAATAACGATATTCAGACAACTCTTCTTCACTGACGGAAGCCGGAAATTTTTTCTGAAGATCTTTTTTCAATTCTTCTCCATCTTCCGGTCTCCAGAACTCTTTCAATACAAACTTCCCATCTTCTTTTTCAAAAGTAAGAGCTGCAAAACGCCTTTCACCGCCTCTAAGTTCATAACATTTTTCCGGTTTGTTTTCTGGCGCACCGATTCCATAAGCCCCCACCATATAGGCCAGATACACCGTAACCTCATTTTCTTTTTCAGTTTTTGCTATCGTCGTATGGGCCTCCACAATATTCCCATATTTTACTCCGTGGTACTGCCAGCTGGAGGAAGTTGCCATTTCCCCGGAAAAGTCCTGTTTAATCACCTCTGTGACAGCTTTATCCAATGCTTCTCTTTGATTCTGCGCTTTATCCGGTCCTTTCACGGTATCGCCTCCGATAACGCTTCCGCTGACACTGCCACCGCTGACACTCCCTGTTTCTCTCTTATCAGAGGGTGTCTCTGTCGTTTCTGCCTGTTTTCCGGCAAAGGAACATGCCGTCACCGCCAAAGCGGTCACCATCAATAGAATTGCAGAAACGAAAGATTTCTTTTTCCTACCAGCAATTTTTTCCAGCCTCCGCTCCAATTCCTTCCTGGAATTGGAAGCCGTGCTGGCCAGTGATAACCTTTTTCTGTCAGGCCTGCCGTGTCCAATCGTAAAAAGTATCATTTTGCCATACCGCAACCGCTCCTCCTGGCTCATGTTTTCTGTCACGGCTTCATCTGCGGCATATTCTGCATCCTGCCTGGAAAGTTTCGCCGCGATCCATACAAGGGGATGGAACCAATAAAGGCAGATCAAAAGCAGACGCACTCCTGCCCATATATGGTCCAGATGCTTATAATGCATACCTTCGTGCAGTATGATGTAAGACTTGTCTTCCTCACTCTGTTCTGCCACCGCCTTTGTCAGATAAACAGCTGGACGGAAAAATCCATATAGACAGGGAACCGATACACTCCCGGAGAGGTAGACAAGGGGACTCGCCTTATTTTCCAAAGCTTCCCGGTTCATCCTTAATCTGTGGCTCATATGAAAATTCACTGCAAGAAAGAGCACAAACATCCCACCTGCCACCGAAAGCCAGACCAAAAACATTATATTCCGGACTCTGATCTCCCCATCTGTTATTTGGGTTTGTGTATCGCCGATCTGGCTCTTTTCCTCTTCCTGCATATTTTCGCCATAAATCCCAGGCTCCTCATTTTTACCTATTTCTTCTGTAATGAAAACCTCTTCCCTCTTCTTTGATTCTACTTTATGTTCTACATCCCTTTCGGTCTCTTCCCCGGCATCAGCATCGTAAACCGAAGTTTTTCCCGGCTCCAGTACTTCGGAATTGTAAACAGAAAAATCATCCTCTCCGCTGAACAGCTTCACTGATCCAGCTGGAAAGGAAAAAAACTGCACCGGCACCAGAAGCCGGAGTGCCACCAGCCCCCACAAACCATAGATCCATACTGCTCTCACCTTGTTGCGGAAACAGCACCGGATCAACAGCACCAGACAGATCAATATAGATGATGAAATAATCAGTATCTGCATATGTATCCCCTCCTGATCACCCCGGATAACCACCGGACAAATAATGTCTTACGTTTCATCTTTTTCCTTACGGCACTGTTCCAAAAACTCCTCCAGTTCCCGAAGATCTTTTTCCGTCAAACCATCCTGCTTTGCCAGAGTATTCATCATAATGCCGACACTGCCATGGTAGATCCGCTGCAGAAACTCTCTCGTCTGCCGGACCGCCACATGTTCCCGTTTCACCAGGGGATAAAATAATTTGGCCCTTCCGCCCTCCTCATAACGGATCAGTCCTTTTTCCCCCATCCTTTTTACCATCGTAGCTGTGGTGCTCTTTGCCCAGCCAGCCTTCTCCCTGCATTCTTCCACGATCTGCATTAGTGTTTTAGGGGCGCTTTCCCATAAACATTCCAATACATACCATTCACTGTTTGAAACATTTTTTTCCATCCATTGCACCTCCTCTGATCAAAACGGACTATCTTGTAGACCATTTTAACATAAAAGGGCTACAACGTCAACCTTTTGGGAACAACATTGTACGAGTAAGATATTACAGGCAATTTAAAAACAAAATTAAAATAGGTATTTAATAGAAGTATATTATCTCCTTTTTTACAAAAAATAATACTGTTCGATAAAATTTGCACTTGTCGAGCCCAAAATACAAAAGAAGGAGATGATACAAATGAGTAATGCAAGCACCTGCTGTTCCTGCCCGGAAACATTGGCGATGGCAACTGTTCCCATGCAGGAATGGTGTGAACCCTATGACCTGGAAACTGCCCTCCGGGAAGGAACTATCTTTCCAAGCCTTAATCTTGAATTTTTCAAAGCAGAAGATATCAAAAGTTCCTTGAAATGCGGCTCTGCTCTGGACAAGGCCTCAGAGCGGGAATGTCTGATGAATGAAATAAACACCGTCAGTTTTGCCATCAATGACCTGACCCTCTATCTGGATACCCATCCCACATGCCAGAATGGTCTTTCCCTTTTCAAAGAACTGCTCCAGCGCCGTCTGGATCTTCTGGCAGAATACGCAGAAAAATATAATCCCCTGACGCAGATCTCTATGATCACTGGTAATCCAGAAAGTGAAGAATATGGTTGGGGCGAAGGCCCTGCACCATGGGAAGGGGGACTGATCTAAATGTGGAGTTATGAAAAACGTTTACAGTATCCGGTCAAGATCAAAAAGACCTGCCCGAAAACTGCCCAGCTCATTATCAGCCAGTATGGCGGACCAGACGGCGAACTCTCCGCTTCCATGCGATATCTGGCACAGCGGTATTCCATGCCGGTCAAAAAAGTAGGAGGTCTGCTGACGGATATCGGAACGGAGGAGATCAACCATATGGAGATCATTTGTTCCATTGTCTACCAGCTGACGAAGGATCTGACACCAGAACAGGCAAAAACCGCCGGATTTGATGCTTATTATATCGATCATACCACAGGGCTGTGGCCCCAGGCGGCAGCCGGCGTTCCATTTACCTCCCTGGAATTCCAGTCCAAAGGGGATGCCTTCGCAGATTTATATGAGGATCTCGCAGCGGAACAAAAAGCACGTACTGTCTATGATAATCTTCTGCGGGTTATCGATGACCCGGATGTACGGGCTCCATTAAAATTCCTGCGCGCCAGGGAAATTGTTCATTTCCAGAGGTTTGGAGAAGCCCTGGAAATGACCAAATCCAAACTGGATTCCAATAATTTTTATTATTTCAATCCAGAATTTGACAAAAAATTATTTGACTGCAAAAAATAATTGATTTCCGCTTTTTATGATTATTTTTGGCAATATGGGGAAATACTATTCTGGAAACAAGCTGAATGGAAGGAGCAGTTCAAATGTCAGAAAACGAAACTACAGAACAGATTCATGACCGGATCAATGATCCCATCAAAAACAGCGTAAGCAACTGTCACAGAACCAAAAAAACTTCTGTCTCCGAATCCGGGGCAAATGACAATTCGGATCAGGATTCCTCTACTACAAAATACGTCGTTCAGGATGACCAGCGGGAACGCAGGGATGGGCCCGGAGGAAATTGATCCATAAAACAAAACCAGGGAATGCTCCACTCCGTGAAACATTCCCTGGTCTTTTGTTTTAATATGCATTCAGAACATCAGATGGAAACTGCTTTCGCCTTTCCATAGACTTTCTTGCCTTTCACGATCCTGTATGCCCGGATATAAATCGTATCATACTCATATATATCCTTAATAAAACAGGTGGTACTTCCAGAGCCCTTCAGATCCGCAATGGTATTAGATACCGTATAGATCTGGTAGCCGCTCGCCCCTCTGCTGGCATTCCAGCTGAGCTGGTATTTGTCAATGATCTTTTTCACTCTTCCCCCAGTGATCACTGGTGGAATCGTACCAAGACTTACAAATTTCCCCTTAGCTCTCTCTGCAGATTCCTTTGCCTGGGTGTTCTGCCATCCACGAATGGTCACGCCCTCCGGAAGTCCCCAGAGATCTGTGGTCATGATATTGGATGGGAAGGAAATACTTTTCAGTTTCTTACAGCCGGAAAAACTCATGCTGATGTAATTCAGTTCTCCCTGCTTCACATCAATTTTTTGGAGATTTCGGCATTTGTCAAAGTAATATGTAGTTCCCCCGCTCCGGCCTACATTTTTCGTGATCGTAAGGGCTGTGATATAATGAGCTTCCTCAAATGCATGGGAATCAATATATCGTGTAGAAACAGGTACTTTGTAGCTTCCTTTCTTTTTCGTTGGATAAAAAGCCAGTGTATGAGATCCCTTTTCAAAGACTACGCCCCCCTTGGAATAAAACGTCTTATTACTGGAAGCTACCTGAATCGCCTTACATTTCATATCCTCTTTGACCCGATAGAGATAATCAATACTCTTCAAGGTCTTTGGTATTTTGTATGTCTTCTTGTTCATCGGGAAACACTTGATCTTCTTTCCCCTCAGATCATACAATACACCATGAACAGATGTAAAATACTTGTTCTTGGAAGAAACACTGATGGAGCTCAGTTTATTTTCCCGCATCTGGCCGCCAATCTTCTTGCAGGCATCTGGCAGACGCAGACTTCCTTTTCTTCCATACGGGTAAAATACCATTGCTTTTCCATCTGCTGTGTAAACTGCTCCGTCTAAACTCTGGTATGCAGTATTACTTTTTGGCACCGAGATCTTCTCCAGGCTGTTCAGTCCCAGATCATATGAATCATAACCAGATCCCCTGATATTCATCAGACTGGCAGGCAGATATATCGCCTTAAGCTTATCACAATTTTTAAACTGCCTCTTGTAGATCTCTGTGATCCCTTCTGGCAGGGAAATACTGCTGTACTGTCCATTCACCAGCGCATTGGCTGTAATACGCTTCGTGCCATTGGGAATTATCAGATTTCCTTTTTCCATCACCGGTGCCTGAATCAATGTCTCTTTGGATTCTGACATCAGCATTCCATTTGAGCTTGCATAGTTTGGATTTGATCCATCCACGATAAACCGGCTTGCTGCCCCCATGAACGCATCTTTGTCAATACGCTCTGTCTT
>CAMTDY010000065.1 GCA_947070915.1 uncultured Roseburia sp.
TTTGGTATGTTTTTTCAAAAATATCAGGTTTGCATGGATACTGTTCTCCATTTACACCAGTAATAATCCAATCTCCTGGAGAAGCCTTCATGGCTCCTTCCAGAGTATTGATTATTAGTTCTACATCTGTTTGGTAGGCTTCAACAACAACAGGTTTTTTTTGAAATTTATACTTTTTCATAAATTACCTCCAAAATACTAAGAAAGCGTGGTGGAAAAATGACTACTTATAATATTTTTATCAGTCACGCCTGGAGATATTCTGAACACTATAAAAAAGTAGTTCAATGGATTAACGAAGCACAGGATGAGAAAAAATTGAACTGGAAAAACTATTCTGTTCCTAAACATAATCCGTTGCTTGACCCAGACGATGATAACGATAAACAAAAATTGAAAAATGAGCTAGATGAGCAAATACGTCCAGTATCTTTAGTAATTGTTCTGGCTGGTATGTATGCAACATACAGCGACTGGATAGATTATGAAATTAACACAGCTGTCTCTTATGATAAATACATCATTGGTGTAAAACCTTGGGGACAGGAACGAATACCAAGCGTAGTTAGTGAGAATTCAAATGTTATGGTTGGCTGGAACAAAGATTCCATTATTAATGCAATTTTGAATTCTTAACAATTTAATTATATCAGATGTAGAACGAAAATACAACAAACTCCCTATTAAAACGGGAGTTTGTTTAGTATTTCGTTTTTGTAAGCTCCAAAAAAACATTCTGGAACTTTACCTTTTTCATCTGTATTTTACAAGCTCTCATGAAAAAATAAACTTCTTCTTGACACACGTAGTATTACACGTTAATATTTTCCCATAAAAGAAATTTACTATATGGCAATGTACTCACTTGGTTATAATAAAAACTATGATCGGAGGAACAATCATGCAGTTTGGAGCAGCTTACATCCGTGTTTCCACTGAGAGCCAGGACGAATACAGCCCGGAGGCGCAAAAACGCCTGATCCTGGAATATGCAAAATCTCATGACATTGTGATAAATAAAGAACATATTTTTGAGGATATCGGCATATCTGGAAAAAACGCTACCAAGAGGGCAGCATTCCAGGAGATGATTGCTCTTGCCAAGAGCAAGGACCATCCCTTTGATGTGATCCTTGTCTGGAAATTCAGCCGTTTTGCCCGCAACCAGGAAGAAAGCATTTTGTATAAGTCTTTGCTCAAGCGGAGCAATGTATCCTGTGTAAGCATATCCGAGCCCGTTGTGGATGGGCCCTTTGGATCTCTGATCGAACGCATCCTGGAGTGGATGGACGAATATTACTCGATCCGGTTATCCGGAGAAGTAAAACGTGGCATGATGCAGAAGGCACTGAACGGGGGCTACAGTGGAAAGATTCCCTTTGGATACGTTATGGGGGAGGATAAGATCCCCGTCATCGAGCCTGCCCAGGCCCATGTTGTAAAAATCATATTTGACCGGTATGTAAATCAAAAAGAAAGTATCTCAAACATAACCTATAGTTTAAACAGAGCCGGCTACCGGACAGCAAATGGGAACCGCTTTGAACGCCGTATCATACATTATATTCTGCAGAATCCCTTTTATGTAGGAAAGATCCGCTGGAACTATGCTCCCCGCGCAAGAGGGAAGAAAAAGGATGGTGACGTTATTATCCGGGATGGAAAGCATGAGCCGCTGGTATCGGAGTTTCTCTTTGAACAGGCCCAGAAACGCCTCCAGTCATCCTATGAACAATTTCACAGCTCTGAACGCCGGGTTCCTTCTGCCGCCGCCAAGCACTGGCTCAGCGGGATTTTAAAGTGTGCGAACTGCGGAGCCTCTCTTGCTTATACAAACGGCAAATCTAACAAGTGCTTTCAGTGTTGGAAGTATAATAAGGGGATTTGCGATAAGAGCAGCTATGTTCCCGCAACAAAGGCAGAGCAGTATGTTATAGATGGTCTGAAGGGGCTCCTGGTTTCCGAAACGCTCAACTACGAAAAGATTCCTGCCGCTACGCTTGACACAGATACCGAATCCCTTCGTTCACAGCTGAAAGATCTTGACAAAAAAGAAGAACGAATTAAAATAGCCTATATTGATGGCATTGACAGCCTGGAGGAATACAAGGCAAATAAAAAGATAATCGAGAAACAGCGCCAGGAAATTGAAGAACAACTTGCTCCAAAGAAAATGTCCAGTAAGCAGGACAGTGAAGCCCTGCTTGTGGCAAATATTGAAAATGTGATACATATCATAGAGGGAGATTACAATAATGTCAGAAAGGGAGAGGCGATCCGGTCTATCTGCAGTAAGATTACATTTGATAAAAGATCGGAATCTATGATTTTTGATTTGTTCGTTATAGAATGACGTTTTTTCGGTACTTTCCCCTATGTATACCTTACAGAATACAGTTGACCCAGTGGGGAAGCAAGTCCCTGGGAGACCAGGGTTACACGGCAATCGAAATTCTCCGAAATTACTATGGAAGCTCGATATTCATAAATTCCACAGATGTAGTTTCTGGTGTCCCTGCCTCCTGGCCCCAGTACAATCTGGAACTTGGCAGCTCCGGTGAAAAGGTACGGCAGATGCAGCAGCAGTTAAATGTCATCTCCGGCGCCTATCCGCTGATTCCCAAAATTGCCGTTGACGGCGTCTTCGGTCCCCAGACAGAGGAAGCAGTAAAAACTTTCCAGCGTGTATTTAAACTCACTCCCGATGGCATCGTAGGACTCAGAACATGGTACAAAATATCGGAAATTTACGTGGGCGTGAGCCGGATCGCTGAGGGTGTGGCAAGATAGCCATTGGTATAACGGGCCACAAGCAGCGGTCAGCCTGGAATGAAGCAGGGTTTAAATTTACGCCATCGGGCTAAATAAAGGAGCTGTCACACGATAAATGACTCATCACTGTGATAGCTCCTTTTTCATCATTCTGCCTCAGCAGATTCTCCTTCTTTACTGTAGTATACGATCCGGTACTGCCTGGTCTTCTGCCCATACTCCTCCGTCGTCTCCATCATACAAATATAAAAATCATCCTCCGCTCCCACAAAGAAGTCTAATATATCTGCACTTCCATTTTCCACTTCACTCATGTCGGTCTTTTCCGTCAGCCATTCCACATCATCCGAATTCTGATAGTTGGCCGCTTTGTACACACCGCTCCGATTACACATAAACAGCTCCCAGGTGTCCGGATTCATGTAGAAAAACCAGTCTTTATTCATGACATCCTCGCCCAGCGCGGAACCAAATGAATTCAATTCTGTCACGTCCGGCAGGCTGACAACCTGAAATAGATTGGTCTTGTTGGAAAAGAAAATGATCTCATTCTCGCCAAATACGAATCTTCGTTTCCCCGTCACGACATTCCCAAGCTCTTCACTGACCTGACCGCTTTCACTATCGATCAGATAACCGGTTCCGCCGCCATTATCTGAACTCAGCAGCAATATAGTACCGTCCTCGAAGGCATGGTAATCACTGAGCCATTCGATTTTCACATCCTTGCCAAAGTCATTTTCATCCCGGGGCGCCGGACCAATCTCCAGAGGGATTTCATAGATGCGGTCGTTTTCTTCATCGATCTCCAGCACAGAATATTTTTCAGCCAGCATTTCTTTTTTTCCCTCATCGGACTCCACATCCTCTTTGACGTAGTAAAAAAAGATTCCATACAGGCTTCCATTATCTCCCCGGCGGAACTGGCTCAGATGACAGCTTACCCATCCTGTCTGTTCAAATTTCTGATCCATAAACTCACTGAGGGAATTCTCACAGAGTTCCTCCGATTCCCAGTTTTTTTTCTGGTCCATACTGTGGCGGGTTATGGAGGCCTGATACACTTCGTCCTCTTTGGTAAAATCACTGTAATACACTGCCGGCTTACCATTCAGATCCGCTGTAAATCCATTAAATTCATCCCCGATATAATCGCTGCCCTGGGCGTTCTCCGACAGCAGGGATTCCGGCAGAGACAACTCTTCCGCCTTGTAACGCACCTTTTTCTCCTCGATCGTTACCTCCTGCTTTGTCCTGGGAGCCTCATCACTACCACATCCTGAAAGGATCAGAATGCATACCATAAATAAACTAAGTACTCTCTTCATCTGAAATGAACCTCCAAACAATCTATAAGATCATCGACAGCTGAATGCGCTTTTTCTGCAGATCCACGGACAACACCTTGACTTCAACTACATCCCCCACACTGACAACCTCCAGAGGATGCTTTACAAATTTCTTATCTGTGAGCTTGGAAATATGTACCAGGCCATCCTGATGAACCCCGATATCAACAAATGCACCAAAATCTATTACATTCCGCACGGTACCTTTTAAGATCATTCCCTCTGTCAGATCTTTCATCTCCAGTACATCTGTGCGAAGCACCGGTTTGGGCATCTCTTCCCGCGGATCCCGCCCTGGCTTCTCCAATTCTTTCACAATATCTTCCAATGTCAATTCTCCCACATCCAGCTTTGAGGCAAGACTCTTCCGGTCCTTTGCCAGAAGGGAAAGACCTACAACACCGCCGTGGATATCCTCCGGAGCAAGTCCGACCATCTTCAGAAGTCCTTCTGCTGCCTGGTAGGATTCCGGATGCACGCTGGTGGCATCCAGTGGATTCACCCCATCGCTGATCCTCATAAACCCAGCACACTGTTCAAAGGCCTTCGGTCCCAGTTTTGCCACCTTCAGCAGCTGCTTACGGCTGGTAAAACGTCCGTTTTCTTCCCGGTATGCCACAATATTTTTAGCGATGGGCTTGGAAATACCTGAAATGTACTCTAGAAGAGACGCTGAGGCAGTATTCAGATCCACACCAACATTATTTACACAATCTTCTACCACCGCAGAAAGAGCTTCGCTCAGCTTTTTCTGGTTCATATCATGCTGATACTGCCCGACCCCGATGGATTTAGGATCGATCTTCACCAGCTCCGCCAGAGGGTCCTGTAACCGTCTCGCGATGGACACCGCACTTCTCTGTCCCACATCAAACTTCGGGAATTCCTCTGTGGCAAGTTTACTCGCGGAATACACCGATGCCCCCGCCTCATTGACAATTACATACTGCACTGGTTTGTTGATCTCTTTCAGCATGTCCACAATCACCATCTCGGATTCCCTGGAAGCGGTCCCATTTCCCACCGATATCAACGTGACATTATATTTTTCTATTAATCCCTTGACAATTTTCTTTGTCTCCGCCACCTTATTCTGGGGTTCTGTGGGATAGACCACGATGGTATCCAGCACTTTCCCGGTCTCATCCACCACCGCCAGCTTACAGCCGGTACGAAAGGCCGGATCCCAGCCCAGCACTACCTGACCAGTAATAGGAGGCTGCATCAGAAGCTGAGTGAGATTTTTTCCAAACACTTTGATCGCCCCATCCTCTGCCTTTTCTGTCAGTTCATTGCGGATCTCCCTTTCAATAGAAGGCGCAATCAGCCTTTTATAGCTGTCCGCCAGTACTTCCTTCAGGCATTCTATTGTATTCGGATTTTCCCTTGTGATCACCTTTTTCTCCAGATACCGCTGAATCCGTTCCTCCGGAGCCTGGATCTTAACTGTAAGAAATTTTTCTTTTTCGCCCCGGTTGATGGCAAGGATCCGATAGCCTGCAATCTTTTTCACCGCTTCTTCAAATTCATAATAATTTTCATAGACTGACTTCTCATTTTCATCTTTTGCCGTAGAGACAAGGACTCCTTCCTCCATCGTCAGTTTACGGATATAAGTCCGGTAATCCGCCTCGTCTGCCACAGATTCTGCAAGGATATCCATCGCTCCCTGGATCGCTTCCCCGGCGGTATCCACTCCTTTTTCTTCTGACAGGTATTCCTCTGCCTCTTCTTCCAGAGAACGTTCTGTCATCTGAAGCAAAATGATATTTGCCAGCCCCTCAAGCCCCTTCTCCTTTGCAATCGTAGCTCTGGTCCGGCGTTTGGGACGGTAAGGACGATATAAATCCTCTACCATGACCTGGGTCTGTGCCGCCAGGATCTGTTCCCTGAGTTCCTCTGTCAGTTTTCCCTGCTCTTCGATGCTGGTAAGCACCTGCTCTTTCTTCTCCTCCAGATTTCTCAGATAAATAAGGCGTTCATTGAGATTACGAAGCTGCTCATCATCCAGCGCACCATGCTGTTCTTTTCGGTACCTGGCGATAAAGGGGATCGTATTTCCCTCATCGATCAGCTTTACAACAGCCTCCGCCTGCCATGTTTTTATCCCAAGCTCTTCCGCAATTTTTTGATTTATATCCATCTTTTCCTCCCATGATCCATTTATGCGGCCCCCTGTGTTTATCGAAGCGCCTCATTTCTACTCATCTTATTTGCCACTTTATTTTTATACATGATGTCATCACTTTCGTTCATGTAGCTCTCAATCGTATCATTCGCCGTCGGTATACCAATCTTATAACCCCAGCTGGCATGCACATCATAAGGCTTCTGGGATTTGAGATTAAAATTCTCCAGGCTCTCCTCAAAAACCCGGATCCAGTTTTTCGCGTCAGACTTATCCCGGCAGGGGAAGATCACCTCAAATTCATCTCCACCGATACGCGCACCGATCTGCCCCTGGATCGCAGCCTCCTGAATCGCATAACTTACTGCCCGGAGTGCAGAATCCCCCTCATGATGGCCGTAAATATCATTGATGGGCTTCAGGCCATCCAGATCGATCCCGATCACACAGATGATGCTGTCTTTCGCCCGGGCTTTGGAGAACTGCATCCGTCCATACTTTTCAAATCCCCGGCGGTTATAAAGTCCGGTGAGAACATCCTGGATATACATATTTTCAAGTTCTACGATCAGATCATTCGTCCGTTTCTGGGACAATATATTGTGAATCGCATTGGAAACGGCGATGGTCCAGCGGACATACGCAGTTCCACAGCTTTCATGGTTCAAAAAACTATAAGCCTCGTATCCATAGCAGCTGTCCTGAAAATGGATCGGATAGAAAAAGTAACATTGCGGCGCCTCTGAGTTCATTTCCTCCGGCAGAAGTAGTTTTTTATCAAAGGGAATATCCACCTCCCCCATATCCAGACGTTCCCTGATGGCGGTACGCACATGCATGGTGTCAGGATACCCCCGGAACCTAACTTTATTTTCTTCTACATCCTCCCTGAGACAGATTATATAATTTTTGATGCCCTCAATATTATATATATATTTTGCGATGACCTGATGCATTTCCTCAATAGAAGAAACCTGATTGAAGTCAATGGCCATAAAACTAAACTGCATCTCAAGATTTTCTGATTTTGCGCCAAACTTATGCTGGGCGCATCTCTGCGCTATCGTTGAGGTATGTCCCCTCTCCAGGCATCCACAGGACTCCCTGATGATCACTTTTGTAGAAACATAGACATCTTCCACCAGCCCGTCATCCTGGTGCTTATGTATAAGATCTACTGCTTTATAGGCCATTTCCTCAAAATCCACATGGAGTGTTGTGAGGGAAGGATTGTATACAACACCCTCCTCTACTCCATCGAAGCCGGTCACAAGCACATCTTCGGGAACCCTCACTCCCCGCTCATACAACTCATCAATAAGGGAGAGCGCCATATAGTCATTGGCACATATGACCGCTTCCGGATACCGCCCGTCCTGCCCAAACCACTCGCAGGCTTCTTTTGCCTTGCCCCGCCAGAAATCCCCATAAAATATCCTGCGATCACTGACCGGCAGTCCATATTTATCCATCACCTTGCGGAAACAGCGGAGTCTCGCCTCGGCATCATACCGGCCCTGATGTCCCGTCATAAAAGCAATGTCTTTTTTCCCGTGCTCTTCTATAATATGGCGGATCACCCCATCCATGGAATGATCTTCATCGATCAGAATATTATTCACTCCCACCACTTTTTCCCGGAGGCTGACCACCGGGCAGTCCGCTTTTTCCCGGATATGTTCTAAGACACGATCTTTGGCAGCCGGAATATTGAATGTATCAAAGGCAACAACAATCCCTGCAAATTCATCATAAGGCGGAAGATCAAATATCATCATCTCTCCCTGATAATATTCCTGATAGGTGCCATAACTTCCATAACAGGCAATAATGGCAAGATTATATCCCAGCTCTTCGGCACGTTCCGCCATACTCTGGCAGATCTGGCTCTGAAAATCGGCATATGTATTAAATATTAATAATCCTATAGTTTTTCTTCCATTTGAAAACATATATCCCTCAACCTTTCATCTGCGTATCCACGTGTCTTTCAGTATCCTAAAATATATTTCAATTACCCTATTCTATTGTAATACGTTTTTCTGCCTCTGTCAAAAGAAGATTTCGATTATTTTTTTCCGGGGAATCGATCACAATGTCCAGCAGTTCCCTAAGCACTTCCCCCACCCTGGGGCCCTGGGGAACACCCAGATGAATCAGATCCTGGCCGGTGACCTCAAGATCCCGAAGGCGAACTGCCTCTCCCTGCTCCAAAATCTCTGTAAAGACACGCCTTCCCGCTTTTATATGTGCCAGTTTTTCATCACGCATATACTCGCTCTGGGAGAGAACATCCGCCTCCTGAATAATAAACAGATAGGGCATAACCTCCACCCCCGCCTGGCTCATCAGCCGGCGCATTGCTTTCCGGCTGCCTTCAAAACGTCTTTCATGAAACCGGACGATCTTCGTCACCATATTCACCGTATCGTTGTCAAACCGCAGCCGGCGCATGATATCGTGTGCCATCTGACTGCCCGCTTCTGCATGTCCATGAAAATGATCCACGCCCTTTTCATCTGTCTTCTTGCAAAGGGGCTTTCCCACATCATGAAACAGGGCGGCAAACACCAGGATCGTATCCACCTTCTCTGTCCTGAAATCTCCATCATAGGGCTGGGGTATCCCAGCCTCTTTCTTTCGCAGTTTTTCTCCTATCCTTCTCGCATTCATGACTGTCCGAAGGGAGTGATGTCCCACATCAAAAGAGTGATGTGGATTATTCTGTGTTGTCTCCAGCATCACAGAAAATTCGGGAAGAAAACTCCTGCACAACCCCGTTTTTTCTGCCAAAAGCAGTTTGTCCGGCCTTTTTGACAAAAGCAGTTTGGTAATCTCGGTCCGGATCCGCTCCACACTTACCTTCCCAATAGAAGCAGATTGTTTCTGTATCGCCTGCAGCGTGCCTTCTTCAATCGTGAAATCAAGCTGTCCGGCAAAACGTATTCCCCGCAGCATCCTCAGCGCATCCTCCGAGAATCGTTCCTCCGCTTCTCCTACGCAGCGGATACAGCGGCGTTCCAGATCTTTCATACCATCAAAGAGATCTACAATCCCTTTTTCCGGATTGTACGCCATGGCATTGATGGTAAAATCCCTGCGTTTCAGATCTTCTTTCAGATCCGGGGTGAATTCTACTTCTGTAGGATGTCTGTGATCCTCATATTTACCGTCTACCCGATAAGTAGTGACCTCAAATCCCTCGCCCCCAAGGATCACTGTCACGGTCCCGTGTTCAATTCCTGTATCTACTGTCTTGCGAAATATTTTTTTTATTTCCTCCGGTCTTGCTGATGTAGTGATATCCCAGTCGCCGGGTATCCGTCCCAGCACGCTGTCCCGCACGCAGCCTCCCACGGCATATCCTTCATAGTTGTTTACTTTCAAAATATCAAGTATATATTTCACTTTTTCAGGAATCTGAACCATGTTCCCCCTCCTCTATTTCACATATGCTATTTTACCATATGTTGTATATTTTTTCCATAAAAAAATGCTGACCGCAGGCCTTTCTACTCAAGGGCAGCCCTGAGCCGGTCTGCAAACAGCATTTTAAACACATAAATTCAGCGTTATTATGCCCCATATTCCTCGTAATAGGCATCGATCTTTGCTTTCAACCCATCATCTATCACAATCTTTCCCTGACAGGGTTTGTTATAGAGATGGCTCACCACCTCTTCCATCGTAACAATGGCACCGGTCTCCATACCGTACACCTCTTTGATCTCATCCAGCGCGCATTTGTCGGTCTTTCCCTTTTCCATCCGGTTCAGGGACACCATCAGCCCAAGGATCTCCACGTCTCCCTGTGCCTTAACAATTGGGAAGGTCTCCTCAATGGACTTACCGGAAGTGGTCACATCTTCAATGATCACCACCTTGTCCCCATCCTTGATCTTACTGCCAAGAAGGATTCCTGTATCGCCATGATCTTTCGCCTCTTTTCGGTTGGAACAGTAGCGGATCTCTTTTCCGTACAGCTTATGAAAGGCGACGGCTGTCACCACACTCAGAGGGATTCCCTTGTAAGCCGGACCAAAAAGCACATCAAAATCATCCCCATATGTATCGTGGATCGCCTTTGCATAGTATTCACCCAGCCTGGACAGCTGCGATCCTGTCACATACGCTCCGGCATTCATAAAAAATGGCGACTTGCGGCCGCTTTTCAAAGTAAAATCTCCAAATTTTAATACATCGGATTCAACCATAAATTCAATAAATTCTTCTTTATATGCTTCCATTTTTCTAAAACCTCCTACTGATTTTCCCCATTGTACCACATCTGTCTTCTATATTCAATGAAATTATATGATAAAATCCTCCCATCCAAAGCCCGACAGCCTGAATTTGACTTTCCCACATGCTCCTGTTAAAATTCTCTTATCAGCCTGACATATGTCAAGAAAAAAAGGAGAATGACGATGAAGCATTACACCGACCAGAACACAAAGATCTTTGTCTATTCCATGCCGGCTTTGGACTCCCGGATGTATATAATGAAAAATGACCAGAACCCTGAAGAAGCTCTGATCATAGATCCCCTTATTTCAAATGAGGCCATTTCTGTATTAGATACTCTTACCCACGCTGTTGTTCTTTTCACCCATAGCCACTATGACCATATTTCCGGCATGAACTGGCTGCGGGAAAAGGTCAGCTGCACCCTCCTGTGTTCTGAGTGCTGCGCAGACAAGATCCAGGATCCCCATAAAAATCTCGCTGCCTTTTCCAATATATTGATCATGGACAAGCCAGAAGAAGAGCAGGCACTGTGCATGGATTTCTTTGAACTGGATTATACCTGTCAGGCAGACAAAACCTTTGAGTCAGAAATCAGCTTCCCCTTTGGGAGTTATCAAGTAGAAATCTCACATACACCCGGGCACTCTGACTGCAGCCAATGCATCCGCCTCACGGCATCACAACAGGGATTGACACCAGAAATCATCTTCACTGGCGACAGCCTGGTAAACGGTTACAAGATCATCACCCGGCTTCCCCAGGGAAGTAAAAAAGATTATATCGCTGTCACAAAGCCGTATCTTGAAGCCATCCCGGAAGACACCCTGATCATGCCAGGACATGGGGACTGGGATCTGAAAAAACAGTTTGAGATATTATAAACCTGGAGTTCATTCATGGCAAAATTGCCTTGGTCCACGCAAAAAACCTGATGACCTTTTCCTTACTTACGGTCACCAGGTTTTAGAATATAAGCCATAACCCCAGTTGTATTTTTTACGAAAAGCAAAGCATCAAATGCAGATATTAAAAATCAATCTCGCCAGTAATTTCCTCATTGATCACATAATATGCCTTGAATTCATCAGGCTTTACATAAATATTCAGGTTCTTCAGGGAAGTTTCGCGTTTTCCCTGCTCTTTCCACATCTCTTTGATGCGGTTTACCAAATCCGTATATGCAACTTCTCTTCCTCCATACTGAACATGAAGCTCAATAGTTCTCTCTGCTGCCGGCTTTGGTCCCCTCTTAGCGCCCTTTTTAGCTGAAGCCTTCTTTCTCGTCGTCGTTTTCTTCGCTGCTGTCTTTTTCTCCGGTTCTGTTTTCACTTCTGCTGTCTTTTTCTCTTCTGTCTTCACTGGTGAAGCCACTACCTCAGTTTTCTTTGCTGCTGTTGTCGCAACAGCATCCTTGACGGTATTGGCCGTTTCGGATTTTTTTGGTGCATTTGTTTTTGCTACTGCCATGTCTGATATCCTCCATAAAGATAAATAGAATAGTAATAAAATAATAAAATGTTTCCCTATTAGATAATATTACAACATATAATAGAATTTTACAATTATAATTTTTCACAAAATTTATATATTTTTAATTTATTTCATTATTCGATTTGTATAAAACTCTTTACATTTTCTAATTTATCCCGTAAAATATGTATATAAATTTCCATTCGTGCTATAATAAGCATGCGGACAGAAAGGACGATGAATATGAAAAAATTTTTAAAATTTCTTCTGGGGGCAGGTGCTTTAATTGCCACTATTGGAGGCATCATGTATTTCCTGAAAAATGTTCTGATGAAAGATTATCTGGAGGACTATGACGATGATGATTTTGATAATGACCTTTACGACGAGGACGATGCCTCTGAGCAAAGAGATTATGTAACAATACATGCTCCGGAAACAGACTCTGACCCGGCAGCAGACACCCAGGAAGATGATTTATCTGCATTTGATACTGCAGAGGAAGAATCCAACGGATGACAGGTAAGCAATAAGATCGTTGAGTTACAAAAACTCCTGACAGTTTCATAAAAAACTGCCAGGAGTTTTTATTTGCGCGGAATGCACAAGCCAGGCTGGAAATCCTGCTATCTGGAAAGACGCATTGTCATGCTGAACAAATGCTCATCAATGTCCTTCGTCATGGCAAGGGCCTCGTCAATATCATAGTGGCAGAAATGCCCGTCGCGATAAGCTACCACCCGGTTGGTCTGGCCTTCCAGAAGGAGATCCACCGCCAGCGCCCCCATAGCAGAAGCATAGACACGGTCACGGCAGGTGGGATTACCGCCCCGCTGGATGTGTCCGATCACCGTGGCACGGGTCTCGATCCCGGTAGCTTTTTCAATCCTCTCAGCCATGCCATAGGAATCTCCGATTCCCTCTGCATTTACAATAATATGATGTTTTTTCCCGATCCTTCTCTTGGCGCGGATCTTCTCGATGATCTTCTGCTCATCGTTGTCATAGCGCTCCGGAATAAGAACATACTCAGAACCGTTGCTGATTCCGCACCAGAGGGCAATATGTCCTGCTGTCCGCCCCATAACCTCTATAATACTGCAGCGCTCATGGGATGCGGATGTATCCCTTACTTTATCAATGGCTTCCATCGCCGTGTTGCAGGCAGTATCAAATCCAATGGTATACTCCGTACAGGAAATATCAAGATCGATGGTTCCCGGAACACCAATGGTATTGATCCCGTTTTCTGACAGCTTCTGGGCGCCGCGGAAAGAACCGTCCCCTCCGATCACGACGATGCCGTCAATCCCATGTTTACGGCAGATGTCTGCCGCCTTCTTCTGTCCTTCCGGCGTAGTCATTTCCTTACAGCGGGATGTATAGAGGATCGTTCCTCCCTTCTGGACGATATCCGACACACTCATCGTAGCCA
>CAMTDY010000066.1 GCA_947070915.1 uncultured Roseburia sp.
CAATAAAACTTACGGTACATTTCTCTGTATAAGGCGCAAGTTTGGATGCCAGAACTTCAAAATATCTGCAATGATATTCTACTGTATACCTGTCACTGACAAATATGGGATCATATCTCCAAACCACCCTTTCTTTTCCAATCTCGGTTGACAGCTGTTGAAACGCTGGTATGATCACCTGATTTTTAGATGGTAAGTTTTTTTCTATATCTGGTCCATAAGCAGTTAATGTGAATTGAAAATAATAGTTATAGTTTTCAAGCTGCTTCAATCTCTTTAACATAGGAGCAGGATTTTTTGTCCAGAATACAATTCCATCAACGACTTCTGGTGTCAAAGTAACCCTGCTTATTTGATGGGTATTCATTGGATTCCGGACCAGAACATATCCCTCTTTTAGCCTGTTACAAAACCATTCCGAATAATATGCTGGAATATCTGTTCTTCTGCTTGCACTTATAATCATTGCAGCACCTCAAAATAAGCATCCTCTTCTGGTAGTATAGACACTTCCAGGATATCCTCTGTATCATCATATCCAAATCCCACGTCATCTTTTGACATTAGAGCCGAAAGGTATTCCATATATAAGCCATCATAATAACACTCGTAAAGAATAGGATCCTGACGGGTATACTCTGAAAATTGACCAGCAGCCGGTTCATAACATGCCCAATGTCTTTCATTTTCCTTATCGTGAAAGCAAAAATGCACCTTCCCATTTATCACATTGCTACATCGCGCAGGATTTATAATACTATTCTCTTTTACTACCTTCTTCTCTTTCTTTTTCTTCACCCACCATGTTCCCTCATACTCTTTTTCATGGAATCTCATGCATTCCGTCATATCCTTTTCATATCTGACCTGCTTATCACCCACTGACTTGCTTAACATCAGATAACCCGTATGATAAATGCCGTCATGCGTTCCAGTATATTCGATCTGAATATAACATTTGCTGTCATCACAGAACAATTCATCAATCTCCCATTCCCCTAAATCGTCCTTTGTAAAATTATCCAAAGACCGCACAGCATTTTCTACTGCCTCTTGCAGCTCATTACGTGTTACAAATCCCTGGTCCTCTCTCCCATCATATATCCGGATCGTATCCTTTTCCATATGATCTGGTCCTGGTGTATATTCACACTCGTCCTCTTCTGTCGGAAAACATTCATAGAAGAAGAAACGGTTATTATGTGTTTTTTCTCCATCCCTCATATATCCGCCGTTCAAAACGCCTTTCCATTCCACCATCCCAGGTGACATAACGAGCAGATCCCATTCTGTAAGAACTGCATATTGATCTTCCATTCGCCAGACTTCCTCCACATCATCACATTGATCAGATTTCCCTTCCCCAAAATCTATTTCTTCCTTTTTCTTCAGATCATAAACAACAATTTCTGTATCATAATTCTCCACGTCCCGTATATATACTAAATAATCTTCGTCCACCAAAATAAAGTCTTCACCATATAAGCTACAAAATTTATCCTCCAACACTTTTTGCCGTTTTGTTGTCTCTACCTGATCATATCCATCTGCCCCCTTCTTGATGGGAATACGATATATCTGGGAAGTGTTTTTATCTTTGGATGTTTCTTCTTGAGTTATATAATATAACCAGGCACCAGAGACTCTGATCAGAGAGCAGAAATGCTCCCCCATATCTATCTCCTTTTTAAAGGAACCGTCCAGCCGTGTCTGTACCACCCCCGGAATATCATCATTATAAACATATTCACCTTCCTCCACATCAGACTGCTTCTTTTCTTTCAAGACATTAATATATATATTGGTGTCAGTACAGAATTCTCCTCTGACTGGCAGATCTTTCCCCTTTAATACTGATGCCCCGGATACTACACTATCTCTCGCCCTGGAGTCACTGCCATTATTGATAACATTGCCACCGCAGCCCATTACTCCGCTCCCTGTCAGAACCAGCAGAACTGCCAGCATAAGAAGAATACAACGATTTTTCTTCATACATACCTCCATTCTGAGAACGCTTTCATTCGAGAAATCGCAAGATATAACTACAAAATGACTTGCATATACAGTTTCTCTTGCCAAATAAAAATCCATTTGCGACGTTCTCGGCAGAAACAGCCAAAGCAAACTATGTTCTCTATATAATAAATCAACGTAGCAGCGTTATTTTTCACAATATTATCTCGCATCATTGCAACACCCAATATTCCCTTAAAATATAACACATATACAGTATATTATAAAGCATTTTTTCTGACAATACTGGACAATATTTTGAAAATAGTTACCAAAATAGATACAGTCCCATGTCGTGACACCATTGTCTGTCCGTGGGCTGCTGATGCCATAATCCGCAGCATCTGCACGCACTGGCACAGGAATCTGCCCCAGTACGGAAGACAACATAAAAACAAGGCTCAGACATATTGCTATCATTGATTTTTCTTTTTTCATGCCAATCCTCCTCCAAAAAATCATATCCGTTTTAGGATTTTTAAGGATTACAGCTTCACATTCTTACCAAGGCCCACTTTGGTAAAAAGTAATCTGTAAAAATTCCTTCCATATAGGTTCTTTAGTATTATAGCATCTCTCGTTCTGTTGAAATGCACTTTGGTGTGAATGGCAAGATATAAACGTGAACGGTATTATTCTATTTTCATCGTTTGAAAATGGCCTTTTTTCTGCCTGCCTTTCATGAGGTTTGCAATGACAGAGAGAACTCCCCACCAAAGATAAGTGCCAAGAAACACTCCACTGACAAGCCATATCTTGGCACTCCCATGCTGCCTAAGGAATGCACCACATGGTTTCAGTCTGCTTTCCCATCCCAGTCTGATACAGACAGTAAAGCACCAGCATCCCACATCACTGCGGAACACTGGTGCTTAATTTTTTCTTTTATTATTCCAAAACCGCATTTCCGATCCCATACTTTTCTGCCAGTGTGTTCATGCTTCCATCCTCATATGCCGCCTGAATAAAAGCGTCCGCCTCCTGTGTCAGATCAGAGCCTTTACGGAAACCCACACAGATTTTTTCATCATTGAGAGAGATAGCAAATCCAAGCTTGTCATATTCCTGCCCGTCACTGGTGTTATATGCCGCCATGATCATATCAATTACTGTCGCATCCGCTTGCCTGTCCAAAACGCTCTGCAGCGCCTCCTTCTGTGTTGCACATGTCGTATAGCGGTATTTTTTTGCCTTCAAAAGCTCTTCCCCGGCAGAACCCGCTTCTACCGCAAATAAAAGATGTTTGCAGTCCTCTATTGTTTTATACTGTTCCAGTGCTTTCTCCTGCATAACAGCTACCTGGGCATTGGAAAGGTATGGTTCCGAACAGGAAATGGTCTCCGTCAACACCTGTGTCATCGTCATTCCGTTCCAGATACAGTCAATCTCACCTTTTTCCAAAAGCGTGATTTTCTCATCCCAGTCGATTTCTTTTAATTCCAGCGTAACACCTAAGTTCTTTGCAAAAGAGTATGCCAGTTCAAGGTCAAAGCCCGTCCACTTCCCCCCATCGCGGTAATCCATCGGTGCAAGATCCGTAATGCCTGCCACGAGCGTCCCCTTCGATTGGATGTACGCCAGGTCTGACTCCCCCTCCGCCAACGCCAAACTGCTGCTTTCCTGGTTCTTCCCACATCCGGCAATCAGCAGTATTGGTGCAAACGCCAGCAATACCGCCCTCTTCCATTGTCCTTTCATCAAAATCTTCCTCCTCATCCGACTTCTATCTCTCATTTTGTAGCATAAATAACAGCCCAAACGACCCCGGTCCGCAATTCGTGGAAATAGCAGGGGAAGCTTTCTGATAGAGCACATTCTTAAATGCCACCTTATTTCTGACCTGCTTTTCGATCTCTGCCAGCTCTTCTTTCGTCAAGCCGGCATGTGTAATAAACAGGGTATTCGTATCAATTTCCCGTACCGTCCGAAATGTGGAAGCAATGTATTTCTTCCATACATGATTCCTCGTTCCGATCCGGATCGCACCTACTTTCATGCCGCTGTTTTTCAAGGTAAGTACCGGATGAAGCAGAAAAGCTTTGCAGACCGTATTGATTTTGGAAGAAATTCTGCCCGAACGCACTAAATATTCTGTACTGTCTACAATAAAGCTGGTATTCACGCACTGTTTCATTCCTTTTATTTTTGCCACGATCAGATCTGCCATCATCCCTTCTGCCGCATACTCTGCGGCACGGAGCACCATAAGTCCCATGCCGCTCGATAGGTGTCCTGAATCTACCACCATAACATTGTCAAACGTCTTAGAAGCCTCCACCGCATTGGCATACCCCCTGCTGACCTTTTGTGCCATTGTGATATGGATAATCCGCTGTGCCCTCGAAAGCTGATTCGCAAAAAAGTCTTCATAATCTGCCACCGCAGGCTCTTCTGACCGTACCTTTTTCCCCTGCTCGCCGATGTAGGATAAAACACCGTCTGTCTCCGCCTCCACGCCGTCTAAAAACTCTCCGCCTTCTGTGATGATCCGGTAGGGCATGACGGCAATCTGGTATTTCTCCACAAGATGCCTTGGAAGGTCACATACACTGTCTGTGGAAATCATTACTGCCGTTTTCTTTTTGTGTTCCAGAACAGGCGTTTCTGTAATGCCTGCTGAACTTGCTGTATTCATAATATGCACAAGTTCCCCCGGAAGATGTCTTAACAGTTCCGTTTCTAACTGTATGCCGCTTACCGGTTTTAAAAGATAGCCGTCAAATCCTTCTTTCCTGTAAAGCGCCTGATTTTCCCCGCCCGCATTTGCCGTGAGAATTACGATAGGAATACTCTGATTCAAGCCTCCCGTCTGCGTCCGTATGGCATGCAGACACTCTATGCCATCCATTTCAGGCATAAGATGATCCATCAAAATAACATCATAACGGTTTTGAAGTGTTTTCTTCAGACACTCCGCACCACTCGCTGCGGTTTCAACCTGCACCTTTGTATCCCGCAGCAGCTTCTCCTCCACCATCAGATTTGTTTCATTGTCATCTACAATAAGAATATGCGCTTTCGGTGCTTCAAAACTTTTTTTATAATGCTCCCTTGCATTTGTCGCATGGCGTGCTTCCAGATCAAGCTCACCAATCGCATCCTCACCGACAATTTCCTGCGGCAGTGTGACGACGAAAGTTGAGCCTTTCGTGTATACACTATTGACTGCGATCTCGCCGCCCATAAGCCCGACAAGCTGTTTTACAATGGAAAGTCCCAGTCCGGTTCCTTCAATATAACGGTTTTTCTCCTCATCTACCCGCTTAAAAGCGCTGAACAAATGAGGAATGCTTTCCTTCCGCATTCCCATACCGGTATCTGTCACGGAATAGGAAACCTGTGCGAGTCCCTGATCAACTGTTTTACACTGGATTGACAGCGTCACAGAACCCTCCTGCGTATATTTGACCGCATTATTAAGCAGATTGATCAAAACCTGCTTTATCCGCACCTCATCGCCAAAAAGCTGTGCAGGCATCGCCTGGTCCACATCGATATGAAAGGCAAGCCCTTTTTCTTTGGCACGTATCCAGATCATATTCACAATGTCAGAGAGCATAGCTCCCACATCATATGTAACCGGCACAATATCCATTCTGCCAGATTCAATCCTGGACATATCCAATATATCATTAATCAGCGTAAGCAGCATCTTTCCAGCCCCCTGAATACTTTTTGCATCGGCTGCCACTTCATCGGATACATCTTCACGCAAAATCATCTCATTAAGTCCGATAATCGTATTAATCGGCGTCCGTATTTCATGACTCATGCTTGAAAAGAATCGGTTCTGTGTCTTGTTCAGCTCCTCGATTTCCTTTTTCTGTTTTTGTGCAATTTCATTCTCTGACCGGTAAATTGTATTCTGGAACAAAATCATGCTGCAGGTCAGAACAGCTACGACGATCAGCCCCATCAGGGAATCCGCATATACCATCTCAAGCGTATTCTGATCAATCAGCGTTGGATAGCAATAGGCGATATAATAACATGCCAGAACAATCACAAAACTGCTTATCAAAAAGACATACTTGATTTTCCCCTGAACGACAAGGCATACATACACCACCCCGAGTAAAAACCAGATTGGTGCGCCACCATAAATTCCGCCCGCCGTCACAAAATTAAAAGGCGCTAAAAAATAGATGATGATAGCGGCAATGATAACTGCACCGGTATGTATTTTATGATAATGAATGGCAAGCCACGCAATCCCTGCAAAAACCCCAAATGCGATGCACAATGAAATGACATTTACCCGGCTTTTGTCTGAAACGGCACTGACTGCAATCCCTGCTGCCAGTCCGGTAAGCCCGATCAATACGAAAAGCCGGAACCGCCGCTCCTGCAGCTCCAGCGTATGGTCCCATACAGACCGAAACACTTTCTTAAGATTCATCAGTCCCACCGCCTTCCATACTCTCAATCAATGCCTGCACTTTCTTAGCTGCTTTTCCAAACTCAAATTCATCGACATCCTCACTTATGTCATGCAGGAGTTCCTCCACTGGCATCCCTCCATACACCATACTGCTCATTTCCGCCATCAGTGCCTCTGCCCGGTCAGCCTCAAAGGTGTCAAAGCAGCTTTTTAACGCTTTCAGCCGCTGAATAAATACTTCTCCGCTTATGTGCGTACCGTTCCCATTATCCAAAGCCGTGATCCCCGGACTGTCACTGTCAGGAACCAGTATTTCCGACATCGCAAGAGCTGTCTCCCGGTATATTGTAAGAAGTTCTTCGTGATGTGCTTTGATATAAGCAATGTCCTGGTTTTTTGCCGCCTCTTCCGCTTTTCTGGCAGACTCGGATAAAGAATCCGCCCCTGTCATCTTCGCTGTACTTTTCAGTGCATGTACCATGATCCGGTAATTCGTCAAATCTTCCTTCTTCCAAAGCTCATCGAGAGCCTGCTCCTTCTGAGGCGCATCCTGTGAAAACTTTGCCAGAAGTTCTCTGTAAAACTCCTTGTCGCCACGACAGTACTGCAATCCGGCACAGGTGTTGATCCCAAACTTCTCAAGCCGGCTAAACAGGTCTTCCTCTGTCTTAATTTCCATACTTCCTTCTGTGCTGGCATCTGCCTCCCGCTCTTCGGGGCGCTTCTCTGTCGTGCAAATATCCTGGCCATACTGGTGCCCATCATGCCGGTCTTGATCAACAAATACAATGGAAGATTTGGGCAGCACTTTCCTTAAAACTCTCTCCAACTCCAGATATTCGATCGGCTTGGAAACAAATTCGTCAAAACCTTCCCGCAAAAACATTTCCCTTGCACTACTGACCGCATTCGCTGTAAAAGCAATGACCGTAAGTGCCTCTCCTTCCTCCGTGTACATTTTCCGGAGTCGTTTTAACGTTTCCACACCGTCCATTTCTGGCATCATATGGTCAAGAAAAACGAGGTCAAACTTTTCTTTTTCACAAAGTTCAAGCGCTTTCATACCGCTCTCCGCCGTTTTTACCTGCATCTGATAATCCCTTAATATCCCTTCTGCAACCATCAGATTCATCGGTTCATCATCGACCACCAATGCCCGTACTCCCGGACAAACCATACATTCTCTCTCAAACCCGTCCGCGCCCTTTGCCTGCCCGGCATTTAACATGCTGATCACCGGCAGGCAGCAGAACGGCTTTCGGATCTGTTTGATGTGGCTTCCCCCTGGCAGAACCAGGCTGTCATCTGCGATTACCACAATCTCTGTATTCTTATCCAATCGTTCAAAATATCCCTTGTCTTCATCATACTCTTCTCTGCCAATAAACAAATGAGTCAGTTGGTACATAGAAACCAGCTTCTCCAGTTCTTCCAGATTGAAAACCCGGTGGAGCACAAGGTCCAGTCCGCATACCATATGGGTTATCGTCTCATTGTAATAGCTGCGTACCTCTGGAACCGCATATTTCTCTGGTCTTAAATAACAGCCAAGACACAGGCTTTCCCGGTTGGCGACTGACAGACAGGGCGAAGCATCCGCAACCTTCTGCGGAATACTGACAGACACTGTTGTACCATCTTCTTCTGTGCTCTCAATCTGCAGAAACCCTTCCATCGCAGTTGTCATACCGCACACAATCGGTATTCCAAGCCCAAGACCTCCGGCACGGCGGTTCCTTCCGCCATTCAACTGGTAAAATCTTTCCTTAATCTTCGATAGATTCTCTTCATCAATTCCGATTCCCGTATCACTCACCTGGATGCACAAATTGATACCATACTCTTTCGGCAATGCATAGAGCCTTACATATACTCCGCCTTCCTTCGTAAATTTCATTGCGTTATCCACCAGGTGTTTTATGATCTTTTTGATCTTCCTCCTGTCTCCAACTAAAAGAGATGGAATCCCGGCATCAATATCAAAAATCAATTCCGGTGCATTTTCCCGCTCCTGCATACAGTTTCCCGTAATAATATCATTTACAACCGAAGAAATCATATAGGTATCTTCCGTTACCGTTATTCTCCCTGTATCAATTTCCGTATAATCCAGAATATCTTCAATCTGGCTGAATAGTCTGTGTCCCGCCATCTGCACTGACAGAATATTCTTTCTTTTCTCTTTCTCCTCTTCCGTTTTCAGCATGACCGCCGTAAGACCTGTAACCACATTGATCGGCGTGCGGAGTTCATGGGAGACATTCGTCAGAAAGTCCTCTGTCCTGCGATTTGTCTCCTCTAACGCGGCAACGATGCCGTTTGTATTTTTCCGCTCCTGTCTCCGTCTGCGGATAATGATTTTTGCCAGCCGTCCCGCCATATAAACAAGCATCAGATGCAGCAGCGTCCTCGTGATCATAAGGGATGTAAATTCCAAGGAATGACCTGCAATAAATACAAAATCGTAGCACATTGTAAAAAAATATGCTGCCATACAGAGATTGATAATGCTGTACATCTCCGTGGAAATATACATAATGATAACCACGATCATAACAGGTGCCAGATCATAGATGCTGGTATCATGGATTCCATAAAAGAAAAAAGCCAGCATCGTCAAAATAACATACACCCATTGTCTGACTGTTTCTGCAAGTTTCCCTGAAACATGAAGCACCCAGCTTGCCACAAGCCCTACTAAAAGCAGCATCACAGCTTCCATATCCCATCCAAGCAGTATCGATTCGCCTGTCAGCACAATCGTAAAAATGGTATAACACAGCAATATAATAAGATGTGTAACCCTCTGATTTTCCTGCTCGTACATCATTTCTCCCCCTGCTTTTCCCTCATCTGGTATCCGGTGTCTTCCTCTATCATTTTCAACATGATTTCTGCATACACGGGGTCAAACTGCGTGCCCTTCCCCTTCTCCATTTCTTCCCTGACTATCTCCTGGGCAAGCACATCCCGGTAACTCCTTCTCGAACTCATGGCATCATAGGCATCTGCCACAGCAATGATCCTTGCCTCCTGCGGAATCTCCTCACCCGCTATGCCATCCGGGTATCCCTTGCCGTCATATCGTTCGTGATGCCAGCGGGCACCAACCGTAAGCCGGGGAAACTCCGTAATATTTTCCAGAATCTTTGCACCCATGGCAGAGTGATTCTTGATCACCCCATATTCCTCATCCGTCAGTTTTGCCGGCTTATTGATAATGGAATCCGGAATTCCGATCTTACCCACGTCGTGCAGCAGTCCCATCATATAAATATCATTCTGCATTTTGGGTGCAAATCCTGCCCGTTTTGCGATTTCTCCAGAGTACTCCGCCACTCTGGTGGAGTGTCCGTTGGTATAAGTGTCCTTTGCATCAATGGCACCCGAGAGCGCTGTCACGATCTGCATGGATATCCGTTCTATTCTCTCCCGCTGCCGCAAAACCTCCTGAGTCTTTTTATTTACCTCATGGGACAGGTCTGTCTGAAGACGAAATAGATCAATCGTATGCCTTACCCGCAAAAGAAGCACTTCTGGAACAAACGGCTTTTTTATAAAATCCTTTGCACCGGCTTCCAACCCTCTCGTTTCCGTATTGCTGTCATCATCCGCAGTAAGGAAAATCACAGGAATATCTGCCGTCTCATGATCTGACCGAATGGATGCCAGGGTTTCAAATCCATCCATTCCCGGCATATGTACATCCAAAAGTATCAGATCCGGTCTGTTGTCATGCAGGAAAGCAAGTGCATCCTCCCCCGATTTTAAACAACTGACCCGCATCTGCTCAGCACTTAAAATACGGCTTGCCATTCGTAAGTTTGATGTATCGTCATCAACAACTAATATCCAATCGCTCATTGTGTTCCCCCTTTGTTTTTGTGAGCATTCTCTTGACTATAGTTCAAAGAGTTCGACTTTTGCTTTGAGTTTAATCGTTTTACCCACTGCGATCTTCTTGGAAATACTGGTTATCTTGATGCTGTTAACCTCTGCTTTCGGTTCCAGAGTAATGGCTCTCCCTGTATATCTGATGTCATTCACCAGTTTCTTTCCACAGAAAATTATTACTATTATACTAGTTTCCAGCCAAAAAAGCAAGACATCTGGCAGGAACGTCAATTTTCTGGCAGGAATGTTTGGCTCCGTTTACATTCGAGGTGAGGTTGAGATAAGGTCAAGTTGATGTTTGAAAAATTTCTTTTTTTGTTGTACTATTATATTGGATTTTTATACATAGCCGAGGTGAAACAATTTGAAGATTGCTTTCGTAGATGATGAACAGAAATATCTAGACGAGATGACCGCAATTGTCCGCGATTTTAGTACACAGTACTGCTGCCAGGTGGAAACCGTCCCATTTTTAGACGGAGAGACATTCCTTGAGGCATTCGGGGACGGTGGCTTTTCCGCCGTATTCCTGGACATTTACATGGATGGCATGGACGGTATTGCTACAGCGCTAAAGATGCGGGATATGGACAACAAATGTGTCCTCGTGTTCCTGACCTCCAGCGTGGACTTTATGCCGGACGCCTTCTCCTGCCATGCATTTGAATATATTACCAAACCTTTTTCTCCGCAGCGCATATTCAAAGTCCTCACGGATATTTTAGAAGTGCTTCCTCCGCTACAAAAATACATAGAGGTAATTAGTGACAGAAAAATAATTCGGATATTCCTTGACAAAATTGCTTCTGTCATCACAGATGCACATTATCTTGATATCACCCTTGTTGATGGAGAAAAAGTACACTGCCGCATGACCATGTCGGAGTTTGTGGAACTTATAGACGGGGATTTCCGCTTCCTTCTTATCAACAAGGGGATCACTGTAAATGTCGAATACATCCTTGAATTTGAGAGCAGCTGCTGTGTAATGGAAAACGGTACAAGATTCCCGGTCCGTGTACGGGACCGCCTGAAGATCGAGCAGGCAGCGAGAGATTACAATTTCAGAAAAATACGGGAGCGTCAGGCACACTTTGCCAGACGCTCTGCACCAGAAGACATTAAAAAGGGGGACTGAACATGGATATGACCAGATGGCTGTCGGCACTGCCGCATTTTTTGGTGCTCCTGCCTTCAGCGGCATCCTGCTATTATACAATGAAGAACCAGTTAAGGCACACACTGCTTAAGACAGCCGCACTATGCACAGCTGTACTGCTTCCATACGCTATTTTTTGTTCGTGCCTCTGCGCCCTGCTGCGGGTTGATGTAAATATTATCCTTCTGCCGTCCCTTCTCCTGTTCTTTTTTCCCTACCGCTGCACCGTGACGGCAAGCCTGCCAAAGTGCCTTGCCGTCTATGTGGGTGTCTGTGCCGTCCAGACCTTTCCGGCACAGTTCGCCTATGCTTTTGACGCTTTCCTGCACCCGGCATCGGGCGCGGCGGACTTCTCCATAGAAGCAGCTATTTTCCAGCTTGGGCTTTCCTGCCTGGTCGCCGCCGCTTTCGCATGGCCTGCCTGCGGACTTTTTTTCCGGATAATTGACTGTCTGGACATTCCAAAGATATGGTACTCCACCATCATATTGTCCTCTATCTTTCTAATCTTCAATGTAATGGCTGTCCCCCAGTCCTATAGGACGCTCCATACAGGGCGTATATTTTTCCTTTTCCTGCTGTTAGAGGGATGCTTGCTTGCAATCCTTACCGCAATTTACGTGCTTTTTTACCTGGGTACAACGGTTATACTAGAACACGCAGAGCTGAAGGAGCATACTCATCTCCTCGAAATGCAGTCCCGCCAGTACCGGGCATTGCAGGAGCATATGCGCCAGACCGCCAAACTGCGCCATGACTTCCGCCACTCTGTGCACCTGCTCTCCTTCCTCGCGGAGAAAGGCGACATCAGTAACATCCAGAGGCACCTTGCCGAATATGAAGTCAGCCTTTCTGAGAACAAACAGATAAACTACTGCGCTAATGCTGCACTGAATGCGCTGTTTGGTTATTACTACGATATAGCTGTTTCCGCGGACATAGATACGGACTGGCACATCGAGCTGCCAGAACCGCTCCCCGCCACCGAACTTGACATGGTTTCCCTGTTCGGAAACCTAATAGAAAATGCCATTGACGGATGCCTCACCATACCGGAGAGGCGACGGTATTTCTGCCTGACCGCAGAAAATCGCCACGGCAACAGGCTGTACATCGTTTCCACCAATAGCTTTGACGGTAAGGTACGAAAAGACAAGGACGGCTACCGCACCACAAAACACAGTGGGAATGGGATTGGGCTTGCTGCCATTGCCGCGGCAGCGGAAAAGTATGGCGGGTCGGCACAGGCTTCCAACAGCGATACGGAATTTTTCGTAGATGTGATGCTGAAAATATAAATATATTAGCTTTTTGTAGAGCATACCGCCACTTTTACATTCCAATGGATTTCAGCCACTCTATAATCTCATCTTTTGCGGAAATTCGAGCAGTATGTGTCCGATAGTATCCCCCTTGCAGAACTGCTTTTTTATTCTTTTACCTTTATCTTAATCTTCCGTCTGCAACCGTTTTTCACAAAGACATATATAACGCATTTACCCGTTCCTTTTGCCTTTACTTTTCCTCTTGTCCTTACCGCCGCCACTTTTTTATTGCTACTCAGGCAGCGGAACTCTTTGGTATGGTTCTCGAAGAGCTGTTTTTTCCGCATGACATACAGGAAGGCTTTAGAACTCAGTGTTACAGTACCGCCGTTTTCAGCGTATAAGAAGTTTTCTTTCCCCGAATGCTTTTGACATTGATATACTTTATGCTGTCTTTCCCTGCGATATGGATAGTTAAGGTCTTTGTTAGGGTACTCTTTTTCCCGTTTTTCCACTGATATACCACTACATACAGTTTATAATTCTTTGTGGTATCCAGCTTTTTCCGTTT
>CAMTDY010000067.1 GCA_947070915.1 uncultured Roseburia sp.
ATTATGGTTTATTTGCTCTGCAGCACCGCGGTCAGGAGAGCTGCGGGATTGCAGTAAGTGATACAGAAGGTCCCAAAGGAAAGGTACTTTCCCAAAAAGGAATGGGACTTGTTAATGAGGTGTTTCATGCGGAGGGGTTAGAAAAACTCAAAGGAAATATCGGGGTAGGACATGTCCGTTATTCGACGACGGGAGCCAGCAACAGCCAGAATGTGCAGCCGCTGGTTTTAAACTATGTAAAAGGTACGCTGATGCTCGCCCATAACGGGAACCTGGTGAATGCCAATAAACTGCGGGAGGAGATGGAGTATACGGGAGCGATCTTCCATACCACCATTGATACCGAGGTGATCGCCTATCTGATCGCCAGGGAGCGTCTGAAAACGCCGACGGCGGAGGAGGCGGTGAAGTGTGCCATGAGGAAGCTTCAGGGGGCATATTCCATCATTATTTCCAGCCCCCGTAAGCTGATCGGCGCCAGGGATCCCTATGGATTCCGGCCGCTGGTGATCGGAAAAAGGGACAACAGTTACATCCTGGCCTCCGAGACCTGTGCTTTGGATGCCGTGGATGCAGAATTTATCCGGGATGTAAAGCCTGGGGAGATCGTGATGCTGGATGCAGACGGTATTCAGTCGGACGAGACCTTGTGCCATACCACACCGGCAAAATGTATTTTTGAGTACATCTATTTTGCCAGACCGGACAGCTATCTGGACGGCGTGAGTGTTTATAATAGCAGGATCATGGCGGGAAAAATTCTTGCCCAGATGCATCCAGCGGATGCCGATATCGTTGTGGGCGTGCCGGAGTCCGGCAATGTGGCGGCGATGGGATTTTCTGCCCAGTCAGGAATTCCCTATGGCACCGCTTTTATGAAAAACAGTTATGTGGGCCGAACCTTTATCAAACCCAAACAATCAGCGCGGGAAAGCAGCGTAAAAATCAAGCTGAATGTTATGAAAGAGGTGGTTCGCGGCAAACGTGTTGTTATGGTGGATGACTCGATTGTAAGAGGAACCACCAGCGAACGGATCGTGCGCATGCTGAAAGCAGCAGGAGCTACGGAGGTACATGTGCGCATCAGCTCGCCTCCGTTTTTGCATCCCTGTTATTTTGGAACGGATGTACCAAGCTGTGACCAGCTGATTGCCCACAATAATACGGTAGATGAGATCTGTAAAATGATCGGCGCCGATTCACTGGGGTATCTGGATGGTAAGAGGCTCCACGAGCTGATCGGAGGCGACAGGGGGTACTGTGATGCATGCTTTTCCGGAAAATATCCGGTGGCGCCCCCGGAGGAGGATATTCGCGGTATATAGGGGAAACGTTAATTAGGTGTAAAAGTAAAGGCAGTTTAGAAGTGCATAGCCCGAAGCACTTGAGTTTTACATATTTTGGTGCCGCTGAACGCGGCATGTCAGTTTAGAAAGGAACGGTACAATGAGCACAGATTGTTATGTAAGCCCATTATCAGAAAGATACGCCAGCAAGGAGATGCAGTACATTTTTTCTCCTGATATGAAATTCCGCACATGGAGAAAGCTGTGGATTGCACTGGCGGAGACAGAAAAGGAATTAGGTTTAAAGGATGCCCAGGGCAATCCCCGCATCACAGAGGAGCAGATTGAAGAACTGAAAGCTCATGCAGAGGACATCAACTATGATGTGGCGAAGGCGCGTGAAAAAGAGGTGCGCCATGACGTGATGAGCCATGTCTATGCCTATGGAAAGCAGTGTCCGAAGGCGGCAGAGATCATTCATCTGGGGGCTACCTCCTGTTATGTGGGGGACAATACCGATGTCATCATAATGACTGAGGGATTAAAATTAGTGAAGAAAAAACTGGTGAATGTCATTCATGAACTCTCAGAATTTGCCATGAAGTATAAGGATCTTCCGACTCTGGCATTTACCCATTTTCAGCCAGCCCAGCCCACGACAGTGGGGAAACGTGCGACGCTCTGGATGGAAGAACTGGTGATGGATCTGGAGGACTTAGAGCATGTACTTTCTCATATGAAGCTTTTAGGCTCAAAGGGGACGACGGGAACCCAGGCCAGTTTTCTGGAGCTTTTTGAGGGAGATGAGGAAGCCTGTAAAAAAGCAGATAAAATGATTGCGGCCAAGATGGGATTTGAGGCATGTTTTCCGGTGTCGGGACAGACATATTCCCGGAAACTGGACACAAGGGTGTGCAATGTCCTGGCGGGGATCGCTGCCAGCGCCCACAAATTTTCCAATGACATCCGTCTTCTTCAGCATCTGAAAGAGATCGAGGAGCCTTTTGAGAAGAGCCAGATTGGTTCCTCTGCGATGGCCTACAAGAGAAATCCTATGCGCAGTGAGCGCATCGCCTCTCTCTCCCGCTATGTGATGATCGATGCGTTGAATCCAGCGATCACATCAGCGACACAGTGGTTTGAGAGAACGCTGGATGACTCGGCAAATAAACGTCTCAGTGTGGCGGAGGCATTCCTGACGATTGACGGGATCCTTGATCTCTTTCTGAATGTGGTAGACGGTCTTGTAGTTTATGATAAAGTGATCACAAAGCGCCTGATGTCAGAGCTGCCCTTTATGGCGACAGAAAATATTATGATGGATGCGGTAAAGGCCGGTGGAAACCGCCAGGAGCTTCATGAGAAGATCCGTACCCTTTCGATGGAGGCAGGAAAGAATGTGAAAGAGAAGGGATTGGACAACAATCTGCTGGAATTGATCGCCTCCGATGAGGAGTTCCCGATGACGCTGGAAGAATTGCAGAAGACGATGGACCCGGGCCGGTATGTGGGAAGAGCGCCGAGCCAGGTGGCGGAATTTGTAGAAGAGGTGGTAAACCCGATTTTGGTCGAAAATAAAGAATTATTGGGAGTAAAAGCCGAGATTAATGTATAAGAGTTAAGGTGATTTATTGACAGAAAAAATAAGGCAATGCTATACTGATGATAATAGGTTCTGCTATGATAAATCTTTTGGAAAGGAGGTATATTTGTTACATATGGGGTCGGGCGGGACTATTAAATAAAATATTGGAGGTTTTAATTCATTATGAAAGCGATGCAAAAGGGGAAACGTTTGTTTTCCGCGATTTTAATCGGCGTGCTGGTATTGGGGAGTATCATGGTGCCGAAAACCGAGTCAAAGGCAGCGAATGAGACATTATTGAACACATACGGAAGTGTCATGGGACGTTCGGGAAACTGTGTAACGTTAAATCAGTTAAAGGATCCAGCTACATTGTCTCACATCAAAACTCATTATAACAGTATTACGTTGGAAAATGAGATGAAGCCGGATGCGATGCTGGGCTGGCAGCCAAGTCTGATCAGTCAGGACGCGGCGAGGAATTTAGGTTATTATATTCCATCGTCGATGCAGGAAACGTATGTTCCGAAAATTAATTTTGACACGATCGACCAGGTACTGAAAATCTGTTACGAGAACGGTATCGGGGTCCGTGCCCATACGCTGATCTGGCACAGCCAGACGCCGGACTGGTTTTTCCGGGTTGGATATTCCACAAACTATGGTTATGTTTCAGAATCACAGATGAATAACCGTATGGAATATTATATTAAGACAGTGATGAATCATGTTTATACAAGTAAATACGGAAGTGTTGTTTACACATGGGACGTTGTCAATGAATATTTACATGCAGTACCATCCGGCTGGAGTAAGATATATGGAAATTGCGGAAATAAACCAGCTTTTGTAAAGCGCGCATTCCAGTATGCATATGACTGTATTAGTTACTTTAAACTTACAGATTCGGTCAGCTTGATGTATAACGATTTTAATACCTATATGGAAGCGGACGATGTCATTACGATGATCCGTTATATCAATTCGGAAAAAAAGATCTGTAACGGTGTTGGCATGCAGTCACATCTTGGCACAACTTTCCCCAGTGTATCGTATTATACTGCGGCGCTTCAGGCATTTGTAAATGCCGGATTTGAGGTTCAGATCACGGAACTTGATGTTACAAATAAGTCCGATGCGGATCAGGCAGGGTATTTGTACGATCTGATGAAAAATGTGTTAAAGATAAAAAAGGCAGGTGGTAAGATCACGGGACTTACCTGGTGGGGAATCTCGGATCAGGTGACATGGATAAAAGGTGAAAAACCATTGCTGTTTTCCTATCTCAATGTTCCAAAAAGTTCTTATTATAATGTAATACAGGCATATAAAGATGCTGGTTTTACAGGTGGAAATCAGGGTGGAAACCAAGCGGGGAACAGCCAGACTCTGCCGAATGGATGGTATTATATAAAGAACATTAACGCGCAGAAATATCTTCAGGTAAAGGATAATGTTGGAGGTAATGGCGTAAATGTAGAGATTGGCACGGGGACAGGCGTGAAAGGCCAGAGATGGTATTTATCCAATCAGGGAGACGGTTATTTCACGCTGAAGAATGGCAATGGCTATATGTTGGATATCCAGTATGGAGCAAAAGAAGATGGAACGAATGTGCAGACATATTCCGCAAATGGTGCCGATGCCCAGAAATTTAAAGTTGTGAAAACGTCTGAGGCAAATGTATATGGCATTGTCACAAAAGTGACAGGTGATAAAAAGTCACTGGATGTATATAATTTTGGTACAGCGGATGGTTCCAATGTATGCCAGTGGACATATTACGCAAACTCCTGCCAGAAATGGATTTTTGAAGCTTGCTGATTTATGTCTGGCATATAATTTAATAGGTAGCTGCTAATTTTCAGAGGGTGTTGTTTCTGACACCCTCTTTTTGATGAAAATTTATATATTTTTTATAAAAAGGTAGAATTTATTTTATAAATTTGATATAATAGTTTTAAGATATGTGTTATTGTGCTGCTCGGTACATATTCTGGTTGATATTCATCATGATCTGGGGTTTCCTCACAATTCTTCCGGGTTTAGTAAGACATGAAATAATATTCAGCGCGTAAAGGGCGGTACAGAAAAGAGGGTTATGTATGCAAAAGGAAAAAGGGAAACTTGGAAAACGGGGACAGAACGAAAAGGATGGTCAGTTTGTGAGCATAGAAAAAAAGATTTCTAAGCGTTTTGCACAGACAATTCTTTTTTGTTGTGTTCTTCTGGGGGTGGCAGCTTCAATCTTAAGTTATATTTCTTCGATCAGTGCAGTGAACGATACGATCAACAGCACTTCGGATATAGCGGCAGATTATGTGGCGGCAGCATTGAAACAGTACACGGCCATCGCTTATGAGACAGGAAGTATTGCACGTCTTGCCGATGCCGAAAAGTCAGTAGAGGAAAAAGAGACGATCCTGAATCAGAGAATCAAAGATCACAATTTTCAGGGGGGACTTCTCTTAAATGACAAGGGGATTGACGTGATCTCCGGAAAAGATTACTCGGACCAGGATTATTTTAAGGAAGCTTTAAAGGGGAAAACCTTTGTTTCCACACCTACATACAATGAGGATACCAAATCTATATTCTATGCGGTTTCTGCGCCGTTGTGGCAAGATGGTCTGCCCGGTACCACACCGGTTGGCGCGGTTGTCTATGTCCCGGATGGTGAATTTTTGAATGATGTTATGCGCTCCATCAAAGTGGGAGAAGGCGGCACGGCGTTTATGCTGGATTCCAAGGGAATTACCATTGCGGATATCACATCGGAAAATGTGGGCGTCGAAGACAGTATCAATCTGGGAAATCAGGATTCCAAACTGAAGAAATACAGCGAGATCTGTAAAAAAATGGTGGCTGGAGAAAATGGGACTGGTTCCTATTCTTATGGAGGTAAAACGAAAGTGGTTGCCTATTCTCCCATCAAAGATATGAATGGATGGAGTATCGGTGTCGCTGCTGTCCGGAACGAGTTTCTAGGGATGTTTTTCCTGTCACTGATCCTTACAATCATCTTTGTCATTGCCTTTACCGTATTGGGGATCTGGAGCGGTGTCCAGCTGGGGAAAAATGTGGTCAGACCGATTGCCCAGGTAGTGGACCGTCTTAAGCTTCTGGCTCAGGGAGATCTCCACGCGGATACTCCGATTCCGGAGACAAACGATGAGACGGCAACGTTGATGAATTGTTTATCTGAGACGGTGGAGGATCTGAAAGGGGTTATTACAGATATCGACGATCATCTGGCAAACCTGTCAGATGGAAATTTCCTGATCAATGTCAGCGGCGACTATAAGGGGGATTTTGCACAGATCAGTAAATCCTTCCGGGGAATCGTTGATTCTTTGAGTAAGGCCATGAGAGACATTGACAATAATGCAGAGTATGTGAAAGATGGAGCGACGGACCTGTCCGGGGCGGCACAGCTTCTGGCAGAAGGCGCTACTGACCAGGCAAGTGCCATTGAGGAACTGACGGCGACGATCACAGAGGTGTCGGAAAAGATAACGGTGAATGCAAAGAATGCAGATAAAACCAAAGGAATTGTCGCAGATATGGGTGAACAGATCCTGGAAAGCAATGAGCATATGAAAAATAATACGGAAGCGATGAACAACATCAAGGAAGCTTCCAATAAGATCGCTGAGATCATCAGCAGCATAGAAGAGATTGCCAGCCAGACGGCGCTCCTGGCATTGAATGCTTCCATAGAAGCTGCAAGAGCAGGAGAGAGTGGAAGAGGATTTGCCGTGGTGGCTACCCAGGTTGGAGTTCTTGCCGACCAGAGTTCAGAGGCGGCAAGAAATACAAAAGATCTTATCCAGAATGCAATCGAGGCAGTGGAAGATGGAATGGAACTGGCAAGTTCTACGGCGGAATCCCTGCTTTCAGCAGTGGATAATGTGAAACTTGTAAATAACGCCATGGCAGAGATTGCCGAGGCATCTGACAACCAGGCACTGGCGGTGGCTCAGATCACGGAAGGAATCAATCAGATCGCCGGCGTTATAGAGTCGAATACAGCTACTTCTGAGGAGAGCGCCGCCGCTTCGGAAGAATTGTCAAACCAGGCGAAAATGCTGAAGGAACTGGTGGGAAGATTCCAATATGCAGACTGATTTTGGAATCTGGATGTTATAATTGCATGTGAGGATTTTCAGGAGGGTGTCCCCAAAGTCATAAAGTGACTTGAGGGATCACCCTCCTTGTTAATTGGACGGCGCGGATGTGGATTTACAAATCTCTCAACAGATTCAATTTTTTGTTGTTGTGTTTAAAAAACTATGTTAGAATGTTGATAATAGTTTTTAAATAGAGGAGGACGTTACCGTGAAACAATTTTTTGGTATGAGCCAGAGCGGAGATTTAAAGGAGGCAGTCCGCGGAGTGAGCAATCCTCAGCTAATTATGCTGTTTTCCAACGGTGATCAGTTTGAGGATCATGTGAAAAGGTTAGAAGCGCTTTTTCCCAATGTTCCCAGCATTGGCTGCATCGGTATGAGCTACGATAGCAGAGTAGTAGAGAAAGGCGTGGGTATCCTCGCATTTTCGGATGGTGTCAGCGTAGCGGTGAATGTACTGGAACAGGCTTCTACCATGCCGGTGAAATATATTGAGCGGCTGGAAAAGGATGTGGCGGAAGTAAATGCTTCACAAAAAGACACCATTTGCATCGACTTCTGTTCTGGAAATGACGCCTGTGTGCTGACAACAATCCACAGTGTACTGAAACGGAAGAATATTTCACTGGTAGGAGGGACCGGAGATGCCGGAAAAGTCTCTGCCAATGGCAGGATCTATGAGGATGCGGTGGCCTATGCCCTGGTCAGAAATAAAAATGGCAGGGTCAAAGCTTACAAGGAAAATATTTATCGTCCGATGGGAAACTATCGTTTTATCGCGTCTAAAACCAAAAAATCGGATTACATACTGGGCGAGCTAAATGGCAAACCTGCCAAACAGGTATATCAGCAGATTCTTCATGTGACGGAAGAAGAAATATTGACCCAGACCTTTAAAAATCCCTTTGGAAAGATCAATGGAAATGATACCTGTATTATTTCCATTAAAGATATATATAAAAATGGCCTGACATGCTACCGGCAGGTAAATGATTCTGATGTGCTTATCCTGCTGGAACTGGGAGACTACAGGGAGATCGTAAAGAATACCATCCGTAATATTTACCAGGATTTTCCGAAGATTTCTGCCGTATTTTCTGTAAACTGCCTGTTCCGGTATTTGTTGTTTACGGAAAACCACTATATGCAGGAATATCTGAAAGAAATGGGGGCTTTAGGTAATCATGCAGGTTTTGTGGGATATGGGGAGCATTATAACAACCAGTTCGTGAACCAGTCTATGACCTGCGTGGTATTTGAGTAAAGGAGGAAGAAGGAAATGCGATTTAAGAAGAAAGACCATAATCTGGATGCCCATCCCATTTTGCACGTGATGGGAAGTCTAAAAGACTATCAAAAGGATCTTGTGCAAAAGGAAGTGGATTCTCTGAATCAGCTGGGCATGGTGAACCATTCCTTCCTTGGAGTTCTTGACCAGGCAGAAAATTTCCAGCAGACGTTACAGGACTTTGAGGGTACATTTTCTAATATAAACCAGATATCCGGACAGTTTGAGACGATAAAGGATGAGATTGCCCAGTCGGTAAACCAGGCGCAGGATGAGGTGGAGGAGCTCAAATCCAGTTCCCAACAGGTAGAAGCCCATTTTGAAGAGATGAAAGGTACCTTTGATGATTTCAAGGCAGCAGTGCAGCAAATAAAAAAATGTACGGACAAAATTACTTCGATTGCGGAACAGACAAATATCCTTGCATTGAATGCTTCGATTGAAGCGGCGAAAGCGGGGGAGCACGGGAAAGGGTTTGAAGTGGTCGCCGAGGAAGTTAAGAGCCTGGCGGATGAAGTGAAAAATATGGTGGCGGCGGTAGAGGCAAGTATTGATGACGTAGAGGAAGATACGGATAAGCTCCATTCTGATATCGACACCTCCCAGCAGGCGCTGGAACAGAGCCTGAAAAAGGTGGATCAGACCTATGAGATGTTTGATCAGATCACAGAGGCCGCCGAGGGCGCCACTGCTGTTCAGTCAGAGATCTCCAACGTCATCGATGACTCAAAGAGAGCGCTGCAGAATGTCAATACTTTCTTTGATAAGACGAAAGACCAGTACCAGGAAGTCATGAAACATATTAACCATGCCAGCAAACTGGGAACGACGAAGAGTGCGATGTTTGAGGACGTGGACAACATGCTGTCCCAGATCGCTCCTATGATAGAAGAATATGAGGCATAAACAAAGACCGGCTGTCACGAATGGATCAGCCGGTCTTTTTCGGTTTAACAAAAATTAATGTTTCTTTAATATTTCATCAAAAAAGTTTTGTTGTGCCATATAGGATTGTATGGTATAATGCAGGTGTGTTTTAAGTTAAAGGAGGAAAAAATAGATGAACATGCTGGATGAATTGAAGGGATTGGGCGTTGATGTTGATGAAGGGATAGCGCGTCTTACGGGAAATCCTGCGTTTTATGAAAAGATGATTTTCCGTTTTCCTGAAATGCTTGCCAAGTCATCTGTGGATCCGGATTTTGATTGTAATGATTACGGGGAAGTGATCGAACAGGCACATGCCATCAAGGGCGCTGCGGGAAATCTGTCTTTGACGCCGCTTTTTAAAGCGTATGATGAAATTGTGGCACTCTTAAGAGAAGATCAGCCGCAGCAGGCAAAAGAAATTTTGCAGCAGATCCTTCCCGTTCAGGAGAAGATCGTGGCATGCATCGAGAAATATGCCTGATCCCATCCAGGTAAATGTTTTTGGGGAGGTCAGAGATGAATAAGAAAAAAAGTATATTGATTGTTGATGATGTTGAGATCAACCGACTGATCCTGGCAGAGATTTTTCAGGACGATTACACGATCGTTGAGGCCGACGGCGGGGAAAGAGCGATTGAGATCCTGGACGATAGTGAACATTTTCAGATTTCAGCGGTTCTTTTAGATCTGCTTATGCCTGGCATAAACGGGCTTGAAGTGCTTAAGAAAATGAATGAAAACGGGAAGATCCAGAGTGTCCCCGTATTTCTCATAACTGCGGCGGACAGCCAGGAAATGCTGTTGGAGGGATATCATCTTGGCGCTATCGACGTGATCAGAAAGCCATTTATGACACATTTCCTTAAGTGCAGGATAGGCAATGTAATTGAACTGTATGCGCACCGGAATGAACTTGAAAGTGTTGTGGAAGAGCAGGTGCGTAGATTGAATCATGTCAACCAGAACATGATCGAGACCCTGGCCACGGTTATCGAGTTCCGTGATTGTGAGTCCGGTGAGCACGTCAAGAGGATCAGTGAGCTTACGAGAATATTGATGAAGGAAGTAAGCGATACTTATCCGGAGTATCATCTTTCCCAGAAAGAGATTGATAAGATCGCGACTTCCGCGGTTCTCCATGATGTTGGAAAGATCTCTATTCCGGACTCGATACTGAATAAGCCGGGCAGGCTCACGAAGGAAGAGTTTGAGATCATGAAGGAGCACACCGTAAAGGGATGCGAGATTCTTCAGAATATTCCGAACATTATGGACGAGGGAGTGTATAATTATAGTTATGATATATGCAGACATCATCATGAGCGTTGGGACGGGAAAGGGTATCCCGATGGATTGAGCGGAGATGATATTTCTGTATGGGCCCAGGTGGTATCGGTGGCAGACGTTTACGATGCCCTTACTGCTAAGAGAGTATACAAGGATGCTTTTAGCCACGAAAAGGCCGTGCAGATGATCTATGACGGAGAGTGTGGTACCTTTAACCCGAAGATCCTGAATGTCTTTGAAAAGGTTAAAGATAAACTGAAAAGAAATGAAAATAACTGAGAATCGGTGTAAAGCCTGATGGCTTCATTAAAAGGGCCAGAGGATGTATATACAAATCCCCATGTCATGTAAGATGTGACATGGGGATTTGTTATGGATATAGTTTAATGACGGGAAAGGGGGGTCAGTAACCGACCTTCTTTCCTTTCTTTGTCATATATCCAGAGATTCTTTTTGCTTTATAGTCCGCTTTTTTGCGGGAGTCCGGTACGCCCGGATCCGTGGGATCATAATTGATTCCGCCGGTGGTCTTTATAACCGGCGCTTTGCCAAGAGGTCCTGGCTTTGAAGTGCTGCCTTTCACGATCTTTACAGTGGTTCCGGCAGGCGCATAGTCGTAGATCCATTTGGCATCTGCCACAGTCATACGGATGCAGCCCGCAGAGGCTGGAGATCCGAGCCGGTTATAGGTGGAGGACGGCAGAGCATAATGGGACTGGGTGCCCACAGCGATAGCATGGAAATATACGTTACCCACGATGTGGGAAGCCCATCTTGCATAGAGGGTCTGGCCATCGGGCTCCAGCATTGGTTTCAAAGTATATTTTACTGACTGTCCGTTGGTGCAGATGGAGTAGGTTCCTAACGGTGTGTAAGAAGAATCTTCATTCAGTCCGCCGGTTCCGGCATTAGTCCATGTGTCACGTCCCACAGAGACAGAACAGGTTTTAATTGGAATATCGTATTTTTTGGTCTCTTCATTATATAAGTAAATGGTTACCGCGCTGGCAGCCCGGTTTACTTCGATGTACAGCCGGTTTGAATTGGTAGAACTGCTCTTTTTCAGCCCCAGGATGTCCGTCAGATCGATCTGTTTTTTGTTGTTTACATAATAGAATTTATAGGTCTTTCCGGCATATTTTTCATAGAACCAGCCGTTTTTACCCATATCTTTTTTCCTGAGACGGTAAGTTTCTTCGTTCAGCAGAATTTTTTTCCCCCAACTGGTGAAACCATAGACCTGAAGTTTGTACTTACCCTTTTCTTCATTTGGAACTTTCAGGGTTATTTTTTTCTTGCCGGAAGTTCCGGTAACTGTATAAGAAGCCTGCTTCTTCAGTTTCTTTCCATTCACCTGGTATAAGACGAAACGGACCTTTTTTATGTTGCCAGGTATGTATGGGTTGGTCAGTTTATAAAGACAGGAAGCATTTTTCTTTCTGGCCACGGAAAGGGTTCCGGACTGGATCCGTTCATCTGCCAGCGCTGTCATTTCCAGTGTCTGGGTGTTATTGTTTTGATCCGTCAAGACTGCTTTTATGGTATAAAGATCCAGAAGGTAATTCAGCTTTTTTAGGGAAATTTCAGAGTAATATCTGCTTCCGTCAGCCTTCTTGCTGGTTCCTGTGACCGTGGCCACTTTTTTTCCCTTGCTGTTATAAACCTGGAAACGGACTTTTTTTATCCCATATGCATTCTTTAATCCATCCAGATTGACAGCGAAGGATTTTTTCTTTTCCAGGGCTTTTGATTTCTGAACCAGAAACGTTTTCTGAGTAGGAGCGATTTGATAGGAACTTGTCGCCAGGGTAATGGGAGTTCCGGAGTTTCCATTATCCAGAACAAGTTTCGCATTCCATTTTCCATAAGCGGTACCCGCCTGGGCAATGTTGGCGCTGAATGTCATATTACCTTCAACGAAAGGTGTCTTAAGGGCAATGGTCTTTGCGTTGCTCTCATCGGAACCCTCCGGCCAGGCGGCAACATACACCTGCTTGTCCTCTCCGGGGATCACCACATCGCCGGCTGGAACAGAGGAAGTAACCGTGATGGTACGGGTTGTGTCCGCATTGCCGCCCTCTGCTTTCATGGACAGATTTCCGGTGTGAAGGGAAAAGTCACAGGTTCCGGCAGGGACCACAGAATCTCCCACCAGTATATTGACGTTGTATTCATCGAATATACCATTCAGGGTTTTTAATGAAAAGTTGCCTGTATAAGTGCCGTTTGGGCAGTTTTCAGCGGTAAGTGCTATGTTTTCCTGATAAGCAGCCGCTGTATTATTCCTGCGGGATACCTGGAGCGTCATGGAACTGTCTGTTCCGGGATCCAGTCCCTGTACCGTATAGGTGCAGACTCCGGCAGAACGGTTCACGGATATGCCCGCCGTCTGTCCGGCTGCCTGTGCCGGGTGTGAAATGAGACCCAGCATAAGAAGCAGTGCTGCAGATAACGTAAAAAGGTGTCTGATAATATGTAGTTTCTCTTTCATGTCGTACCTCCTTATTATTATTGAGTAGCAGGGTGGCGTGAATTTGAACTCTGGTCCACTCTGAGCTACCCCCCCTATTTTTACATGTTTTCGTCATTTTGTCAATATATCCGGGACTTGAGTTTCCGCAAAAATTCCCATAACCACGCCCTTTTTCCCAGAACTTATCC
>CAMTDY010000068.1 GCA_947070915.1 uncultured Roseburia sp.
AGATGTAGCTCCGTCTCGTGGGCTCGGAGATGTGTATAAGAGACAGATATTACTTCCAGTATACGGTTGCTGTAAAAACATATAATAAATGGCTGACGACATTAAAGAATGGGAAAGAAGAGGCTCCATCCCTTGAAAAAATGCGTAGTTTAAGTGAATTTTGCAAAACAATAAATTCTGGATTAGATAAAGTAGAGGATGCTATTGATAGAATTATCGAAGAGAAAGCTCCTGAAAATACGAAACGCATCAAGTCAGAGGCGATACAGAATATGGATTCTCTGAAACTGGAGGCTGACAATGTAAAAAACAAAGTGGATTTGCTAATTAAGCACACTTACTTTGGAACAGATAGTTTGTCTTTTGAACAGTTGATTTCTGCTTTTGGTTCATCTGAAACAACGTTGGAAACATTAGATCAAGCTAGGAAACAGTTACTGGAAATGCAGGGGGTTTTTCTTGCTGGTGAATATAATGAAAGCGAAACAGAGGAAAATCAAAGCGAAGAAGAGGAAAATCAAAGCGAAGAAGAGGAAAATCAAAGCGAGACAGAGGGAAATCAAAGCGAGACAGAGGGAAATCAAAGCGAAGAAGAGGGAAAAATAGGTAAAGTCACCTCATTGATGCACGATATAGAAAAGTACATAGAGGCAGTTCGATATGATAAAAACTTGCAATTATTAAAACAAAAGATAAGTAAAAATTATAATGTAGTAAAAAATATAGAGAAATCAGATTATGAAAGCATGAAAACCGCTCAACCTAAAGGCGTTTCCACGTCGGCGGTATCTGAAAGCCCTCAAAATGAAAGTGTCAGTGAAGCAGCATTATATGCAGAGATAGAAGAGAACGAAAAGAACTCTGTTGTCAGTGTTACTTCCGAAGAGTGGACTAACGAGAAGAAGAAGCAAATGGTAGAATTGGAGGGAATGATTTTCAATCATCCGGTCAATTTATATTGTCCTGAGGCTTATAAAGAAAAAATAAAAGAGCGAATTACTCAGGATGGCAATGAAAACGGAGAAGCAGAAAAAAATAAATCACAAAGTGAAATTCAAGAAAAATTTCAAAAAGAAAAAGCTTTTTGGGAGAACAAAAGTACCAAACATGATGAGGAAGAAATAAAAACCAACAAAAAATTTTGCTGGACCACTTATTATCAGTATAAAGCGGACGCCGTGGAACATAGAAAATTATATCTGGATACAAGTGAAATGGAAAAGGCATATAATTTGTTGGCGGGTGCACCTGAATATTTTCCATATAAAGGGAAGGCTTTGATGGCAATCGTATTTGCTGTGTTCTTGGATTTTGGCGCTTTTTTGTTAGGTGTGGTGATGTTCTTTTCTAAGCAAGGAACTACACAAAAAAGAAAGTAGATGATATTAGACAAAGATACCTATTGAAACGGGCCGGATAATCTTTTATACTATAGATAATATGAGATTCAATGGCAGCATGAGGAGGTGAATCATGGCGAGGACCGTTTCAATTGGTGAACAGAATTTTGAGAGACTGATTACAGAAAATTGTTTTTATGTGGATAAAACCTTGTTTATTAAGGAATGGTGGGAGAGTAAAGATATTGTTACACTGCTTACGAGACCAAGGCGGTTTGGGAAGACCCTGAATATGAATATGCTGGACCGCTTTTTTAGTATCGAGTATAAAGGGAAGGGAGATGTCTTTCAGGATCTTACTATATGGCAGGAAGAGGAATATAGGAAATTACAGGGAACATATCCGGTATTGTTTCTTTCCTTTGCCGGGGTAAAGTCAGATAATTATGTGGATGCCAGAGAGCAGATTTTTCAGATTATTACAGACTTGTTCTCAAAAAATGAATATCTGAGGGATTCGGGAAAACTAGGAGAAAAGGACAAAGAATTTTTTGACCGGGTTGGCAGGGAGATGAGTAACAGTACTGCTTCTATGGCTATTCATGAATTAACGGGATACCTTTACTGTTATTATGAGAAGAAGGTTATCATCCTGCTGGATGAATATGATACACCTCTTCAGGAGGCGTATGTTGGAGGATACTGGGAAGAACTGGTATCCTTTATGAGAAATTTGTTTAACAATACTTTTAAGACCAATCCGTATCTGGAGCGGGCGATGATGACTGGAATCACAAGGGTGAGTAAGGAGTCTCTATTTTCTGACCTGAATAACTTAAATGTGGTGACGACGACATCCAATGAATATGCTTCCTGTTTTGGATTTACGGAGGATGAAGTTTTTTCTGCCATGGATGAATTTGGCATGACGAATAAGGAAGAGGTAAAGCGGTGGTATGACGGATTTGCAATAGGGAATTTGCGGGATATCTACAATCCCTGGTCTATTATTTGTTTTCTGGATAAAAAAAAGTTGAAACCCTATTGGGCAAATACAAGTTCCAACGGGCTAGTTGACAGACTGATCCGTGAAGGGAGCAGAGGCATTAAGATGCAGTTTGAACTTTTGCTGGCAGATCAAAGGATTCGGAGCAGGATTCATGAAGAGATGGCATTCAATCAGTTGGAGGGAAGTGAGAGAGCGGTCTGGAGCCTTCTTCTTGCGGCAGGGTATTTGAAAGTAATAGAGGTTCATGACAATGAATATGAACTTTCCCTGACGAATTATGAAGTAAAACTTACTTTTGAAGACATGGTCCGGGATTGGTTTGATGAAAGGGCAGGAGATTATAATGATTTCATCAAAGCTCTTTTAAGAGACGATATAGAGTCGATGAACGATTATATGAGCATCATCGCAGAAACGATGTTCAGTTTCTTTGACGGTGGTCATAAGCCATCAGAGAAGACTACACCAGAGCGGTTTTACCATGGATTTGTACTGGGATTACTTGTTGATCTCGCTGGCAGATACGAGGTGACTTCAAACAGGGAGAGTGGCTTTGGGCGGTATGATGTGCTGCTGAAACCTATGAAACCGAAAGATTATGGGATTATCATGGAATTTAAGGTATATAATCCGAAAAAAGAATCTTCCCTGGAGGAAACCGTGCAGGCGGCATTAGATCAGATTGAGGAAAAGAAGTATGAGCAGACTTTTTTAGCTCAGGGGATAGAAAAAGAACGGATCCGCAAATACGGATTTGCTTTCAGGGGAAAAGAAGTGCTGATCGGCTCAGCCCCCCTCCCCTAAAATCCTTTCAATTTCTGAGTTTACATTATTGATGGAGTTTTTCCTGAAAATGATGTCATTGTTTGATGATTTTCCTGCACTGTTTTCATAAATGCTTGAGAGCAGCCCAGGGCTGTCACTTACCAGGGTGGCGGCGCCTGATTTGAGCAGAAGATTCATATTCTGGTAACTATCCTCCTGCAGGATATAGATATCCACAGGATAAAAGGTCGCTTCAAACAATGCAGTAGAATTTATGCCGACTACGATATCAGAATTTGCGAGATAATAGTGTATGTCATTTTCGTTGTGATCGATCACCTGGACATGCTGTGACAGATTTTTATAGATTTCCTTCCAGCAGGTATACTCATTGGGATGAAGTTTGAAAAGAACCTCGTATTCTGAAAGATTGATGTTTTCCGCCAGGGCATTCAGATATTTTTCCATTACCTGTGCCATATTTGAGATAAAGGTAATTCTTTTTTTACTTCGTTTCAGAGGGTGGGCCAGTAGTTCACGGGATCTTTTTTCCCCTTCTGGATAGCCCACTACCCGGATGTGGTCTTTTGGGATACCCCAATTTACTTGATCTTTCTGCAGATGGCTGTAGACAAAAATGTAGTCTGGCTGAGCGTCGTTCATCCCCTGTTTTTTATAATTATAGGGCAGGTAATTGTCATCCACATATCCGTGTAATATTTCTATACTGGGAATCTTTAACTCTTTTAAAAGTTCGATCAATACAATCCATTCGCCAATATAGGAGGTTGTCAGAATCACCAGTTTGGGGTTTGCCTTCTGGATCACTTTATGATAATTTGCCATAAGATCCTGGCGGTACAGGATAAAATAATTGATGTTTGTGGTGAGGATACCCTTTTCTTCCGGGGTAAAGGATATTTCGAGCTCTTTTTCAAAGATCTGCAAAAGCTGTCTGCGCAGAGTTCCCCTGCTGATAGGGGTATATGATTTCTGACCATTGTCCAGGCCGATGCCCTCCCAAGGATCAAAATATTTGATGTTTTTGATGGGAACTGGCTGATAATATCCGCCGTTATAGGGGACTTCCACAATACAGTTTGATAATTCCAGGTTCAACGAAATTTCGTCAGTGACAGAAGAGACATAGACCTCCCCCTGCCTGGATCTCCTGTTAAAGGTAAACATTAGAATATCTCTGGATATAGGGCTGTCTTCATTAAGGAAGACAGGGTCAGTAAATTTCTGAGTAAAATGAGGCTGCATTATAAAGTCATTTTCACTCTTGTTTTGCAGCCAGGGTGTATGAATTCCAAAGAATTTATGAAGTAAGACCCGATATACATAGTATCTGGCATACTTCCAGTATGCAACATGATTATAAGTGAGGTGAAATAGATCATACTTATCTTCTATTTCACAGATCTTCCTGCATAATTGGTCATAATTCATCATATTCCCTCCAGCAAATTATCAGTCAATGTAGTGGGTATCACTTTCCTCTACAGGAAAAATCATATTGGTACTTATCGTTAAAAGGATGCTTCCCCAGGAAAGACCGACGCCAAAACCACACAGATACATACGGACTTCCTGCTGTTGTTTTAGTTTCCGGACCTCATTGCATATAGATAATGGAATCGAGGCACAGGAGGTATTTCCGTAATCTTTTAAGGAATATAGCATTTTATCCAAGGGGATGCCGCAGATCTCTGCCAGATTATCAATGATCATTTTCTGCCCCTGATGAAATACGAAGTAGTCTATATCGCCAGTGGTCAGGGAAAAATGCTCTAAGGTCTGTCTTACGCTGTCAGCCACATCATTGATGGCAAAGGCAAAGACGGCGTTGCCGTCCATAATCGTAGCGCAGCCATTTTTACGGTATATCGTTTTCCATCTGCTCCCATCGGACTGATGCCGGTATTGAAGCAGATGATTTTCTGACGTTTCAAGGGCCGTGGCTGTGCCAGCATTTCCAAATAGAAGATAATCCGCAGCATTTTCCCGCTGGCTGTCGCTTCTTCCGTCAGCGGCAAGCAGTAAAGCGCGGCCACCTGCCTGATGCAGCAGTCCTGCCACGATCTGCAGCCCGGCGGTGTAGCCGGAGCAACCTAAATTCACATCAAAAGCCAGGCAGTGGATGCCGATTCCCAGCCGATTCTGGATCAATAAGGCGGTGGATGGAATTTCCATATCTGCTGCCTGGGTTACGTAGACTAAGACACGGATTGAGTCTTTTTCCCATTTTAGTTCCGTTAACAGTTTTTCTGCTGCTTTTACAGCAAGATCCGATGCCGTCTGTTCACCGGTAAGGATTCTTCTTCTTTCGATTCCTGTAAGCCGGATCTGTTTTTTTATCTTTTTGAGACTCAGTTCTTCGCTCACGCAGTCTGAATTTTCGACCTTTGACGGGGGGACTACGGATGCGATTCCACGGATTGCAATATTGGAATATTCACCAAACATAAAAACCTCCAAATTATAGAAGAGAAGAGTAGTCTACCTTTCCAGACTGGGTTCTGGGAATTTCACGGATGTATTTTACTTCAAAAGCATTTTTGTGAAATCCCATCACCCCGCTGATATAATTTATGATCTCTTCACTTTTTCCCTGTTCAACGGTGTAGATTGTAAGACAGTCATCCTTTCCCCCGCAGACACAGGAGTAATGATTTTTAGCCAGTAATTGTTCTGCCTCATCCAGGCTCACCCGGTTTCCGAACAATTTAATGAAACGCTTATTTCTACCGACGATATAATAGAAGCCATCGGCATCGCGTCTGGCGAGATCTCCGGTGTGAAGGACACCGTTAAATTCATCCCCCTTGCCAAGATCCTCATAGCTCTCTGCATAACCAAGAGTTACATTGGGACCATAATAAACCAATTCCCCAGTCTGACCGGTCTTTGTTATCTCGTTTCCGAGATCATCTTCCAATACGAATCTTCCATCTGGTATCGCAATGCCGATGCTTGCGCTCTTTTCCCCTGCTTTTTCCCAGGGCAGGTAAGACATCCGGGCGGTTGCCTCTGTCTGGCCATACATAATAATAAATTTGATTCCCTTTGCCTTACAGGCCGAAACCATATGTTTTACTTTCCCTTCCTGCAGTTTGCCGCCGGCCTGGGTGATATAACGCAGGGAGGGAATCTGCAGCTGCTCAAAACCAATGGTCTGCAGGATGTCATAAGAATAGGGGACACCGCCAAAGTTTGTGACTTTATACTGGTTGCATAAATCCCAGAAACTTTTTTCAAAGAAAGTCTTATTTGTCACTGCGATGGCAGCGCCTTTTTCCATGTGGCTGTTTATGATGGATAGGCCATATGTATAGTTGAGTGGAAGGGTAGTGACCGCCACATCCTTTTCCTGAATTTCCAAATATCTGGCGATAGAATTGGCATTGCTCTGTATATTTTTGTAAGACTGGCGAACCAGCTTGGGGCTGCCGGTACTGCCAGAAGTTGTCAGCAAAAGAGCCAGATCATCATTGACTGGGTAGTCTTTCACAGAGTCAGCCTCAAAGAGCAAATAGCCGGAAACCTCCCGGATACAATGGCATGTTGTAAAGGATTTCCGGATTTCTTTATTTATAAAAATATAGGCTGGCTTATATTTTTCATAAATGGAAAAAAGCAGATCTTCTTGTATGGAAGAGCTGACCATGAGGGGGATAATACCTTTTTGTAAAGCCGCTAGATAGGTACTGATGGATTCGATGGAGTTATCACACAAAAGCATCAATACTCGCCGTGGTTTAGCATCTTTTAGTATCTGACCGCCCAAAGCATACATCTGTCCATAAGTATAGTGCCGGTCAAGGTCATCGACCAGGGCAGTATTATTTATAAATTTATCATGAAGTTCAAAAAAAGCCAAAATTATCTCTCCTTTTTAAAGCCTGCGCTTTATCTCAGTTTTTTTTTGTGATACTTCTTTGATCTTTCCCAATGTATTCATGGATAAGATCTCATCGTATAAAAAACTAATATGAAACTCTTTTTTTAACTGGATGATAATGGTCATCTGTGCCAGAGAGTCCCATGCTGGAAGATCCTCCATACATAAATCATCGGATATGGTTTCTGATTTCGGGATGTCCAGTGCCTCCCTGAAGATCTGATCAATTCTTTCTGTCATGACTTCCCTGCTTTCCATATATTTTTTATACCATCTGTATTTAAAAACTCATTCCGCCACTGATCGGTATATTTGCTCCGGTAATGAATTTTGCTTTATCAGATAATAAAAATTCAATCATGTATGCAATGTATTCTGGTTCTATAAATCCGAAGGGCTGGGTGTTTTTTACATCGTTAGTTAAACGGTCACCAGCTGTCATAGGAGTTATCACATAACCTGGCAGGATTGAATTTACACGTATGGATCTTCTTCCCAGTTCTTTTGCCATGACCTTTACTGCGGCATTTACCGCAGCTTTGGAAGAAGAATAGTTTAATGCTGTTGCCCTGCAGATGACAGAGGCCAGAGATGATATAACTACAATGCTGGATCCTTTTGCAGAGTATCTGCGTTCAGAAAAGTATTTTACCAACTCCACAAATGCGTCGTAGTTGAGTCGGAATGTCGCCTGCATATCTTCGATATCATTCATTTTAACAGAATTATGTCTGGCAATACCGGCACAGTGCACCAGGCCGTCTAAGACGATATTCTTCTCCTGACAAAACATAAAAATGTCTTCGATCTTTTTCAGTTCGGTCAGATCTATAGGAAATACATTCGTTGGTGAAGATAGTTCATCTGCCATGCGGTATAACTTTTCTTTGTTCCGAGCTGCCAGGATTGTCTCATAACCCTGTTCTGACAAATATCGTGCTGTCTGCTCCCCGATTCCAGAGGACGCTCCTGTAATAAGAATTTTTTTTGCCATGTTCCACCTCTGTTTTCCTTATCTGTTTATGGAAACTAAAGTATTGGTTGTGAGCTGAGAGTCATCCGATAGAAGATAGACCACTGCCTTACCAAGAAAGAGTGGCCGTTGCATCTCGAATGGACGATTTCCTTTCAGATATTTCGCTATCCAATCCTGTCCACTCCCTGTAATTTGTGTCAGATCCAGTGTTGTACCATCATACAATACTGCATTTACACGGACATCCTCAGACCCAATGTCTGACTGGATCCGTAACAGCATCTCCTCAAGTTCAGCTTTCTGGGCATAATACGTTGATTTATCCTGTTTATACAGCTTTTCTATATTGGAGGAGAGTACGATGCTTGCCTGCCCGTGCAGGCAGCCTTTTGTCTGCAGCATCCGACATGCTTTATAAATGATGTCCTGTTTCATATTCATATCCACGAAGACAATACCATGCAGTTGCAGCTTGTTTTCTTTACAATACCTCTCTATGGAATCAAAGATAGAACTGTCGGCTGCACTGTCTGTTACAACGTGGGATTCAAGGAACAGATCATCCTGAATCTGGCACAGCTTCTGCTTTTCTGAACCTGCCAGAATAACATTTGCACACTTATCGCTGAGATAACGGCTGATATATTCGCCTAATGGCTGGTCAGCTCCGACGACCAGGATGTTATGACCGGACAATGGACCAGCAGGAATCTTGTCATCGTCATAGTGTTCATTAGTTTCGATCACTGGAAGAATATTTTCCGTGGGAATCTCTGTAAATATCGTTCCCCATGATAGTCCTACACCAAAACCGCAAAGAAATAATTTTACGCGGTCCATGCCGGAGAATTTATCCCTGTTGGCACAAAGGGTCAAGGGAACGGAGGTACCAGATGTATTTCCGTATTCTTCTAACGAGCGCAGCTCTTTTCCCTCCGGGAGATCACAAGTAGCTGCAATATTATCCAGGATCAATTTCTGGGCCTGGTGAAAAACGTAGTAATCAATTTCTTCTTCTTTTATGCCAAAGTGATCTTTGAATACTTTTACATCATCAGAGACATCATTGATAGCAAATTCAAAAACAGCTGTTCCATTCATCGTTGTCTCTTTGTCAAAATGATGGATAATTGCTTCAAATCCACTGCCATCAGATCTAGTCATGAATTTCAGATTGTTTTTTTCTACTTTTTCCAGTGCGATGGCAGCCCCGGCAGCCCCGAAGATCATTCTGTTTGCGATCATTTCAGGGGTTATTGTTTTATCTGGTGAAAGCACTTTACCTGCCGTATCTCCGATTAGCAGCAGCGCTTTATCGGAAATGCCGCAGGACTGAAGTAATGACGAAACCACATGAACCCCGACATTGAAACTGGAACAGCCCAGATTGATATCAAAGCAAACACAGTCTTTCGGAAGCCCTAACCGATTTTGAAGGAAAAAGGCTGTTGATGGCAATTTATAATTAGGACTTTGTGAAACATAGATCAATATTTTAATCTCGCTGTTTTTCCAACCCAGTTTTTCCATCAGGGGTAAAGCTGCGGCGTAGCACAGATCAGAAGTTCTTTGTTGTGGCCCTGCGATATGGCGTTTTGAGACACCGGTAAGACGGATTTGTTTTTTGGTTCTTCTCGGACCAAGAACACTTATAAAATTTGTATTTTTCTCCAGATATTCTGGTACTGCGGATGCCATACCCTGGATCTGAACATTGGGAAATTCACCAATCATTTTTTGCACCAGCCCTTACGATAAGTAGTCACAAACATCCTGAACCGTGTGAAACATATTCATCTCATTTACGGAAAGTTTTTTCCCAAACTCTTTTTTGGCAGCAGCCATTAAGGATAATTTACTTAAAGAATCCCATTCTTCAAATTCTTCCAGCACAGAGGAGGCAGTTAAGGTGCCCTCCTCCAAATCCATCAATTCTTCTAACATAGTAATCTTTTCTTCTAAACTCATTTTACATTTACCTCTTTTCGTTTTATTTTTTACGACCTTTTATTTCCTGGATGGTTAGGGCGGTCCTGGTCTCCAAATCCCCGGTATACATGTACTTTTTCCTTTCGCCATGCGTAAAAGTATATTTCCACATTTTTTTGTTCAAAAGGATCAAAATAATTTGGTATGATATTGGGATCCTCTGGACCTTTCAGCAGAAAGCCTGCCTGATGCAAAATGTTGTGGTCAATACCATAACAATAAAAATCTATGTATTCATAATCCTCCTCCAGGAGAATTTGGTCTATTTCACTTCCAATATTAGCCAATTCAGTATCTTTTCCAAAAAAATCGACAATACGCAGTACCTTTGACGTCCCAACCACTTCTTCCCTGGCTGCAAAAGCACTTTTGATACCATGGCTTCCCTGTATGCCCCATACTTTATAAGTATAGTAGGGGTGCTGATAATACCGGTGTTCTATGTAAGCAGGGCTTCTTTCCGGGTAGTCTTTATTAAGCTCATCTGGATCTACCAGATCTTCAAATTCCCTAAAACTCTTTAGTGGAACCAGTCTGTTCCTATGGTCGGTTACGGGAAGCAGGTTATAGTGGTGAATTTTTGCAATCTGAAAATCACGCTTTGTTCCCAATCGATAATAATGGTGAAGTTTTCCGATTAAATTAGTTCCCAGTGCGTCAATTACTTTCGCATATCGCTTCTCTATGCCGACAGAAATGATATTACGGCAATGCATATTCCGTTCAAAATACCGTGCCATTTCCTCCCCCAGCATTCGGTTCTCAGGATTATCCAGGGACTGGATCATAACGGTAGACATACAGGGATATTTCTGTTCTGCCATCGGAATGTATCCCATGGAGCCATAGATCCTGCCATCCACATCATCTTCTGCCAGGATATAAAAGACTTCTCTGCCTCTTACGTGCTGAAATTCAAACATAGTGCGGTCATTTCCCATAATATGTCCCTTTTTCCAGTGTTCATCAATAAACCTCATGATTCGTGGAATATCTTCATATACTGCCTGTCTGATCCGGATCATCACATTCCTCCTGTGTGTGCTGGGGTAACGGATGTATCCTTAAGATGGAAACTTAAGGATATGCGTCTGGTTTGAATGTTATAATCATTAAAAAATATGGAGGAAAAAGTAATGAAATCACAAAAACAAAAAGACATAACGGTAGAGTCATGGATCAGGGGGTGGCAGAGAGAATACAGAAGTTATATTAAGGAATCCACATTTGCCACCTATTCAGTGGCAATTGAAAACCACATCCTTCCTTATTTTGGCAGGAAGAAAATAAGGAGTATCGGCCATGAGGACAACCAGAACTTTATCCTGTTCCTATCCCAAAAGAGAAAGAAAAACGGTTCTGGAACTTTATCTCATAAATCCGTAAAAGATATTATGGCTTTGTGGCTGGGAATTCTGGAAAAGGCAGAAAAAAAGGGCTATGCCTGTCTCGGGAAAATGCAGTATCAGTATCCCCAAAATGGCGCTGTCATGGCCTCCAAAACCAATGGAAACTGCTTGACTTTGCAGGAGGAATATGAGATAATGAAGTGCCTGCAAAAACAGAGATCTTTGAAGAGTTTAGGGATTTCTCTGGCACTGGCAACAGGGATGCGGATTGGTGAGGTTTGTGCCCTGCAATGGGGGTGCATTGATCTCTCTGAAGGACTGATTCATGTAAAACAGACGTTACAGCGTATCTATACCAAAGAAAATGGAATAGGAAAAAGTAAGGTCATTGTAACGGCCCCTAAATCTTTTCGTTCCAACCGGTATATTCCTTTGCCGGAAAAATACCTTCCCATATTAAAAAAACACCAGGCGGGACCATTCGCCTACCTGCTGACCGGAAAAGAGGATAAATTTATAGAGCCCCGCACGCTGCGGGAATATTATAACCGGCTTATGAAAAGCAATGGAACAAAATATGTGACCTTTCATGGTCTGCGCCACACCTTTGCCACCCGTTTAGTGGAAGCTGGATGCGACTATAAGACAATCAGTGAGCTTTTGGGGCATGCAGATATCAATACTACATTCCGCACCTATGTGCACAGTAATATGGATAAGAAAAGACAATTTGTGGAAAAAGCTGGGGATCTGATTGGGATAGGTTAAGAAAAGACAAGTTTTGTCCGATATAAAAAAAGGATGTATCCTTAAGTTTCCATCTTAAGGATACATTTATGCATGGATTTGCATTAAAATGCTGCATGGAGGCACGGAATATAGATTATGGAAACTGTGCCAGGAGACTGGGGCAGTTTTTTTATAAACATTGAAGATCAGAGGAGAAAAATTATGATAACAATTCGGCAGGCTGTATATGAAGATATCCCTCGGATCATGAGTTTTATCGATGAGTATTGGAAAAAAGGGCATATTCTTGCCAGGGACAGGAAGTTTTTTGAATGGCAGTTTGTAGACGGAGAAGAAGTAAATGTTTTTCTGGGGGTGGATGATGAGGCCGGAAGGATTTACGGAATGGTGGGGGTCATTAAATACAGTAATGGTCCGAATCCAGATATTTCCGGAAGTGTCTGGAAAACGGTCAAGAGTTCTAATCCCGTACTTGGGATAGAACTGGAAAATTATATGTTTGGCCAGATCCAATCGAGATATAACTGTTCTGCAGGTCTCAGCAGCAAAGCAAGCCGTATCTATAAAATGATGGGAATGACTCCTGCTGTGATGGATCATTATTACCGACTGGCTGACATAGAAGAGTATAAGATCGCTAAGATAAAAAACAGGATCATACCACAGGCAGAGGATACCGGATATTATCTGGAAGCTGTCCATAAGGTTGAGGAAATGAAAGAGGTCATTTCTGAAGAAGCACTTGCGGAATGTATTATGAGCAAGGACTATGCTTATATACAAAAAAGATATTTTGATCACCCGGTGTATCGTTATGATATATGGAAAATCGTAAACCAAGATGGAACCCCGGCTTCTATTCTCATAACTAGGGAAGAACGGGTAGAAGATAGAAAAATAGGAAAAATAATAGATTTTTATGGGGATTTATATGATTTAGGTAAGATTACATTCCCAATTGATTTATTAATGAAAGAAAAGCAGTATGAATATATGGATGTGTATTCCTTTGGGATACCGGTACAAATATATGAACAG
>CAMTDY010000069.1 GCA_947070915.1 uncultured Roseburia sp.
CCCATATATTAATGTCCATGAACAATATTTTGACCGTTTTACTGGCATCATATGATCCATGTTCCTTCTGCTTCATAGGAAGCTTTTGCACCAAAATGCTCAACTTTTCTTTGGTATTTATTACCCAGATTATAAAACCGCAAACTATCTGCCTTGGGGTCAATTATTGATAGCAGCTTGTCCTTCACTATTAACAGCTGGGAAGAGTCCAAGACACATTCAAACACTGAATTCTGCACCCGCTGTCCATAATTGACACATTCCTTTGCCACTTTTCTAAGTCGTTTACGTCCTGCGGCATCCTGTGTGGAAACATCATAAGTAATCAGTATTAATATAAAAATCACCTACTTCCATAAAAATGGTGGATATTCATCCAGGTCTCCCCGGACCGTTCGTGCCAACAAAAGCGCCTGTATATAAGGAACCAGTCCCCACTCCATCTTTTCCTTCAGAAAAGGATGGGTAATCGTCTCCTTTTTGCGGTTCTGCCAGGCATTAAAAAAGACTTTTCTTCCCTCTTCATTCAGAAGAACTGCGTGATCCTGCTGAGTCTCAAAATGAGATGCCCGGAGCGCTTTTGTATTGATCAGGGTTAAAACAAACCGGTCAGCCATGATCGGGCGCAGTTCCTCCATCAGATCCAGGGCCAGCGAAGTTCTTCCTGGTCTGTCGCCATGCATGAATCCCACATAGGGATCAAGACCAACACTGTACAGAGAATTTGCACACTCACCTGCCAATATTGTATAAGCAAAGGATAAAACTGCATTTACGTTGTCAAGAGGCGGTCTTCGATTTCTCGTTGTAAATGTAAAATCCTCTTTTTGATTTAAAATCAGATTATCAAATATCGAGAAATATTGTTCTGCCGCTTTTCCCTCGATCCCGCGCAACTCATCCAGCGCGGAAACCTTTTCAATTTTTTGCAGGGTATCATACAGTACACCCGAGATACGGCGCAGTTTGTCTTCATCCACACGGTAGGCATGATCCCGCAGTGTCCGCTCCACACTCCATCTGCTATTAAAGACTTTTCCTAATATCATATTTTTAGCATAGGATACACCTTTTTCGTGGTCGTCCGAAATACGATACTGTTCCTTTCTCAAAAGTACATTGCCATACTCTTTCCCCACCGTCCTGGCAAGAAATCTGCCTCTGGGAGAAAAGAAACTCAATCCAATCTTTCTCTCCGCACATACACCCATCAGCGCCGGTGTTGCCCCTTTATAGGTGAAGCACACTACATTCTCCAGTGTGTGAAGAGGAAACCTGGCAAGAATATTTCCCCCGTTCTGTATTACAATATTTTCTCCGTCTAATGTCAGATAGCAGCTTTCTGTCATCACATATAACGTATTTAATAATTTTCGCATATTGCTCTCCTGTATTCCGTTCTATGGCACAGATTTAAAACCTGTCTGGGTCTGAGCCAGCCAGACGCCACCTAAAATTAATCTCAAGTGTAAATATTCTGTCTGATATACTGTCCGACATCCATACTCTTTTGCAGTTTGGGAAGACACAGATTTGCCAGGGAGCATGACTTACACCGTTTTGAAGTCTTTACATTAGGGGTATGTCCCCTCCGAAACATTTCGTGCATCTTTTTTGCAGTTTCTTTCGTTTCACTACGCAAATCTTCCGTAAATTCCACCCGGCTTCTCCTGCGATTCTCACCATAATATAAAGAACCCCGGGATATGCTCGTCTGAAACATTTCTTCCAGGCAGAGCGCCTGCGCACAAAGCTGCAATTCATCCGCATTATTTTCTTTTGGCGTTCCATGCTTATACTCGATGGGCATAGGGATCCATTTTCCATCATAGCCAAATAAGCCGATGCCCTCTTCACTTTGATGAAATTCAACTACGTCACACTGTCCGCTCAGCCCCAGTTCATGGGAAGCAATGCGCAGTCCCCTGATGATCAGCAGATCCCCTCTCTTTTCAAAAGATCCCTCATCATGAGCCTTTTTGTGCATCAATTCTCCAGCCGTTGTCTTATAGTTCTCCGCCCATTGCTGCTCGATATGTATCAATGCCCATTGCCGCTGGCAGAAAGCAAAATGCTGGATACCTGAAAGCATTAGATAATCCTCTTCGGAATACATAACTAAATCCCTTCTATTTCTTCCAGCTCCAGATCCGGCAGCGAATCAATGATAATTTCATAATCCTCAAAACTCTTTGGATCTTCCGCTTTGGGTTTGACATTTACCAGCCTGTGCACCTTTGCAGATGAATACTGTCCCATCGGGCAGTTGTGCTTCCACCAGTATACCCTGCACACTTCCATACTGCCATCTGGTCTCGCCGAAGAGCTGTCATTTACGAACAACGTCCGAAGCGCCTCTTTTATTTTTTCCGCATCCTCATCACTGAATCCTGTTTTTTCAGCCAGCTGATGATTAATGCTCCCCTTCACGACATACAATGCAGAATGTACTTTGTGTTTCATTCCCATCGTGTCCGATGACTTTTTATTTTTATCCTTTGTCTCACTGTTAACACTTTTCGTGATCTGCATACTGTCGATCGAGACGGGCAATACACTAAAAGCAGAGTGTACTGACACCGGTCCCCGGACGCCGACGGATACATTGCCATCCTTAAATGCAAAAACCTGTCCAAAACTGCGCACATCGATCCAGGTCCTGCAGGCCGCTTTCGCATATGCATCCCGGTCCTTATCCTTCTGTGCTTTCTGCATCTCCTCATTGCTCTTTGCCCGGTCCGAGAGACTCTCACATTCATCCAGAGAACGATCCTCACTCTGCACGAATATATTCTCACCCATATCCTGCAGACGGTTTCTGATCTTGCGCTTAATGCACACGTCGGAGATCTCTCCATAGCCGTCATAGGTCTCCCGGGGCCGGTTCCCGTTCAACGGATCTCCATTCGGATTTGCATTTTGTACCATCACTAAAACTTCAAAATCAATTTTATTTGTAAATTCACCCATGCTATCTCTCCTTTTCTAAACTTATTGTTTTTCCTGTTCTTTTTTCTTAAATTCCTGTTTCATGTATGCTGTCTGCAGGTAATATGCCGGCAGGTACATCTCCGACAAAGGTTTGTTATCAAAGCCGGCTCCCGCAAGATGCACCATGATCTCTTCCGTCCACTCTTCAAATTTTTTTAATTGAAAACCATTTAACTTCTTCTCATATGGCATCATATTCTGTTTTATGGTTTGAAAGGTTTTAGCGGGTCTGCTGCTGAATGCATTCCAGTAACGTCTTGCATTCGTTGTACGCCCTTCTTTTACTTTGCCATTTTCGTCCCGCTCGAACATGGCGCGCTGCTCCATAAGATCATATACTGCTAACAACCTCCCGAACAAAACATTCCGGTCCTTTACATTATCCTCCAGAAATTTATCCATAGTTCTGCCTCCCTTCTCGTTCTCGTAATTAAATCGGATCATTGCACATACAACACATAACACATCGTTATACCATACAAACGGATTCATGGATTGTGGCATGGACGCTCTCCTCACCGCCGCCCTGACAATGTCTGAGGGGATCTTTCTGCCCTTCCCAGTAATGAATGGAAGCAGCCGGTTTGTGACAGCCCGGATCAGTTTACTATCTGCTTCCAGCCAGTTTGACCTCTGTGTGCCAAAAGCAGCCAGCGCCATGTCACGGGGTGACGGTGAACACTCACATAGGATATTCTTTTTACCGCCATCCGTTTTTTCCACTGTCATATAACGACGCCATTTACAATGTTCCTGCCAATATAACAGAGCATCCATATACTGCTTACCGCCCATTTCATCATAATAGCAGATCGACATCCTTCCCGTCGTCGCCGCATCCAGCGCGATGACTGCAATACGGTCATCCACTTTGATCTTACCGGCATATCCCCGCACTGCAAGATTAAATTGTTCCGCAAAATATTTTCCGGTATCCTGTTTATTTTTGTTCTCTGCCTCCATGTCAGCCAGTATATTGAAATCAAACTCGAAATCATCCAGATCCCCATAGGCATGTATGGAATCTTTCATCATGTCGGGAACTGACATATCCCGGTTTGACATCCAGCAGACCACCGCTGAACCATCCCGCGTGTATCCCTGTTTCTGGATCAGCCATTTCAGGGCATTATGAGCCTTTTGTGACACCACATATCCGACAGAAACCGCCTGGTCTTTCGAGGCAAATCTGCCCCGGTAAGTAAATCCCTCTTTATCATTTCCTGAGATCAGTTTTGCCTTATCACCGCTGTTGCGTATCTTGGAAGGATGTTTTTCCGAACAGGAGCCCATCTCTCCAGATACATAGCATAGCTCCGTCTGTCCCGCCTTCTTCTGGTAATACCTGTCGAATGTCTCATACAATTCCCGGTTTTTCCATACACGGGGCGTGTCATTTCCGTAGACGATAAACCTCACATTGGCGCCGGTCTGCCCGGAACCCTGCAATTTTACATTGTCTGTAAGCCTTCCGTTTTCATTCAGCTCCAGTGTATGATCCTGAATCAGATCATAGATCAGCGATTTCTTCTGTAGATATTTCCATATCGTCTTCACCATTGGGTGCGTGTCCTCAGATTCCGCCCAGTCCTGCAGCTGTTCCATATACGCCTCGTAATATTCTTTTTTCTTCTCATCTCCTGTATATAACGCGTAGTCCCCCGCCACATAACAAAGCTTGTCACACAGCGGGTGTGGCGCAATTCCACTGCTTCTCGCTGCGGAATCCTCTGTCACCGGGATTATTGTGACGACATCCGGCCCCTTATCGAGTTTTTTCGAGCCTAGGAAATTTCCCTCCTCATCAAGCGTCACCTCAATCTGAGCGTTAAAGGTAGAATGGGAAAGGGGCAGCAGCACAGGCTGGTCGTTTTTTATCACCCCCGCCAGTTCCGAATAGACATCGTATGTATCAGCCAAGGTCTTTAACCATGCCAAAGACGCCACCTCCCTCAAATTCCTCTAAGCCGGAAAAATTTTTTCCAGGTACAAAGGGTTTCTGCTTTTCACTGCGCAGGATACGCCGGATCTCACATTCTTCGGGCCGGGGAAAATGAATGATGCCCTTTTCCATCTGTGCATTCCACAGACGCACCGTCATTTTTCCCTTCTCTTCTTCTCGTAGAGCTTCATCCGGGTAGGTAATACCATGAACCATAATGCCAAAAGAGAGGTTTGTCTCATCATATTCCCCTTTCCCCTCATCCAGGGGACAGGGCTCTACATATCCCTGGCACTCCCTGGCTCCCAGAAAGATATCCCTTCTTCCGCCCCGCTCAAGCATTCTCCTGGCGATGTCATAATGTTTATTCTCGTTCCTGTCATGGGCTAAATCCGGCCGGTTCTCATTCCACTCAAAATGCGCCCTTACCCGGTACTCCACATCCCGCAGATAGGTATAAAGAGACAGGTCATTTCCACCACTGTATTTGATGGGCCGGATCCCCTTGGACTCTGTCTGGATCCATTTCATGATCCGGCATTCGTCAATGACCCACGTGATCGTTGGCTTCCAATAAATGGACTCCGTGATCCCCTTGAGCGCCTGATAGGTAGGTATCTGGTAACTACATTTTTCCCCGCCCGTCTTGGACAGAGGATCTGTAAACAAGGCATATCTCCCAAATACGGTGTACTCGATGATATTCGGTTTTTCCACTCTGTACTCCTCCTCTCGTAAAATTTTATAATTGACTTGATGCTGGGGCAAAATCCCTTTTGGCCCTGGCAACATTTATATATTAAAAAATAAGTGGTTCCCATTCCGCGGTGATCCCACGCTCTTCTGTGTAAGCTCCGGGAGCCGCCACCATGTATATACCGGGGATACGCTCACTGATGCGCTGAATGAGCCCATTAAATTTTCCCAACTGGTTTTCTCTCACATTTACCGTATACCGCTGCGCCTTTCGTATACACTCTTTTATTTCTGCCAGGTCCGATGCCTGCCGGATGTCCTCCAGGATGTTATTCCCATCTTTGTATGGCACAATCACGCCAAAGGAATGATCGTCAATCACCCGGTATTCCCGGCCGGCTGTTTTGTACGCCTGGTTCATACAGTTCTTTTTCTCCGTACAAAGAAAACCATTAGATAAAAGTTCCATAATACTTGTATCCATTTGCCTTATCGGGAAGTTCATTTTATCTTCGGAATTCAAATACAACTTTTTAAAATATTGATCCATCCATGCTGGCTTCAACAGGCTCTCGCCACTGCCGCTTTTCCGGTAATTATACAGAATCTGATCCGTTACACCGATATTACGCAGTAATTCTTCCATATTCCCGGTATTCTCGCCTTCAAGCTGGATCAGTTTCAGGACCCCATATTTCATCTCACCATTTCTGTTACACCGCCCGGCGCTCTGGGCCAGGCTGTCAAGCCCTGTCATGGAACGGTATACACATTCAAAGGATATATCCACTCCCGCCTCTATGAGATTCGTACTGACAACGACAACTCTCTCCTGTTCCTCCCTAAGCTTTTTCTTTACCCCTTCGATCTTGTCGCTCCGGTGCTCCGCACATAGATTTGTCGTGAGATATTCCACATGTACAGGCAGCTCTTTCAATATATCATACAATTTTCCTACCGCTGATTTTGTATTTAATATCACCAGGATGGAGCGGTACTTGTCTAACTGACATTTGATCTCATTCCCAAGACTGTCAAATGTATATTTCTGCCCAAGCTCAGGAACATGTATTTTCACCCGTTCAAACCGGGTAAACCAGGCCGCCGCATTCTTTATCATATACTTAGGTTCACTATAACACACAGGGTACACCGCATCTCCCAGCGCTGGCTGTGTCGCTGTGCATAAGATAATATCTGCGTTGCACACCGCATTCAGGAAATTCATCATCTGATTAAATGTGTGGACACATTTGACGGGCATAGACTGAACCTCATCAATGATAATAACCGAGTTTACCAGCCTGTGCATTCGCCGAACAGACTTGCCCTGGTCAGAAAAAAGTGTGTTCATAAACTGCACAAAGGTGGTGCAGATAAAAGGCTCCTCCCAATTTATATCCTGTTGTGCAAACCGGTTTTTCCGGTAATCTTCCTGCTGAAAATCCCTATCGCCATTGGCCGTATCTTTGACTACGGAAGAATGATGTTCCAGTATCCACTCTTCCTGCCCGATGGCCTCCCGGAACACCTTGGCATTCTGTTCTGTGATACTGATATATGGCGACACATAGATGATACGTTCGGTCTCCGGATGCTGCTTACAATACTCCAGGGCATATGCCAGGCTGCTCAGCGTTTTTCCTCCCCCTGTTGGAATCGGCAGACAATAGATCCCCGCCGGATACTTTGCAAATTCTCTGCACTCCTCCTGCAGCCGGTCTCTTGCCTCCATGATCGCTCTTTCTCTGTCCGTCAGGTCAGAATGGCAGATAGAACAACGCTTCTCCTTCATATAGGCCTCGAAGTTCTCCCCAGCTTTCGCAAATATTTTTTTATGATCCACATCTATGTCCTTAGACAGCGTGTCCACATCATTCATGAAATCCGTAGTAGCTTCCCAATCCGCATCGATTAATACAGACAACAATAACCGCTGCAGAGAGGCGAACAAAAAAGACCGGCAGTCGGATAATATTTTTCTTTTCTTTCGTTTATCCTCAACTAATATTAGAGGTGTTATCATCTCAACTACTTTTTTCATTTTATCCCAGATCAGATCAAATTCCTGTTCCGCCTTTACAAAAACCTTGTCTGGTTCATACTGTAGGAGATAATCATGCTCGGCATTACGGCAGGCCTCCTCATAATCCTCCACTTCGCTTAATCTTTTAGAAAATAAATCTGTCCGCTCTTCATTTACACAGTCAAATAATCCATGATGGGCCGCCACCGCGTAGGTACCCAGCTCGGTAAAAACCTTTGCTTTCAAAGAGTTCTCATGGTTTCTGTCATATATATATTTTGCCCCGGTGGAAGCATGTCCGATCTTTCCCCGCAGTTTTTTTCTCTCCCGCTCATCCGCATGGATATAATCATCAAATTTCTGTTTATTTTTTCCCATATCATGGAATATTCCACATAAAGACATGATCTGGGAGATCCCACATCTCTTTCCCTTTTCCCTGCACAGATACGCGGTTTTTTCCGTGTGCTCCGCTACGGACTCCTCCCTGCCGGACCCATCATCTGAAATATGTGCTATCAATTATTTTCCTTCTCCCTGGCTCATTTTACATACCAAATATTCCCTTAAAATATAACACAATTTCTATATATTTTAAAGCACATTTTTTCGACAAAATTCGACATAACACATGAGAATCAGTAACTCATCCATGGAAAAACGGAGCAGAAAAATCATTCAATCCATCAGGACAGCATTCTTTGCAGCATCGGTATCTCTTATATGCCCATTCATCTGAAATATCATAGGTGGCATAATCTCTTTTTCCCCGCAAAAATGAGCAGTTATCCCTAAAATGATAATAGCCCCTTCTAACATAGACCGGCTTCTCAGCTAAAATGGAATCTACTGGTCCCAGGCACTCCTTGTTCAATTCCCTAAACCATTTCTTAAAATCCTCACGAGTAAATTCTCTTTTTTCTTCCTCAATACTTGTTCTGTGTCAGCATACTTTAGGACATCCTCCACAAAAAAAGACAGGATACCTTAGCTCGACGGTGCCGTCGAGCTATACTAAAGTTCCTGTCTTTTTTATCTCTGACTGCGATCCTATGATATGCTTACCAAATATCTGGCTGGTTTCACATCTATATCACTTTACCGTAACCTTTACCTTTTTCGCATAGCCGTTTCTGGCATAGACATATATGGTACACTTACCTTTTCCCACCGCTTTAATCTTTCCTTTTGCAGATACTTTAGCCACCTTTTTATCAGTGCTCGCATAACGGAACTCCTTTGCATGAGCGTCAGTAAGCTGTTTCTTCCCCTTTTCCACCAAAACAGTACTTGCGGAAATTTTAGCTGTTTTACCTTTCCTCAGTGTATAAAAATTTTTCTTTACCTTTACCGCTTTGGCATTTGTGTAGGTTTTATTGTTTTTGCCAACGATGTGGGCTGTTATGGTTTTTGCAAGGGTTACTTTTCTGCCATCTGCCAGCTTATAGGCAAGGACATAAATTTTATAATTCTTTTTGAGATCTAAAGTTTTTCCATTTACTTTTTTAAGGGTAATTTTGGTCGTCTTCCCACTCTTTACGGCTGTGATGGATCCTTCCGTATATTTCTTTCCACAATACTGGACATAGACGTCGTATCCATCCGCCTCCGCAATCTTCCCCCATGAAACATTAATGTTTTTACCAGCCTGGCTCACTTTTAGTCTGGCATTGAGAGATAGCTCATATTTCTCCTGTTCCTTTTTGGGAACAATTGCCGGTACCGGACTCGGTGTGACTGCCGGAACTACTGTTGGTGTGGTTATTGGTGAAACCGGCGTACTCGTTGGTTCAGCCGTTGGTGGAACTGGTGTGTCTGTCGGGGCTGCTGTCGGCAAAACCGGTGTGGTTGTCGGTGAAACCGGCGTACTCGTTGGTTCGGCCGTTGGTGGAACTGGCGTCGCTGTGGGGGCTGCTGTCGGCTCTTCTGTTGGCAAAACCGGTGTACTTGTCGGGGCTGCTGTCGGCTCTTTTGTTGGCAAAACCGGTGTACTTGTCGGGGCTGCTGTCGATGTTGGGGCTGGCAGCTTCTCTATCACCTTATTCATCGTAATACTGTCTCTTACGGTTCCGCACTCAAATGAGATAACTGCCTCAATCCTTCCTTCGGCACTTGTGGTGGGCTCCGTTTTAGTTAAGTCCCCAACCGTTACAGTCACATCCGCAATTCCTGCCTGATCCAGGGCTTCATCCAGCGTATCCTGAATGTCCTTCTTTGTAGTATCATTATCCACAGTAATGCCATCCAGTACTCCCTGCACTACTTCTTTGGCAGCTGTCAATTTAGTATTATGTATATATTCTGCCGTAATCCCATTCTCAATATAGGTATTTGCAAATGCAACACTGTGAACGGTATGACTTGCAGCTGAACCAGTATTTGAAGAAATAGAAGAAACAAAGCCAATGCTTACATCCTCGTTTGCAAACTTCTGTGCAAGGTAAGATCTCCCTTCCAATGCAATTTGAGGATTTTCAGGTCTTACTGCCTCGGAAAAGTTTCCATTTGCATACCGGACAAATAAGTTCTCCCCGTCATATTCCACCCAGACTGTAAAAAGCCTGTTATCCACTTCTTCTCCTATTACATCTATATCACCTTCATCAGTGAAACGTGTCGCACATTCCGAGGAAGTACTTGGGGTGCTGGCTGATGAATCCTGAACATTCACATATTTGCCATACTCCACTTTATCCGGCTGCAGGCCATTCAGGTAGGAAATTCCACAATGCTCTCTGGTTTCACCATCCAGCATAACTCCCACATGGTCAAATCTTCTATCTCGGGAAGCAGGCAGTTCTGCATAGCCCTGATTTCTTAAGTAAGTCCAATAATTATAGTCCCAATCATATTCAAGTCCTTTATTTCTTGTATCGTCAGCAACAGCCTGCAGATACCCGTAATTTGTATTTGCAAACACCTGATTATCATATCCCCAGTTCACATAAGGAGCAGTTGATGAAGCGAAGGAACCATACGCACCATTAAAACAAGGATCCAGTTCAATCGCCAGGCTGTCCATTATACCATAATAGCCCATACCGGTACCAATACTTCCTTTTATTGTACTGGCAGGAGTTATAATAAATGCAATTCCATCACCACCACTTTCATGTACCCATTCAGAACCACCAACTATATGTTCATTTGTACAGGCATCCGGCATGGATATTGTGAATTTTGCCGAAAATTCACTGCTCTCCTTTAGAGAAACCTGGTCGCCTACAATTGCCGTACTCACACGGTTCCAGGCATCTGCGCTTGCCGAATTAAGGTCAAGGGACCGTGCGTTGATTAATCTTATAATTTTCTCTTGTTTTCCCGAATGTTCATTTTCCACAATCCCAGCCTGATTATTGGGATTCTCTGTAATACTTGATGACGCCCCTTCCGTGAAAGCGGTTTTCATTTCCCAGCTATCCTTTGAAAAATCTGCTCCGGTTCCAAAACCTTCTGCAAAATAATTTAAGGTTTCTCTATCAGAGACTGCTTGTACATTAAATTTGTTACCTCCATGCCAGCAGCCAAAAACAGTTGATATTAACGTTGTAACCAAAAGCAATAAAGCCAGCCTTTTCTTTTTCCTCTGTTTACCCATAATGATTTTCCTCCTACTTTTCTATAATTAATTTTTATACCCGTACCATCACATCCAGCAAAAAGTACCCATTTTCTGTATAACAGGACATATCTCCATCCAGCCGTTCGGCAGCCTCCTGTATGGCAGGAAGCCCGAAACCGTGTCCCGGCTCTGTCTTACTGGTGGGTACCATCTCGCCCCATGCCACCTGCAGATCATCCGGACACCGGTTTTTGATCCGTATTAGAAGATAACTCCTGTGATACCGCATATGCACAGAAACCTCCCGTTTATCTTCTTCAAGTTTCTTAAGAGCATCGCAGGCATTCTCCAGTCCATCTGCAAGGATCCGGCACAGCTCCATATAGGGAAGTTCTTCCTCCCCGATCTGTATGTCCATCCTGCAGGCTGCTGAAATCTCCTCCAGTTTCCGGTTGTAATAAGCAAGCGTGGCATTGATGTAGGGATTTATGCAGAACTGCCCCGACAGGGCATTCATTTTCTCTTCCATTCCCGCCAGATAGTCCGCTGCCTCCCTGGTTTTCCCCGCAGCCAGCAAACCAGAAAGGGTAGCTGTATAACCTTTCATGTCATGCTTCATCTTCCTGATGTTATACTGGTTATCAAGCTGAGCTTCCAGCGTATTTTTCTGCTCCTGCAGAATGCGCTCAGTCTGCCTCTTTCTGTGGAGCAGGAGCTGACGGTACATGGACGCAAAGATCGTGGCGTAGGTCATAGGCATCAGCAGAAGAATCAGCAGGAAAACCGGAAGTTCCTGAGGCCTCTTTGTGACCACTACGGGAAAATTTGAATTAACGGCGAGCAGAACATAATAAAGCGCCGTCATCCCTGCAAAAAGCCCCCATCCTTCCGCTACCGACTCCTGCAGCTCCATATATGGTTTTCTTAAACGGCGGACTGCTGCCCACTCCGCCAGCGGGAACAGCGCCAGCCTTCCGACAAACATCAGAACATACTGCTGACCTCCCAGATAAAAATCCATAATATTGGTCACAGCAATGATCCACAATGCCACCGTGTCCGCCAGACAAAAGGTAAAGAAAAACCTTCCCTTCTTATCTTTTGACATGAACCAGAAGAATAAAAGGCTCGGCAGGGTGCAGGTCAGAATAAATATTTTTCCCATAAACTCCGCCCCATACACTGCCAGCCCAACCACATTCAAAAGGATCAGTGGCCCCATCATGATCCCCGTGAGCAAAAAGGTTTTCTTTCGGGGATAACGGGAACGGTACAGAAGCATAAAAAGGATCAGTATATGAAACAGCGACCACAGTATGGATAAGTCCCTGAGTATCCTCATCTTACCAATTCACCTCCTCAAACAGCCTCTTTTCTTCTTTATCTTCTAAACACTTTTAGCATAGTCATCCATTTTAACAGTTTCAATATATAAAGTAGTAAATAACATTTCGTATTTGTGGGACTTATTTGTATATACGATATATGATAACATATTTTTCTCGATTCTGGTATGTCAATTCCGTTTTAAATCATGCTAATTTTGCAGTTTCTTAATTCTTCATATTATGGAACTCCATCTTATGTTCTCCATTGCTATCCGTTTATTTGTAAAAAAAAGCATCAAAACCCATTTTTAAGGTTTAGATGCTTTCAATAATTCCGCATAAAAAATTCTTCGTAGTACGCTCAAAATAAATTATACCGTAGTATCCTTGCTCAAAAGTAACATTTGCCTCACATCATATACATTACCTGTTATATTACTGTCTCTTATACACATCTCCGAGCCCACGAGACGGAGCTACATC
>CAMTDY010000070.1 GCA_947070915.1 uncultured Roseburia sp.
TTTTTCAATTCATGTATATACGCCATAGGAATGACAAAACATTTCTATATATTCTATATAAAATAACAAAAGAAGTCAAATCTAAAAAGAAACAAAATGTGAATAAATTGTTAATATTGTTAAAACAAGGGGGGATGTGAGAGGGGGCTAAAATGAAAAATAGCCTTGCATATTGTACAAAGTGGTGATATAATGATGGTAATTTCATTGTGGAAGAATTGGAGTTTTTCCGCAATAAGAAAAACAATTTAGGAGGTATTTTGATGAGACAAATCGGTACACAGTCACACAAGTGTTTCAGAAGGATTGTCACATTTTTACTGGCATTTGCCATGGTGCTGACATCTCTGGCTGTTTCATCCGTTGACTCTCAGGCGGCGGCTAAGAAAGTTAAAAAAGTCAACATCGGAGTCAAAGTGAGCGGTTCTGGCATACTTGTGTTGAAAAAGGGACAGAAGAAAAAGTTAAATGTTTCTGTGACCCCTAAAAAAGCGAGTAAAAAGGTATCTTACAAGTCAAGTAACAAGTCAGCTGTAAGTGTCAGCTCCAAGGGTGTCGTAAAGGCTCGCAAGAGCAAAGGCTCTGCGAAGATCACAGTGACATCCAAGCAGAATAAAAAGAAAAAAGCAACGATCAAAGTTAAGATTGGTACACCAGTAAAGAAAGTATCCATTAATTCTAAAGCTGTTTGTTCATGGAGCAGTGCGAACTGGGTGCTTAAGACAGTAAACGGACAGAAGCAGAAGGTGTATCCAAAATATAAAGAAACATTGAAATTGAAAAAGGGTACATATACGGTCATGAGAGGAAGGGAACTGACACTCAAAGCTTCCGTTTCTCCGAAAAAGGCGACCAGTAAAAAATTGTACTGGAAATCCAGTAAATCCAGCGTAGCTTTCATTCCGGAAGCGTTCAGGGTTGGTTCCAGCACAAAGATCACCCCCAAAAAAGAGGGAACAGCTAAGATCACGGCAACTGCCATAGATGGAAGTGGCAAGAAGGCAACGGTAAAACTGAAAGTGGTTAAGTTCATCACTGATAAGACACCGGCACCGACAGCGCCTCCGGATAACAGAAAGTATACGATGATCGAGGACTTCGAGAGCTATCCGGTGGGAACAAGCTGGACAAAATATACAGCAGCAGGAAAGAATTCCGGACATATGACAGTTGTACAGGATCCAGAAGACCCGACAAACAAGTGTCTGGAGATCAAGATGGACGGACCGGAGAAGGCATTTGACTTTGCGCCGGTGTTCAGCGTAGATACTTCTAAACTGAAAGACTCTGACGGGGTTTCCGCAGCCGGAAAGACTCTGGGCAACTATACTACGATCCGTGCAGACTGGCGTGTGGTTGGAAATGTGGCAGATATCAAATACAAAGAGATACGCTGCTATTTCGATCAGTTCGGAGCGATCAAGACAACCGATTTCTTCTCCACAACAAACAATGAGACGGAGTCGGCTCATGTAGCCGGTCACCCGGAATACCGTTTTGGAAAGAATATTTCCATGGCAACGGGAAGTGATAAGGAAGCGGGAATAAAGCTCCACAACGGTGTTGAGTCAAAAGAGCAGCAGAAATATCTTCCGACATACCACGACAATGTATGGAAGATGGAGGAGCCGGCGACCCATTTTGCCAAAGACTCCTGTACAAATGGATTTAAGATGACTGAGGCGCAGGCAAAGGTTGGTTTTGGTACCAGAAACCTGACTTTCAATACCACGCGTATCAAAGAGGCAGACGACACATTATTGAACCAGACCAAGTTTGATGTGGTTCTGGGCAGTACCTATGAAGGAAATACGCTGTATGCCTCCACGAATGGAAGCCTTGTATACTACATGGATAATCTGGCTCTTGTAGCGGATGATATTCCGGTTACCGGATTTGATCTTTCCCTGAGCGAAGGCGGCGACATTGTTTATCCAGGCGGTTCCACAAACGTGAATGTGAAGTTCACTCCAGAAGATACAACACAGAAGGAACTTATCTGGACATCCAATAATGCACAGGTAACAGTAAGCAATGAAGGAAAAGTATCAGTTCCAGAGAACTTTGACTATGCAGGCGTTGAGACCGCTGAGGTAGTGATCACTGCTACATCCAAGGTGAATCCGGCTCTGACAAAGAGTGTGACCATCAAGGTCTGCAAGCTTGTACTTCCTACAGTGCCATATAATGTGGACTTGGATGCATGGTATGATCCGGAGCTTTCCGGGGATCTGAAACCGGAGAAAACGGTGGACGATCAGGGTACCGAGTGCTGGAAATTTACATTTACAGATAAGAACCAGAGAATTTACTTCAAGCTTCCGGAAGAAGTAAACCTGTCGGCATACCAGAAGGCAGAACTGAAAGGATTTTCCACCTTCCAGACCACACTGGACTTCTATGACAAGAACCTGCCAGAACAGCAGAAGGTAACAGATGCTGAGTGGTGGAAGAATGCAGCGATTGCCACGCAGCCGTTCTATGACGGTTCGTCACCGGATCGAAATGATAAGGGCGAATTTGTTACTGGTGGTATCGAGACCTTCTCAGAACTGTTGAGTACTTTAAAATCCACCGAGGCGACAGCAGGTAACTTCAATGCAGTGAAATACATTGCCATCGGAAATGCCTGCAACGATAACGGTCCTGGAGAGTTCCTTATTTACTCTCTCCGACTGACACCAAAACCGCAGGGTGATCTGCCAAAACTTCCTGTCGCAGAAATGCCGGATGGTAAGTATGCAGAATCCATGGAAGGTGAGAGTGTTGCCCTGCAGGGAATTGCAAAGTCAACTGTAGTTGAGGGCGATGCAAAAGATGGTAAACATTATCTGAAAGTTGCTGCCGGAGATACACCGTCAATCTTGATTGATAACCGTGCCGGCGAGGCAGAGAAACAGTATATGGTAAGTGCATGGGTAAAAGCTGAGGATGCAAATTCCGGTACTGTGACGGTACTCAGTCCGAAAAACTTCATGAAGGCAGAGTACGAGAATTATGAAGACTACGATAAAGTAGAAAAACTGATATGGAATCAGGCGACATCACAGGATCTGTCAGAAACCAGTGAATGGGTTCAGATCAGAGCAAGGATCCGTGTTGGAGCAGGTAAGATATCTGAGGTGGCATTTGGTTCTGAAGATGCGTCCTTTGGATTCCAGCTGGATAATATCACAATTGAGTGAGAATGATCACATATCAAGCAACCATGTATTAAGCGGGGGTCTTCCCCTGGGGGAAGGCCACTGTTTAAGGAATTTTATAAATTCTATAAAAATTAGGAGGTAAGAGTTTTGAAAAGAAATTTCAAAAGAACGTTAGCTAAAGTTATGGCAGTTGCCCTGACAGTTGCTCTGGCAGGAACCGCAGCACCGGAAGCTGATGCAGCGAAGAAGGCAAAAGCGCCGAAGCTTTCCGCGAAGTCCGTGACAATAGTTAAGGGAAAGAGCAAAAAAGTAACGATTAAGAATGTGAAAGCAAAGCAGGTTAAAAAACTTGCAGTATCAACTTCTAACAAAAAGATTGCTACTGTAAAGAAAAAAGGAAAAACTGCTGTTAACGTAACTGGTAAAAAGGCTGGAAATGCTAAAGTTACAGTTAAAGTTACAGTAAAGGGAAAGAAAAAAGCTACAAAGCTGACTTTGAAGGTTAAGGTTAAGGATGCAGCACCAAAGGTAACTGCGGCTCCTGTAGTTCCTACGACTGCACCTTCTGCTGCTCCTGTTGTGACACCGCCAGCTGGGTCTAGTGCACCTCAGACGACACCGGTGACAACACCGACTAAGACAAAGAAACCGACCCCGACCCCTACACCGCCATGGGAGGTAACTTCTGTTAAGAATATCCAGCTTGGTGGTAAGGCAGCTTCTAAACTGACATACTTCAATGTGGATGAGAATGGCACCGCTGATCTGATCCTCAATGAAAATGCAAAATATGGTAACGTATATACCTATTTTGATGTTGTTCTTCCTGAGGGATCTACAGTAGAAGATCTTTACAGTGTAAAATTTGATTTTGATGCTGTAGCTGGAGACCTGGAGAATAAGAAAGTATATCTTCTGGCAGGAAGCACGGATCCAGATTCACTGGATGCATTTCCGGGAGAGCTGTTGTATGAGTGGGATCCTGTAAATCAGTTTACAAACATTAAGAATATTGCCGTTGATGAGTATGCAATCAGCTTCAGCAACGCTGGTCTTCTGGAAGATCAGGAGCTCGAGATCGATACTGCAATACTTAAAGACATGGAACTCAAAGACAACAAGATCCGCTTTAGTATTTTCGCAATCCTGGACGGAGTAAAGGGTGCAAATACAGAGTATAAAGTTGGTAATATCCGTGTTCTGAGTAAAAAAGGTGTTTCAGATGGCAATGACAAGCCTTCCGATAAGATTGACGCTACAGAAGGTATCGCTCCAGATGGACTTGTTGCTCTTGACAGAGGAACCATTGGAGTAGGAGATAAAATAGGTGCTGAAGCTGTTGTGAAGAATGCTTCTATCGTTGGTGATATCAAAGAGGCTAAGTGGAGCGTAGGCGGCACAAGCGTAGTTGAACTCAAAGCAAATGCAGATGATCAGAAGAAGGCTGAAATCACTGCTAAGGCAGCTGGTGTAGAGACTGTTTCTGTAGAAATCACTACAACGAAGGATAAGAAAGTTACCTTTACAAAACAGATTACAGTTACTGCTGAAAAACCTGTGATTGAGGATATTACATTAGAGCTGAAAGAAAATAATGTAGTTACCATCGCTAAGGATACTGCACAGGGTAAAGGAAAAGGAACTATTGATATTTCCAAACTTGTTGAAGGTGTAGATCTTGCTAACTACGAGAACATTACGATGTTCGGTAGCGCTACCTATAAGGGTGAGTCCTTAGAAGATGATGGAATCCTGACATTGCAGTTTGTAAATACGGATGCTTCTGATACAGGAATTGTTACAGTTCACAATATTAAGGGAAGCGCTCTGGCAGAAGGAAAAGGAATTGTTTCTGAAGGTTCTCTTGAGACTCTTGTAAGTGGTTCCAAGATGCTGAAACTTCTTTTCCAGAATTCTGTAGCTCTTACAGATGGTGACCTTGTAGTTACGATTGATAAGGTTGTACTGAATGCTAAGAAAGATGCGGCAGAAGAGCCAGCAGAGTAATAAATATGTAATATCAATCAAATAATAGGTAAATCGTTACCTTATTAAAAATAAAAAAGGTGCATTCCTATGCGTATGCACCTTTTTTTAAAAGATAGTGCTAACAAAAAGGAGGTATTAGGTATGCACAAAAATATAAAAGGTGCATTAGCCAAAACGCTGATCGCGGCCATGGCTATTACTATGGCGGGTGTGCAGGCTCCGGATTCGTCTGCTGCAAAGAAACCGGCACTTAGCACAAAGAAAGTGACAGTTGAGGTTAAAAAGTCCAAAAAAGTAACGATCAAAAATGCAAAAGCCAAAACAATCAAAAAACTTACGGTTAAATCCAATAAGACTAAGATTGCGACAGTAAAGAAAAAGGGGAAAACAGCATTTACTATCATCGGTAAAAAAGCAGGAAAGGCTACGGTTACTGCAAAGCTTACCTTGAAAGGGAAGAAAAAAGCTACAAGTCTTAAAGTTCAGGTTACCGTAAAGAAGGCGGCACCAAAACCCACAGCGGTTCCTAATGTGACTGCTGCACCGACTGCTGCGCCTATCAATGCGCCATCTGTGCCACCAGCGGGTACTACGGGAGCACCAGGAACATCTGCTAAACCAGATGATAACAATGGACCAAAACCAGACTTTACAGCCGCTCCAAATGCTGGTGAAAAACGTATCAAGCATAAGAGCAGTGTGGAAGATCCTAAGATCAGTAATATTACGATCTGGGGACTTCGTGATAACCCATATCTGGAAACCGGATATGACTATACTCAGTTTGGAACATTTTCAGGACTGTTTTCAAAGTGGTATGACGCAAAGGATAACTTTAAGGCGCTCCACGAATTATTTACAGCCAGTACAGCTCAGAGCCTTAATGGTATGAAACTGATGGAGGCAGATGGAGCTGATACAGATACTCCTCTTTATACCATTGGTGACAGCAGTGATAAGAGCGTAAAATCGATTGTTTCTACTGGTAAGCTGAACTGGGATAAAAAAGAATATTTTGATATGGTTGACCACTCTGTAGATTTCAATTCCAGAACAACATCTGATAATACAGATCAGAAAGTAACCGTTGTTGATGCAGGCACCCTGGAGCCGACGGACAGTGGAAATGGACCAGCCGTACTTGTATCCGGACGTAAAGATAACTGGCATGGAATTCAGATTGAGATCACGGATTACCTGACAGATCCTTCTAAGGACTACCGTATCTCCATCGACGTAAGACATTCTAATCCTAAACATAACGGCAGTGCTTTCTATGGACAGATTCTGTTTGTAGATGAAAATGGTGAAGAGGCAAACGACAGACCGATGCTTGTTCAGGAGAGAGTAACTTCTGGAAGCTGGAAAACACTTGCAGCAAACTATTCCACAAATGGAGTAAATGCGGCGAAGATCTTCGTATGTATGAACTGGTATGGAAATACTACAACTCATGATGATTTCTATATCAAAGATGTAAAAGTTACTGAGATTGCTTCCGATAAACAGGATGCTTCCGCAGAGACACTGAAATATTCTCCGCTTTATGAGAATACAGAAGACAAATTTGGATTTACCATCGGTGGTGTAATTTCAAATACAAACTTCAAAGATGAGAGTTATAAGGCTGTACTTAACAGACATTTCTCAAGTATGACCATTGACAACGATCTGAAACTGTATGGACTTCTTGATCAGGATGCGACGATTGCCAATGCAAACGGAGATGGCACACCTGTTCTTAGAAAAGATTTCAGTGGAGAGAACATGGTTAAGTGGGCATATGAGAATGGAATTGGTGTTCGTGGACATACGATCGTATGCGATTCCAACATGGATACAAACTGTAAATTCTTCTTCCATGAAGATTACGATACTACAAAACCACTGGCAAGCAAAGAAGTTATGCTGGAGCGTCTGAGAAGCATCATCAAACAGGCAATTATGTATTTTGAGGAGAAATATCCTGGAACAATTCATACATGGGATGTTGTAAATGAGGCAATTGATACAGGAAATGGTCAGTATGAGAAGGGTGACGACCGCAAGATCCAGATCAATAATAACCTTTTCTATGATACAATTGGCCGTGATTATGTAGAGTACTCCTTCCTCTTTGCGAGAGAAGCAGTGGATGAACTGAAGGCGCTTTATCCAGATCGTGATATTAACATCAAACTTTTCTATAATGACTTTGGATGCTTCCAGAGAAACAAGCGTGATGCGATCTGCGCACTGGCTGAGAGCATCAAGGCTTTTGGAAATGAAAGAGGAAAAGGCAATCTGATCGATGGTGTGGGTATGCAGTGCTACCTTGGAACCAGCACAAGTGAGTTCAGGGATGATCTTCTTCTTCCGACAGATAAATCAACTGCCGACAGTATTCCGAATGCAGTATTTAAGTTTGCAGATTTAGGACTTAAGGTTCAGTTTACTGAGCTGACTGTTAAGAACTATGATGAGAGCAAGAATGCAGCTCAGGCAGCATACTATAAGAAACTTATGCAGATGGCAATTGACATCAATAATGGTACAATGCAGCCAGTATTAGAGTAATAGTTTTTCCGGATTTGGATATTATATATATTCGGATACCCAGAACTGCCACAGGCAAATATTGCCTGTGGCAGTTCTATAAAAAAATAAAGAAATGAGGGACGTAATGAAGGGGATTATTTTAGCAGGAGGATCAGGAACAAGACTGTATCCCTTGACCAAAGTGACATCCAAACAGCTGCTGCCGGTGTACGATAAACCTATGATCTATTATCCGCTCTCTACCTTGATGCTGGCGGGTATCAGGGATATTCTGATCATATCCACACCGACGGACCTGCCGAATTTTGAGCGCCTTCTTGGAGATGGTTCCCGTCTGGGAATGCATCTGGAATACAAAGTACAGCCTAGTCCGGATGGACTGGCGCAGGCATTTTTGATCGGTGAAGAGTTTATCGACGGGGATTCCTGTGCAATGGTGTTAGGAGATAATATTTTTTATGGAAGCGGGCTTGGGAAGCATCTGCGGAATGCGGCGGCGAGGCAGGAAGGAGCCACGGTTTTCGGGTATTATGTAGATGATCCGGAGCGTTTTGGTATTGTGGAGTTTGATAAAAATGGAAAGGCGATATCCATAGAGGAAAAGCCTAGAGTTCCAAAATCAAATTATTGCATTACAGGTCTGTATTTTTATGATAACCGGGTCGTGGAGCTGGCAAAGAAAGTAAGACCATCGGCGCGGGGGGAACTGGAGATCACAGATTTGAATCGCATGTATTTGGAAGAAGAAAAGTTAAATGTGGTTACCTTGGGACGAGGTTTTGCCTGGCTGGATACCGGCACAATGGATGCTCTGGCAGATGCCAGTGATTTCGTTCGTGTTATTGAAAAAAGGCAGGGTATTATGCTGTCTGCCATAGAAGAAATTTCTTACAAAAATGGGTGGATCGACAGGGATAGGCTGATTGAGGAAGCAAATTCCTATGGGAATTCCAGTTACGGGAAACATCTGATGCAGGTGGCAAATGGAAAGATCCTGCACTGACCGTTTTGTTCAGAAATATTTACCAGAGCTAATTTACCTGTATATTGTATAATCACCTGAATTCAGGCAAGAATATAGATAAAACTTGAATTGAGGTGATATAACATGTTTTATAAAGAAAAGGGGTTCTATATATCGCTGATCTGCGGAATCGTATGTCTGGTGGCATTTGGCGCAATCTGTATGAATGTTTTTTCAGATAGTGGCAAAGATCAGGGTAATATACCAGTGGCTCAGGAAACTCCCATGCCAACGGCACCAGCAGAGGCGGCGGTAACCCAGGAACCACAGACGGAGGAGGCCACAACGGATCATGTAAAATCCGAAGTAAAAAAGAAAACGCCGGCGCCAACTCCTAAAGCAAAGACAACGATGAAAAAAGTGTCTGCGGAAGACAGGCTTCATTTCGACCAGGAAACGGGACTTTTATGGCCGGTAGAGGGTGATATCCTGATTGAGTACAGTGCCGATAAAGTCGTATTTTTTCCAACCCTGTCACAGTTTAAGACCAATCCGGCGCTGATCATTGGCAGTAAAGTGGGGGAAGATGTAAAGGCAAGTGCAGCCGGGATCGTAAAACGTATAGAGAAAAATGATGAGACGGGAACGACAGTGACCATGGCGATTGGTGATGATTTTAAAGTGGTCTATGGTCAGCTGAAAGATGTAACGGTATCCAAAGGAGACGAAGTGAGTGAGGGGCAGGTGATCGGTAAGATTGCCAAGCCTACAAAATATTATTCTGTGGAGGGTGCAAACTTGTATTATCAGGTGATGCAGAAAGGGGAGACGATAAATCCTCTGGTGTTGCTGAGATAACAAAATTAGTAAAAAAGAATGTCCGTGTGGATGTTTTTATTGAAAAGGAGCGGTTCTCAACCGCCCCTTTTTTTGTTCGAGATATCCTGGAGAACCTGGTGCACATCCGAATCATCTGTTTCTTTTAATGCAGTGGTCTGCCCATCGGTAATACCTTCTGTAGATTCCCGCTTAAATATGATCTTCATCGTCATGAGAATAAGTTTTATATCGAGCCACAGGGAATAGTGTTCGATATAAAAGAGATCCAATTTCAGTTTGTCGTAGGGAACGGTGTTATATTTTCCATAAATCTGGGCAAAACCCGTAAGACCTGCTTTTACCCGCATACGGAACTCAAATTCTGGCATATCTTTCCGGTAATCTTCAATAATTTCCGGCCGTTCAGGCCTCGGGCCCACAAAGGACATATTTCCCCTTAAAATATTGAAGAGCTGGGGCAGCTCATCAATCCTGGCAGAACGGATAAATTTTCCCACGGGAGTGATACGGGCGTCATGGGAGGAGGCTAATTTGGCAACCCCGTCCTTTTCTGCGTCTTCTACCATGGAACGGAATTTGATTATGGAAAAGATCCGTCCGTCCTGTGTGCAGCGGGTCTGCCGGTAAAGTATGCTTCCTCCGTCGTAAAGCTTAATTACAGCGGCGGTAATAAGCATAATTGGTGAAGTGAGCAGGATCATGGGAATCGAGAGAAAGATATCCAGTGCCCGCTTCATAAACCGCTGGTCAAAACTGAGAGAATATCCTTTGGCGAGAAGAAAGGGGGTGTCGAAGATATGAATCCGGTCGCTTCCCATCATGATGATATCCGATATCTTGGGAATGACATAGGCCCGGATTCCGTTACCATAACAAAATTTAAGCACATCATTTCTCTGATGGGAAGGAATATCTCCGATGATCACAGCTTCAAAATCTTTCACCTTTCTGGCGATTGCTTCTATGCCCTCATTTACATTAATTGCATCGTGGATGGCATATTTGTCCCTGCGCTCTTCCACCTTATACACAAGATCCGTGGCAGGACGTTCCCCGTAAATAAGAAGGATCTTCCAGGATTTAAAAATACGTCCATAGATCCGCCCTGCCAGGAAAGTCCAAAGGGTTGTGATCACAAAGTCTCCCATGGTCATAAAGAGCATTGGCAATAAGTTGACAAAACGGAATGCCAGCAGGGAAATGATGACATACGTAATCAAATTTGAAATAAATATGGAGAGGTACTGGGATAAAATAACCTCAATGCGACGCAGCTGTCCTATCTTCATGGCTCCGTACATACGGGTAAAAAAAATGAGGAACACGGCATAGAGGATGATGACGACATAATTTCCTCTCCGGTAAAATTGAAAAGTGTACATGGTTTCGGCAAAATAGTGATACCAGAAATAAGAAAACAGTATCGTCATCATAATGATATTGAGCAGGGATAAGAAGAACAGTATTGTCTTTTTATATGGATCAAAGTTTCTCATGGTACACCTCTGTTTTCATGTCAGTATTTGTTATTGTCGGTCTTCTGACCGGATGATGCGGTTTACCGCATATCCGGCGCCCAGTAAAGTCCAATAGATCACCTGTGTACCGATGATCGTATCATTCGTAATACCCGATACAGCAAAAGAGAAGATTCCCACCAGGAGTCCAAGTCCTATAATGTCAATGTTACGGTATTGCTTCCTGCGCCAGAAGATACGGATACCGCTTATCATATAGAGAACCCAGAGTCCTCCGTAAGCCAGTGCGGACAGTCCACCAGTCTGTATATAGATCTGGAGAAAGGTGTTGTGGGGTTTGTCTACAAGCGTAGTGGTATCACCTACTCTTTTCGAGCCCACAAAATCATCGTTTGGAAAAGCGATGATAAAGGCGTTAGGACCGATTCCCGTAAACCAGTAATCCTTCATCAGAGGAATGGTCCGGGACCAGATAAATCCACGGCGGTTTGCGATATTCTGATGGTTTTTAAAACCAAAACTTTCCACCTTATGAAGGCGGGTAAATTTACCAAAGGGGGTATAATATTTCCATTTGCCATCTTTAAATACAAAAGTCCAGGAGATACTGTTAGGAGCATCGTTAATCTTAAATCCGGAATAAGTCTGGTTTTCAATAGTAAAGTTATTCACATTTAATGTAAGCATAGAAAAACGTGGATCAGGAAATGTATAAATTCTCTGTTCTCCGGTCTGCTGAATACTCAGCGGTTTTTTTGAATCGTCATAGGCGGTAATGGTAAACTGTCCGTTTGCATCCACTTTTGGCACCAGAGTAAAGCGGGTATCATTCCGCAGTGTGATCTCCAGCTCATCCGCCTTAGTATTGACGATAGAAGCGACGTTTCTTGTGTCGTTTCCACCTTCAAGAAGCTTGTTGATGGTGTTTTGGACGTAGCTGCTCCGGAAGGAGAAAATGCCGGCAGTGATCAGCACAGCCACAGTGCAGAGCCCGATGATAAGTCCTTTTTTGCTTTTTTTATGGGACTGCTCTTCAGAATTTGCCTGTCCCTCTGTTTCTGGGCGTCTTCCCCAGAATATACCGGAGAAGATCAGGATCAGCGCCAGTACGGCACCAGCCAGAACGGAGATGAATCCGGCTGAGGAGGAGGATCCAATCAGTGAGATGATCAGACCGATAACGATCAAGCCACCTGCTATTTTGGCGGCAATGGCTTTGCTCTTGTCTTCAGAAGCCCGCAGAAAGATAAAAGCAGCTGATACAGGAAGAATCAGTGCTATATAGGGACCGACATAGTTAGGATTGTTGAATGAAAGGATAACATTGGATACCCCTTCTTTAAAGTCAATACCCTCTACGTTACTCTGGCTTGTGATGATATTCTGAACCCATTTCCAGCTGAGAGGATTGTGTCCCGTCGTCTGCAGAATACCCATCAGAGCAAGTATGCCGGTAGTGACCATTAGGAATTTAATGGTGAGTAATCCCCGTTTTTCAGAGTTGATGAAAAGATATGCGTACATAAAAAGTATTCCATAACCCAGAAGAACCCACATCGTCTGCCACTGTCCATATCCCCCTCCGTGAAAGGCCAGATTTGTGTACTGGCTGAACAGGGAAGAAATGATGACCATGATCAGATATACTGCCAATAGTATAATAACTTTCAGATCTGCATTTTCAAAAAGTTGTTTCTTTTTCTGCATTTTACTGTATTCACTAAAGCCGATGACAGCGGCGGCGATGGCTCCCATGATGATCACCAGAACCCCCTTGGCGTATTCAAAGGAATCGATCTGGTTAAGTTCTGTGTTGTTAAACCAGGGAAATTTACTGAATTCCGTCTGGTAATCCTTGGTCAGTATGACCAGTGGGATCAGACACAGCGCGATCAGTACGGGAAGCAGCGCCTGTATATCTTTTTTTGTTGTATCTTCTTTTTGTATTGTTTTCATACCTGATTTGCCCCTTTTTGATTTTGTGTACAAAGATATCATACTATATTTGTCACTGTTTATCTACCTGTCTCTTATACACATCTCCGAGCCCACGAGACGGAGCTACATCT
>CAMTDY010000071.1 GCA_947070915.1 uncultured Roseburia sp.
CCCACGAGCCTTATCGTCGGCAGCGTCAGATGTGTATAAGAGACAGGTATTTTAGGAGGGACAGCTATTGAATAGAAAAACACGTGTGACAAAAAAGAATTTCAAGGTTTTTTGTGAAGGAGATACTGAATACAATTATATTGATGAAATGCGTCGGCAGAAAAGATTATCTATTGCCTTAAAACTGGTAAACATGAAAGGCGGTGGTTATAGTGATTTTCTAGAACAAGTTAAAATTGACGGCACCACAAATTGTCTGGCAAAATTTATAATCATTGATGGCGACCGGGCAGTAATGGAAGAAGGCGAAAAGAAAAACCTACGTGAACTTTTAGAGTACTGCATACTACAAAACCGAAGCGGAAGAATTCCACATTTTTTAATTGTTGATTACCCTGATTTTGAATATATTGCATGTTTGCATACACCGAAATATAAAGGTCAGAATGTTGCACAATATATTATGAAAGAACTGGGGTATAAAAGTGTTGATGATTTTAAGGCGGACGAAAAGGTTTATAAAGTTCTTAATACAGATGGAAACTCTTACGACCAAATGCTATCCCTGCTAAGAAAAGAAAATTGATTTCTTAAAATGCGAGAGAGGTGCGGGCGATTTTTGAGACCGGCTAAACTGCCAGCTCCCAAAATCGTCCGCACCCCTCTTTAAAAAGCAGTACAGCATAGTTTATCAGCTATGCCGTTCTGCAACAAGGTCTGATATATACCTCTGTCTATTCCTCTTCCAGTTTCAGATCCTTTCCGATCTTAAGCATTTTAAGAATCTTGATTTTTTCTTCCATGGTATAGTGTTTCAAAACTCTTGAGATCTCCTGGTCTACAACGGAATCGTCATCGGCTTCGATCAATTCCGGATTGCCGGCATTGAGAAGGGAATCAATGGAAATGTGGCAGAGCTTTGAGTAGTACATCAGCACACGAAGGTTGATCTTGGTCCGGTTATTTTCGATGTTGCTGACAAAAGCGATGGTGCTTCCCAAATCTTTTGCGATCTTTTCCTGGGTGATTCCCTGCTCGTTTCTAAGCTGTTTCATCCGCTTTCCTACTTTATTAAAGTCAATTTTTTCTATTACATCCATAGTTATATGCCTCCTAATCGAATATGTATATATCTTAGTTTATTATATAGATAGGTTGAAATCAAGTAAAAATTGTAGTATCATCAAAGAAATTTAAAAAAATGGAGTGACAGTATGAAAAAATCAGCGTATATCCTGTCTTTTTTTTATAGGAAATTCCGTCCTGTGCGGAGCAAGAATCGCTTTGCGATTCTTAGAGCGGCGCGATTCTCAGTCGCCGCTTTTTTGCCGGCGGTCATTTGGATGGCTTTCATTTTTTCCTTTTCCGCCGCGCCAGCAGTGGAATCCTCAGAGACCAGTGACGGGATTTCATATAAAATCGTGAAAGTGATGGCGGCGCTCCCTTTTCTGGACTGGGAAGAAGAGGAGCTGGAAATAAAGGCAGAAGCCCTGCATGTTCCGATCCGCAAGGCGGCACATTTCAGCGAATATGCACTGCTGGCCGTATTGTGGGCAGCGCCTTTTGGCTATATTACAAAATCCACTAAGAAGAGAATGGCGGCAGCATTCCTGATATGCCTCATTTATGCTGTCAGCGATGAGATCCATCAATTATTTGTTCCCGGCAGGGATGGAAATGTAAAAGATGTGCTGATCGATTCGGCGGGAGCAGGGTCTGGGATTCTGTTATGGCGATTCCTTTTCCATAATTTTTCTTGCCGCCGGAGGGCAAAAAACAGTATGCGGACTTGACAGTTCAAGTTGTTTTGCTATATACTAAAAAAGTTAATAATTTAGAAATATGGGTTTTTATACACAAACCCATTGGGAGGAATCTTTATGAACTATCATATCGCAGTCATCCCAGGCGACGGCATCGGGCCGGAGATCGTGGGAGAGGCAAAGAAGGTATTGAATAAAATTGGCGAGGTTTATGGACATACATTTGAATATGAAGAACTGCTAATGGGAGGTTGTTCCATCGATGCATACGGGGAACCGCTGACAGAGGAGACTCTGGAGCGGGCAAAGAACAGTGATTCCGTACTTCTGGGGGCCGTCGGCGGTAATGTGGGGCAGAGCAACTGGTACCAGCTGCCACCGGATAAGAGACCGGAGGCGGGACTTCTAAAGATCCGTAAAGGCCTGGGGCTGTTCTGCAATCTTCGGCCGGCGGTGCTTTTTGACGAACTGAGCGGAGCCTGTCCGCTGAAAGAGGAACTGACAGAAGGCGGTTTTGATTTCGTCGTCACGAGGGAACTGACAGGAGGACTTTACTTTGGTGAGAGATATACGAAAGAGGTAGACGGCTGTCTGCAGGCTACGGATACTCTTACATATAATGAGATTGAGATCCGACGCATCGCGAAATGGGCCTTTGACATTGCGATGAAGAGGAATAAACGGGTCTGTAGTGTAGATAAGGCAAATGTGCTGGATTCTTCCAGACTTTGGAGAAAGGTCGTGAAGGAAGTCAGCGCGGACTATCCGGAAGTAGAATTGACGGATATGCTGGTGGACAACTGTGCCATGCAGCTGGTGAAGGATCCGAAACAATTTGATGTGATCCTGACAGAGAATATGTTTGGGGATATTTTATCCGATGAGGCCAGTATGGTGACTGGTTCCATCGGTATGCTGTCTTCGGCGAGTCTCGGCGAGGGTACGCTGGGACTATATGAGCCGAGTCACGGTTCCGCACCGGATATTGCGGGACAGAATAAGGCAAATCCCATCGCGACTATTTTATCTGCCGCTATGATGTTAAAGTATTCCTTTAATCTGATTAAGGAATCTGACGCCATCGAAAATGCAGTAAAGGCAGTGCTGAAAAAAGGGCTGCGGACCATTGATATTATGGATGAGGGCAAAACCTGTCTGGGAACTGTGGAGATGGGGAAAGCCATCTGTGATGAGATTCACTAGGATAGAAGGATCGGGATGGCTTTGCCATCTGTGATGCGATAAACTAGGATAGAAGGATTGGTATTTGAAAGGAGCAATAGATATGAAGAGTGATTCAGTAAAGAAGGGGATGCAGACAGCACCACAGCGTTCCCTGTTCAATGCATTGGGAATGACAAAAGAGGAACTGGAGAAACCATTGGTAGGTATCGTCAGCTCCTATAATGAGATTGTGCCAGGGCACATGAATATTGATAAAATCGTAGAAGCAGTGAAACTTGGCGTGGCGATGGCAGGAGGAACCCCCATCGTATTTCCGGCGATCGCGGTTTGTGACGGAATAGCCATGGGGCATGTGGGGATGAAATATTCTCTCGTGACCAGGGATCTGATCGCGGATTCTACCGAGTGTATGGCGCTTGCCCATGCCTTTGATGCACTAGTCATGGTGCCAAACTGCGACAAAAATGTACCGGGACTTCTGATGGCGGCAGCCAGGGTGAACGTACCGACCGTATTTGTCAGCGGAGGTCCAATGCTGGCTGGACACGTACAGGGAAAGAAAACAAGCCTTTCCAGTATGTTTGAGGCAGTGGGCGCCCACGCGGCAGGAAAGATGACAGAGGAAGAGGTAGATGATTTTGTCAGCCATGCCTGTCCGACCTGTGGTTCCTGTTCTGGTATGTACACCGCAAACAGTATGAACTGTCTGACGGAAGCCATCGGCATGGGGCTAAAAGGAAATGGAACGATCCCGGCAGTGTATTCGGAGCGCATCAAGCTGGCGAAACATGCCGGAATGAAAGTGATGGAGCTTTATGAGAAAAATATTCGTCCAAGGGATATTATGACGGAGAAGGCATTTATGAATGCCCTGACTGTGGATATGGCGCTGGGATGTTCTACCAACAGTATGCTGCATCTTCCGGCCATCGCTCATGAAGCAGGCGTAGACCTGAATCTGGATGAGGCAAATGCCATCAGCGCCAAGACGCCGAATCTGTGTCATCTGGCACCAGCAGGTCATACTTATATAGAAGATTTGAATGAAGCTGGCGGCGTGTATGCTGTCATGAATGAATTGAATAAAAAAGGACTTCTCCACACAGATCTTATCACAGCGACAGGAAAGACCGTGGGTGAAAACATCGAGGGATGCATCAATAAGAATCCAGAAGTGATCCGTCCGGTGGAAAATCCTTACAGTGAGACCGGAGGAATCGCCGTCCTGAAGGGAAATCTGGCGCCAGATTCCGCCGTCGTCAAACGTTCCGCCGTGGTAGAAGAGATGCTTGTCCACGAGGGACCAGCGCGAGTCTTTGACTGCGAAGAGGACGCTATCGATGCCATCAAGAATGGAAAGATCGTGGCAGGGGATGTAGTCGTCATCCGCTATGAGGGACCAAAAGGTGGTCCGGGTATGAGGGAGATGCTCAACCCGACTTCTGCCATTGCAGGCATGGGCCTGGGATCTTCTGTGGCACTGATCACAGACGGACGCTTTTCAGGAGCCAGCAGAGGCGCTTCCATCGGCCATGTTTCACCGGAGGCGGCAGTGGGAGGACCGATCGCGCTGGTAGAAGAGGGCGATGTGATCCGGATCGATATTCCCGCCAACAAGCTGGAGCTCGCTGTAAGTGATGAGGTACTTGCCGAGAGAAGAAAGAACTGGCAGCCGAGAGAACCGAAGATCACCACCGGTTATCTGGCGCGTTATGCCAACCTGGTCACCTCAGGAAATACAGGAGCGATTCTGAAAAATGAATTGAATTAATTACACTATACTGGAAAGAGGTGCATATTTATGCAGTTAAACGGCTCCCAAATCTTAATAGAATGTTTACTGGAGCAAGGAGTTGACACCATATTCGGGTATCCCGGAGGTGCTATATTAAATGTATATGACGAGTTGTATCGTTATCAGGATAGATTGCGCCATGTGCTCACATCCCACGAGCAGGGCGCTTCCCATGCGGCAGACGGTTATGCCAGAGCCACCGGAAAGGTCGGCGTCTGTATGGCGACCAGCGGTCCGGGGGCGACAAACCTTGTAACGGGAATCGCCACTGCCTATATGGACTCAGTTCCGATGGTGGCGATCACCTGTAATGTTACCCTTCCTCTTCTGGGAAAAGACAGTTTTCAGGAGGTAGATATTGCTGGTGTGACGATGCCGGTGACAAAGCACAGTTTTATCGTAAAGGATATCAATGACCTTGCCGGCGTGTTGAGACGTGCCTTCAAGATCGCCCAGAGCGGCAGGCCGGGACCGGTACTTGTGGATATCCCAAAGGATGTGACGGCAGCTGTTACAGAGTTTACACCGCAGACACCGGAGATCATCCAGAGAAAGACCGATACCATCAAAGAGAGCGACATTGAGGCGGTGGTTCAGGCGATCCGCAGCTCGGAAAAGCCGATGATCTTTGTAGGCGGCGGAAATATCTTATCCGGGGACAGCGCAGAGCTGAAAGAGTTTGTTAAAAAAGTGGATGCGCCGGTTACGGATACGTTGATGGGAAAAGGCGCTTTTGATGGGACGGATGAATACTACACCGGCATGCTTGGCATGCACGGAACCAAAACCGCCAATCTCAGTGTGACGGAGTGCGACCTTCTGATCGCACTGGGCGTGCGTTTTTCCGACCGTGTGACCGGAAACGCCAGTAAATTTGCTTACAATGCAAAGATCGTCCACATCGACATCGATGCGGCGGAAATCAATAAAAATATCCAGGTGGATTACTCCATTGTGGGAGACCTCAAGTCCATCCTGGAGATCTTAAATAAAAAACTGGAGAACCAGTATCATAAGCCCTGGGTTGACAAGGTGCTTGCGAGAAAGGCGGCACTGCCGCTGCAGTACCGGGATGACGTGCTGACAGGCCCTTATATCATTGAGCGTATCAACGAGCTGACAGGCGGAGACGCCATTATTTCTACAGATGTAGGACAGCATCAGATGTGGGCGGCACAGTATTTCAAATATAAAAGCCCACGTACTCTCCTCACTTCCGGAGGCATGGGAACCATGGGTTATGGACTGGGCGCCTGTATCGGGGCAAAGGTGGGGATGCCGGAGAAGCATGTGTTCAATATCGCCGGGGACGGATGTTTCCGTATGAATATGAATGAGCTTGCCACCGCTTCCCGTTATCATATCCCGATCATTCAGGTGATCTTTGATAACCATGCCCTGGGGATGGTTCGCCAGTGGCAGACGTTGTTCTATGGAAAACGTTATTCCAATACAATATTAGAGGATCAGGTGGATTACGTAAAAGTATCCGAGGCGCTGGGAGCAAAGGCATACCGTATCACCAGACGCGAGGAGGTTGATGATGTGCTCAAAGCGGCGATGGAGTCCGAAGAGCCGGTAGTGATCAGCTGTTCTCTGGCACAGGATGACAAGGTGTGGCCGATGGTGGCACCGGGAGCGCCCATCGAGGAAGCTTTTGCCGAGGAAGATCTGAAAAAGTAAGTTTCGCCGGGGGAAACCCTGACTGAATATACCAATGATTTATAAACGATATTTTTAAGGAGGTTTTAGCAGTGGCTAGAGTGTACAATTTTTCAGCAGGACCAGCTGTTTTACCGGAAGAGGTATTAAAGGAAGCAGCAGATGAGATGATGGATTACAGAGGAACTGGAATGTCAGTGATGGAGATGAGCCATCGTTCCAAAGCATACGATGAGATCATCAAGACCGCAGAGGCAGATCTTCGCGAGCTGATGAATATTCCTGACAATTACAAAGTGTTGTTTCTGCAGGGAGGAGCATCCCAGCAGTTTGCGATGATTCCGATGAATCTGATGAAAAACGGTGTGGCTGATTATATCGTTACCGGACAGTGGGCAAAGAAGGCATACCAGGAGGCATGCAAATATGGAAAAGCGAATAAGATCGCTTCTTCTGAGGATGAGACATTTTCCTATATTCCGGACTGCTCCGACCTTCCGATCAGTGAAGATGCAGACTATGTATACATCTGTGAAAATAATACGATTTATGGAACCAAATATAAAACACTTCCCAATACCAAGGGAAAGACACTGGTAGCAGACGTTTCTTCCTGCTTTTTATCCGAGCCAGTAGATGTGGAGAAGTATGGTGTGATCTACGGCGGTGTCCAGAAGAACATTGGTCCGGCGGGGGTTGTGATCGTTATCATCCGTGAGGACCTGATTCCAGAGACCGTGGATGAAAAGGTACCTACCATGCTTCAGTATAAGACCCATGCAGATGCCCAGAGCCTTTACAATACACCGCCGGCATATGGTATCTATATATGCGGCAAAGTATTCAAATGGATCAAGAAGATGGGCGGCCTTGCTGTGATGAAGGAGAAAAATGAGGAGAAGGCAAAAATTCTCTATGATTTTCTGGATTCCAGTGAGATGTTCAAGGGTACGGTCCGCAAAGAAGACCGTTCCCTGATGAATGTGCCATTTGTGACAGGAAATGAGGAGCTGGATGCCAAATTTGTCAAAGAGGCAAAAGAGGCGGGATTTGAGAACCTGAAAGGACACCGTACCGTAGGCGGCATGCGCGCAAGCATTTACAATGCGATGCCGAAGGAAGGTGTGGAGAAGCTGGTTGAATTTATGAAGAAGTTTGAAGAGGAGAATAAATCATGAGCATTAAAGTGAACTGCCTGAATCCGATCGCGGCATGCGGTCTGGATCTTCTGGATGATAAGTATGAGATTGTAGAGGATGTAAATGAAGCAGAGGCTGTGCTGGTGAGAAGCGCATCCATGCACGATATGGAGCTGTCGGATCATCTGACCGCCATAGCGAGAGCCGGAGCCGGCGTCAACAATATTCCGCTGGAGAAATGTGCGGAAAAAGGAATCGTTGTGTTCAATACACCGGGAGCCAATGCCAATGGAGTAAAGGAGCTGGTTGTGGCTGCAATGCTTCTCGCCTCCCGTGATATCGTCGGCGGCATCGAATGGGTGAAGGAAAATAAAGAGGATGGAGATATCGCAAAGGTGGCTGAAAAGGCGAAGAAGGCATTTGCGGGAACAGAGATCGCTGGGAAAAAACTTGGTATTATCGGTCTAGGCGCCATCGGGGTTTTGGTGGCAAATGCGGCAAACCGTCTTGGCATGGAAGTATACGGATGCGATCCATATCTTTCCGTGGACAATGCGCTGAATATGTCCAGGGATATCACTCTTGTGAAAACCTATGAGGAGATCTACAGCGAGTGTGATTTTATCACCGTTCACGTGCCTCTTCTAGATTCCACCAAGGGAATGTTTGATAAAGAAGCCTTTGACAAGATGAAGGACGGTGTGGTATTCCTGAACTTCTCCAGAGATACCCTGGTCAATGAGCCGGATATGAAGGCGGCATTGGAGAGCGGCAAGGTGAAAAAATATGTGGTGGATTTCCCAAATCCTACGACTGCCGCACTTCCAAACACCATTGTTACACCGCATCTGGGAGCTTCTACACAGGAATCCGAGGATAACTGTGCCAAAATGGCAGTAAAACAGATCCGGGAGTTTATGGAGAATGGTAATATTGTGAATTCTGTCAATTATCCGACCTGTGATGCCGGGGTTTGTACTACAGAGGGACGTATCGCCGTGGCGCATAAAAATGTCCACTCCATGCTTTCCAAATTTACGAATGTGTTTGCCAAGGATGGAATCAATATTGAGAACATGGTCAATAAGAGCCGAGGTGATTTCGCCTATACGATCTTTGATATCTGCAGTGAGGCAACAGAGGCGATTGTCAAGGATCTGGAAGCCATCGACGGTGTGATCAAGGTAAGAATTATTAAGTAATATATAAAGGAGAATTAAGGATGAAATGTAAAAAGATAATTGCAATGGCACTGACGGCAGTGATGAGTTTATCGCTGACTGCCTGTGGCGGAGCAGAAAAAGGAACTTCAGAGTCGGGCAGTAACAGCGGAGATGACGGAAAGACTTATAACGTTGGAATCTGCCAGCTGGTACAGCATGACGCACTGGATGCGGCTACCAAAGGATTTAAAGACGCACTGACGGAGAAGCTTGGAGATAAGGTCAAATTTGACGAACAGAATGCCCAGGGAGATTCACCTACCTGTGCTACCATCATCAATTCTTTTGTTTCTGGAAATGTAGATCTGATCCTCGCCAATGCCACAGCGCCTCTTCAGGCTGCTGTGGCCGGTACGGTGGATATTCCGATCCTCGGAACTTCTGTAACGGATTACGCTACAGCGCTGGACATCAAAGACTGGAAGGGCACGACAGGCATCAATGTATCTGGAACTTCAGATCTTGCGCCTTTGGACGAGCAGGCAGCCATGATCAAGGAATTGTTCCCAGATGCCAAGAAAGTAGGATTGTTCTACTGTTCAGCAGAGGCAAACTCATTGTATCAGGTTGAGACGATCAAGACCTATCTTGAGAAAGACGGATATACCTGTACCAACTACTCTTTTGTGGATTCCAACGATATCGCTTCTGTGATCGCCAGTGCAGCGAAAAACAGTGATGTGATCTATATCCCTACTGACAATACTGCGGCTGCCAATACCGAGGTGGTAAAAAACACCTGTGTTCCTGCAGGGGTTCCAGTAGTAGTAGGTGAAGTGGGAATGTGCAAAGGCTGTGGTGTGGCGACACTTTCCATCAGCTATTATGACATTGGATACACCACAGGAGAGATGGCATACGACATCCTTGTAAATGGCACCGACGTATCTTCTATGCCGGTAAAATACGCTCCGAAGGTGACGAAACAGTACAATGAAAGCATTTGTAAGGAATTGAAGTTGGAGATTCCGGAAGGCTATGAGAAAATTGAGATGGAGGAAAAAGAATAATTCTTTTCCCTCAGGGATTTGGAGGAAGGCGATTTGGATATTTCAGTATTGCTGAGCGCCATGCCCGGTGCGGCGGCACAGGGATTGATCTGGGGAATCATGGCGATCGGCGTGTATATCACATATAAAATTCTGGATGTAGCAGACCTTACCGTGGACGGGTCACTCTGTACCGGTGGCGCGGTAAGCATTATGATGATGTTGAACGGATACAATGTGTGGGTGAGTATGCTGGCGGCGCTGGCTGCGGGAATGCTGGCCGGGCTGGTGACAGGGATTTTACATACCTTTATGGGGATTCCTGCCATCCTTGCCGGAATTCTTACCCAGCTTGCCCTGTATTCTGTCAATTTAAAGATCATGGGAAAAGCAAATCAGGCGATCAGTGTTATGAATTATGATCTGCTGGTATCTCTCCGGCATGTAAAAAATGTGCCTTTATACCAGAATTCCATTTTTGTGGTGGCGATCTTCTGTATCGTGATCATCGGTATTCTGTACTGGTTTTTCGGCACGGAGCTTGGGTGTTCCCTGAGAGCTACCGGCTGCAATCCGAATATGAGCCGTGCCCAGGGTATCAACACGAACTTTAATGTGGTTCTGGGACTGATGATCTCCAATGGGCTGGTGGCGCTGTCGGGGGCACTCTGCTCCCAGTATCAGGGATTTGCAGATATCAATATGGGCCGTGGCGCCATCGTCATCGGACTGGCGGCGGTGATCATTGGAAAAGTTGTATTTGAAAAGATTTTCCGCAATTTTGCCCTGAAGCTGCTCAGTGTGGTTCTGGGAGCGGTGATCTATTATGTCGTGCTACAGGTGGTGATCTGGTTTGGTATGGATACCGACCTGCTGAAGCTGCTCTCTGCTGCGGTAGTGGCGCTGTTTCTTGCCCTTCCTTACTGGAAGAAAAAATATCTGGTAAAACCGGTAAAGAGAGGAGTGGCCTGACATGCTGGAAGTAAATCAAATTTATAAAACCTTTAATCCGGGGACAGTAAATGAGAAACTGGCGCTGGACGGGCTGTCCCTAAAATTGAACGAAGGTGACTTTGTGACGGTGATCGGCGGCAACGGCGCCGGAAAATCCACTCTTTTAAATGCCCTTGCCGGGGTGTGGTATGTGGATGAAGGAAGTATCGTCATCGATGGCAGTGATGTCACTAAGATGCCGGAAAATAAGCGGGCGGCATTTCTTGGAAGGGTATTTCAGGATCCGATGATGGGAACGGCAGCTACGATGGGGATTGACGAAAACCTCGCCCTTGCCATGCGTCGGGGAAAGGGCAGAGGACTTCGGAGAGGTATTTCCAAGCAGGAGAGAGAGCAGTTCAGGGAACTTCTCAAAATTCTGGATCTGGGACTGGAAGACCGGCTTACTTCCAAAGTGGGACTTCTCTCTGGTGGTCAGAGGCAGGCGGTTACTCTGCTGATGGCTACGCTGAAAAAGCCAAGACTCCTTCTGCTGGACGAGCACACGGCAGCTCTTGACCCCAAAACGGCGGCTAAGGTGCTGGAAACGACGAATAATATCATTAAAAAGGATAATCTTACTACCTTAATGATCACACATAACATGCGGGATGCCATTGCCAATGGAAACCGCCTGATCATGATGAACAGTGGAAAGATCATTCTGGATATCTCCGGAGAGGAAAAGAAAAAACTGACGGTGGATGACCTGCTTCACAAGTTTGCCGTGGCAAGCGGTGAGGATATGGACAATGACAGGATGCTGCTGTCCTAGGCGATTTAGATAGAGCACCTCCTTTGAAAAGGGGGTGTTTTCTTTTGTACGTGGGAGGTAAAAGAGAGGTAGAAAAGGAGAAGCAGATGGATTATAAGCAGGCAAAAGAATATATTCAGAGCATACCCACCGGAGCAAAGATCCGGCCGGGACTGGATACGACAAAACGGCTGCTGGAGCTTTTGGGAGATCCCCAGGAGAAGCTGCAGTTTATTCACATTGCGGGAACCAATGGGAAGGGGTCCACCGCATCTTTTATCAGTACAGCGCTGGCATATGCCGGTTACAAAGTGGGAAGATACGTGTCGCCGGCTGTTTTTGAGGAGCGGGAAAAGATCCGCTGGATGCAGGGAGAGAAAGTCATATATATATCAGAGGAAGAGTTTGCCGATGCAATTTCCAGAGTGCAGGTGGCGATCCAGAGCATGCAGGAAGCCGGAGAGGTCCTGCCCACGGAATTTGAGATCGAGACGGCGGCGGCATTTCTTGCCTTTGAAGAATGGCAATGCGATATTGTGGTTCTGGAGACGGGGATGGGAGGAAGACTAGATTCTACTAATGTAGTTGAAAATGTAGTCTGTTCTGTGATCACGCCGGTGGCGATGGATCACATGAAGTTTCTTGGGGATACGTTGGAGAAAATAGCGATGGAAAAGGCGGGGATCATAAAAGAGCGGATTCCGGTGGTGGTGTGCCAGCAAGAGCAGGCGGTGAGGGAATGCCTGCAGCGTGTGTGCCGGCAAAAGAATACCACCATGACGGAGGTTTGTCTGGAACAGATCCGCATCCGGGAGACGGATTCGGAAGGCTCTCTTTTTGATTATGGTTCCTGGCAGGGGATCCGCATTACACTGGCGGGGACCTTCCAGGTGGAAAATGCCTGCCTTGCCTTGGAGTGCCTCGGACAACTGAAAGGGAAGTTCAATATATCTCCCAGGCAGCTTTGGCAGGGATTTGAACATACCCTGTGGCAGGGGCGGTTCGAGAAGATCAGCCGTGAACCGGTGGTGGTGGCAGATGGCGCCCACAATCCGGCCGCCATGAATTCTTTTTGCGAATCGGTGTTATCTTATTATAAAAAAAATAAAAGAATTGGCATCATGGGGGTGTTTTCGGACAAAGATTATAAAAAAATGACTGAACTGGCTCAGGGTGTCTTTGAAAAAATATATACCATAACGCCGCCTTCGCAGCGGGGACTCCCGGCGGAGATCCTCGCTGAGGCACTGGAGAGCAGGGGAGTGGAAACAGAACCCTGCGGTTCAATGGAAGAGGCCCTCAGACGGGCATTGGAAGGTGATGAGACATATGGCACAGGATCAGATGATGAAAGGGTGGTGTTTATATTTGGATCTCTTTCGATCTTAAAAGAAGCCTGTCAGCTCCTTTACTAACATTTTACATGAAATTTACCCGGCGTATATTTGAAATTTACATACGTATAATAATATGATAATGCAACGAAGCAATCCGCAGCATGATATAATGCAAGGG
>CAMTDY010000072.1 GCA_947070915.1 uncultured Roseburia sp.
GGTTTTTCAAGACCTGCAAGTACTTTTTCTAATATTCAACTGTCAAACTCCCGAAACAATACAGAAGTATATGGTACCGGAATAAAAAGAGTTGTTTATACTGTTCTGGATGTCTTTGGACTGGCAAACATATTTAATACACCTACCTTTAACCCGACGTGGTGGTACATGGGACTTGCTGTGTTGATCCTTCTTATAATGCCGCTTTTATATAGGGCGCACAGAAGAATTGGTGTGGCATTATTTATACTGGCAGTGATTTTGCCCAGAATGTTATCTCTTGAATTTACGCCTCTTCGCTGGAGCCTTCCCTCTATGTGTCTGGGAATCCTGTTTGCGGAAAGAAATTTTTTCGCAAAGCTGCATAATTTGTATCGGGATAAGATTTATTTGCATGTGGGAAAGGTGATCGTGGCTATAGCTGTTCTTTGTGCTCTTTTCATCTTCCGCCATAAGACTCAGCTGCTGCTTGATATAACGGATGCGTTTCTGGCTGCCCTTATTATTTATATCAGTTTCGAGCTCTTTGGAGAGAGGGGCAGAGTTGTAAAGACGGTAGCTGCATTCTGCGGGAAGTATTCTATGAATATGTTCCTTGCCCATACATTTTTCCGGGGATACTATTTTAAGGATTTCTATTATTCCTTTGGGAATGCCTGGTTGATTATTTTGGTTTTGACAATTACGACTCTTTTATTCTCCGTCTGCGTAGAAATGTTTAAGAAGTATAGTGGATATAATAAGATTGTTGAGAAACTGGTAAATCGAATAGCATTACGTCAATGTTAGTCATTAAGCTTGATGGTGCCAGTCTGGGTCAGCGATGCCGCTGGCCTTAAATTTTTTCTTGCCCTTCCAAGTAAACTTAGCCGTATATTCCCATGGGGGAGTATGCGGCTATTTTGGGGTTTTTGACATTTTCTATGGAAAAAACAGACAAAAAGTGGTATACTATCTTTGTATGCGATAAAAGATAAAAGAAAAGTAAGCTCAGGAGGACGATCATGAAGATAAAATTATCCAACTATGTAGCACAGTTTTTAGTGGAACATGGGATTGATACGGTGTTTACTGTGACCGGCGGCGGAGCCATGCACCTGAATGACGGGCTGGGACACCAGGAGGGACTGCATTGTGTCTATCAGCACCATGAGCAGGCATGCGCCATCGCGGGAGAGGCATATGCGAGAATGCATAATAAGATTGGCGCCGTGTGTGTGACCACGGGACCGGGAGGTACCAATGCCATTACCGGTGTGGTAGGAGGATGGCTGGATTCCATCCCCATGCTGGTGATTTCTGGTCAGGTCCGCTATGATACCACAGCAAGGAGCACCGGGCTTGGGATACGGGCAATGGGAGATCAGGAATTTGATATATGTAAGGCTGTGGACAGTATGACGAAATACTGCCAGATGGTGATCGATCCTCTGGATATCCGGTATTGTCTGGAAAAGGCGCTGTATCTGGCCCAGACCGGAAGACCTGGGCCGTGTTGGCTGGATATTCCGGTAAATGTGCAGGGAGCTATGATCGAGACGGATGAACTTAGAATTTTTGATCCGGCAGAATGTGCTGCAGAGGTCCCGGTAAAGCCATCGGAAGAGACCATTGATGCCATCATTGAAAAGATCAAGCAGGCGAAGCGCCCGGTGATCAATGCCGGGAATGGAATCCGGATCTCCGGCGGCTATGAGGAGTTCTGCCAGATGGTAGATAAACTGAATATCCCGGTGGTGACTGGCTGGAACAGCATTGATCTGATCGCTGACGAGCATCCATTGTATGTGGGCCGCGGTGGTATCATGGGAGACCGGGCAGGGAATTTTGCGATCCAGAACAGTGATCTGGTGTTTTCCCTGGGAAGCCGCCTGAGTATCCGCCAGGTGGGGTACAATTATAAGACCTGGGCGAGAGAGGCCTATACCATCGTGGTGGATGTGGATGGTGAGGAACTGAAAAAACCTACGATCCATGTGGACATGCCGGTATGTGCGGACGTCAGGGATGTAATGAAGATGATAAATGAAAAGCTGGGAGATACAAAGCTGGATACTGACTCCTTCTGGCTGGATAAATGTGATCACTGGAAAAAGACCTATCCTGTTGTTCTGCCAAAGCATTACGAGCAGAAGGGACTGGCTAATGTCTATGCATTTATCAAGGAAGTCAGCAGAGTACTGCCAGAAAATTATGTGACGGTGGTGGGAAATGGTTCCGCCTGCGTGGTGGGAAGCCATGGTTATGAGATCAAAAAGGGACAGAGGTTTATTATCAATTCGGCCATTGCTTCCATGGGATATGATCTTCCGGCTGCTATTGGCGCCTGTGTGGCCGAGGGGGGCAGGGAACTGGTGTGCCTGAGCGGTGACGGGAGCATCCAGATGAATCTTCAGGAACTGCAGACGATCCAGACCAATAAACTGCCCATCAAGATCTTTGTGATCAACAACAATGGGTATCACTCCATACGTCAGACCCAGACCAACTTCTTCGGAGAGCCTTTTGTGGGAATCGGGCCCCAGAGTCACGACCTGGAATTTCCAGATATGAAGAAGATCGCCTATGCCTATGACTATCCATTTTTCCGCTGTGAGAGCAATGACACGCTGGAGGAGACCATCCGGGAGGTTTTCGCCACAGAAGGCGCAGTGATCTGTGAGATCATGGTCTCCACGGATCAGAACTTTGAGCCAAAGTCTTCTACCAAACGGCTGGAGGATGGCACACTGGTGTCACCGCCGCTGGAGGATCTGGCGCCGTTCCTTGACAGAGAGACATTCTTAAATGAGATGATCATAGATCCGGTTCCGGAGGAATAATATATGGAGATTAAACACAAAAGAAATTACGTTCTTGATGCAATGCGCTTTTTATTTAGTATCATGATACTGATCCATCACTCGTATCTGATTACGGATGGTAAATTCCGGTATGCCCCCAGCGGTTATATCGGAGTTGAATTCTTTTTCATCGTGACGGGCTATTATATGATGGTCTATATAGAAAGACGGCGGAGGGAGCGGGAGACTGAGGTGCTGGATATTGGCACTGAGACAAGAAATTTTGTCATGAAAAAAATCGCTAAGATATGGCCCTATTTACTTGTTTCGGATGTGGTGTCCATTATCGTCTGCTTTATTGTTTTAAAAGAAGGAATTCTTCACGGTATCGTATATGCCTATTCTGAGCTGCTGATGCTGCAGATGGCAGGTTTCTGGGGAAATTATCCTACAGGGACTGCCTGGTATCTGTCAGCGCTGGTACTGGCACTGCTGTTTCTTTATCCACTGGCGGTGAAGTTCCGATCGATGTTCCTGAACGTTATAGCTCCGTTGATGGCTGTTTTGATCCTGGGCCATCTTACGTTAACTTATGGCAGTGTAGGAAACGATCCGGGGCTCTGGGATGGATATTTTGGAAAAGGCCTGGTTCGCGCTGTGGCAGAAATCTCGCTGGGCGCTGTCTGTTTTGGAGTATCCTCTTATATCAGCAGATGGAAGCCAGCTATTGTCTCAAAGGTGCTGTTCGGTATCGCAGAAGTGTTCTGCTATGCAGGGGTGGCCTATATCGCCTATAAATATCAGCCGGGAAAAAATGATGTGTTGGCAATTTTACTGCTTTTTGCCGGGATTGCGATAACCACCAGCAGACAGAGCATCTGGTATGAGTATTGTAATTTTAAAATATTTGGTGTTTTGGGGAAATTTAGTATGGTGGTCTTTCTCAATAATTTTTATTGGAGCAAATGCATGCGGACGATCTTTCCTGCGGCGTCCATCAGCCAGCTGATGGTATATTATGTTGCGGTTTCCCTGCTCGCGGCACTGGCAGTTTATGGTGTCGTTGCGGTTTTGCGGTTTGGTATACACAGGGTAAAAGCAGCGTTGACAGAAGAAAGGGTGAAAGTATGAAAAGAGCGGTTATAACAGGGGCATCTGGAATGCTTGGACAGGCTCTTGCCAGATTACTGGTGCAAAATGAAATCCAAGTGTATACCGTACTGCGGCCGGGTTCCGAGCACAACGAAGAGGCATTACAGGATAAAAGAGTGATTCCTGTAGAATGTGACCTGGGGGACCTGACGTCTCTGCCGGAAAAGATTTCGCAGACTTGTGATGCCTTTTTTCATTTTGGATGGGGAGGGACATTTGGAAACACGAGAAATAATTATTATGGGCAGCTGCAGAATGTAAGTTATACGCTGGATGCCGTAGAGGCGGCAAAAGAATTAGGCTGCAGCGTATTTCTCGGTGCGGGTTCCCAGGCGGAGTTTGGACGGGTGCCGGAAGGAGTAAAACTTTCAGCAGGATTAACTGCTAATCCGGAGACAGGGTATGGCATCGCAAAACTTTGTGCCGGGCAGATGAGCCGCGCTGCCTGCCGGGATTACGGAATCCGCCATATCTGGACGCGGATCCTCAGCGTATATGGTCCGGGGGACAAGGACAGGACCATGGTGATGTCCGGGATTTGTTCCATGCTGCGGGGGGAAATTCCGAAATATACAAAAGGAGAGCAGATCTGGGATTATCTGTATTGTGACGATGCGGCGAAGGCTTTTTATCTGGCAGCAGAAAAAGGCAGGGATGGTGCGGTTTACTGTGTGGGAAGCGGGCAGGAGAGGCTTCTGAAAGATTATATAAAAGATATTGGTGATGTGGTGTGTCCGGGACAGGAGATCATTTTTGGAGAGGTTCCATATTATGATAAGCAGGTGATGTATCTGTGTGCCGATATTGGCGATCTGAAACGGGATACCGGGTTTGAGCCAGAGACCGTTTTTCGTGAAGGGATTGAAAAAACAGTGGCATGGAGAAAGACATGCTCCAGGCCTTTGTTTGACAATTAAAAACAGGATATGCTATAATCGGATCACATTATATGGTAAAAGGAGAAAGAAAATGCAACAGAGACGGACCTATGGGATGATCAGCGGATTACTTGCTGTCATTGCAGCTATGGCTTATTGGAATTATGCCCTTGTGGCAGCTCCGGATGGAGTGTTAGGGGTACATTCCTTAGGTAATATTAAATGTTATGCGGTATTGGTGATGTTACTGGTCTTTTTCTTTCTTGGTTTTTATATGATCTTTTATTGGACCGGCCTGATCAACAAAAGCTTGGATCAGACGAGATATGTATTAGCTGTAGTGGGTATTGGCCTTGCTGTGTATATATTGTTCTCCCATGTAAAAACGGTCTGGGAATTCCCGGTCTGGATCACAGTGGGGCTGGGAATTTTATTTACGGTTTTTCTTTGTGCCGGGCTCTCTGGTCAGTCAAAAAATATGTTTTCTGTATTCTTTCTCATCCTGTTGTTTGGCTTGTTGTGGGGAGTGGCAATGGCCACAGTGAATACATTCCGCTCTGCGCCCCACGGTGCTTTTTATGATCTGCACCATACGTCGGCGTATATGGACTCCATCTTTAATGTGTACCGCCATATGGGGTATGAAGGCGGTCTGACAGATCAATATGGGCATTATGGATTGTTTTTTTATCTTCCTTTAAAGATCTTTGGGTGTTCCAGTGCTGCCGTTGCCATTATTTTGGGTATTCTGGCCGCATTGGTGTATATTTTATGTATGACAAGTTTTTGTATGGTTGTAAAAAATACGGTATTACAGATCGCTGTGGTCTGTATCGCCGGTTTCGCAGGTTTAAATCCTTCGTTAAAAAGTATTTACTGGCAGTGTTATCCCCACCGTCTGGTTTTTCCGGCGGTTACGATCTTCATGATAACTTTATTCAGCCGCAGGGGGATGAAGGTGTGGCAGTATGTGACAGGGTGTGTGGTGATCACCCTTGCCCTGCTTTGGAATTTTGAATCCGGCATCATCTGTGCCGCGGCGTGGTTTGTATACAGCATTATTTTTCTGCTGCAGAAGGGAATGATGACGAAGAAAAAACTTTTGCTCTGCGGAGTTTTTCTGCTGGTGGATGTGGTGGTTCCTTTTCTGCTGGCATTGGGAAGTGTAAATCTCTACAATTTGATCGTGGCAGGCTCCCAGGCTAAATTTTTAGGAGTGCGGGATTTTGTGGGAATGGTGGTTGATGACAGCTATATTTCCCAGCTCCAGACGGATCTGGTCTGGGGAAATGAGATCTATATTCATAAGGTCATTGTCTTTTTGCTCTGTTTCTGCTGGGGAATCTTTCATAACCGGTTGTTTGGGATCCAGGGGAATGAAGCAAAAGCAAATTGCAGCATTGCCGTGTCGGTGATGGGCTTGGGACTTCTTACCTATTATATGAACCGGACCCTCGCCGGACATGCCCTGGTAGATCTGTTTTTTATCCTATGCCTGGGACTGATTGTGAGCGGGGCTTATGAACTGGCTGTCGTCAGGTGGAATCTGAAACGAAGCTCTTTTGCCGGGATCGGGAAGGCAGTCTGTGGAATTTATGCCTGTCTGCTTCTGGCAGGGTGTGGAATGACAAATTTGACCGCATACTCAAATTTCCAGGAAAGATATAGTACAGGTGTTTATGATTATGGAAAATTTGAGGATTTTGTCCGCCAGATCGGGCAGGCAGTTCCGGAAGATGCCTGGGCAAAAGGGGAGGGGACCACAGCGATTTATATGGAACTAGGGAGAGATAACAAGGCTTATGAATTTGGCGATGTGATCGCCGAGGAGATGCGGGAGCAGGATAAGATATTAGTGATTGACCGCTATTTTCCGTCTGTGCCGGAAGAGTTTCAAATGGTTCAGCAGTTTGCCTACAATGATGTAGTATTTGGGTATTTTGTCAGAAAACAGTAAAACAGGCAGTTGTTTGTTGACAACCTGCCAAATGTATTTTATACTATTGAAAGATGTGTCAGATGGTTAGGATTGCCAATGTACCGGAAAAAAAGAGAAGAGGAGGAAGAAATCTTGGATTCAGGAATACAAAAAATGAAAAAAGAGGGACTTTCTATTCTTATTCTGTGTGCATTGGTTTTTGCTGTGCTATTTCTTTCTTTTGGTTTTCCGGAATATAATATATCCATGCCCATTGCCTATAATGGCGGGGATGATTTTTCTGTATATAAAAATGCGAAAATGCTCTCAGAGGGTTCTGGGTGGATCAGTGGAACTCCGCGTCTGGGGGCTCCTTTTGGGGCAGAATATCATGACTTTATGCCAGATGCCCTGATGAATGTAGATAATTTGTTGATCAAATTTTTTGGTATTTTCACAGATGATATTATTTTAAATGTTAATATAACTGTATTTTTTTTGTTTTTTGCCATAGCGGGGACAGCCTACTATGCATTGCGGCAGATGGGAGTAAGAAATGATTTTGCCATCATGGGGGCAGTGACTTTTGATTTTATGTATTATCATTTTATGCGGATGATCGCGCATTTTTCACTGGGAGCTTATGAGTTTATACCGCTTTCGGTGCTTTTGTGCGTATGGCTCTGGAAGGATGAAAAGTTATTTGTGTTTGGAAAAGAGTTTTTCCGCTATAAGAAAAATTATCTTGTTATATTATTTGCGCTGCTGATCGCGAATAACGGCATCGCTTATTATGCTTTTTTCACCTGTATGTTTTTGGGTATCACAGGAATATCAAAGACCATAAAAGAGAAGAAGCTCCGGTACCTGGGAAAAATGTGTGGAATGATCACGCCGATCGTCCTTTTTATGGCGGTGTCCCTGATTCCGTCGCTGCTGTATCAGCTGAAAAACGGTTTTCTTCTTACCACCCGTCAGATCGGGGACTCCGAACTGTATGCGATGAAGATCATACAGCTCCTGATCCCGTATAAGGATTATGGAATTCAGAAACTTCAGGATTTTCATAACGAATATTATAAGGTATTTACTTTTACGGAAGCCTTTATGTCTTATCTAGGACTGGTGGCTGGTGTTGGTTTTCTTTTCCTTCTATTTGCTATTCTGCGGAAGAGGACGAAAGAAAGCGATAATAAAAGTATTTTGACGCTATTGATAGAATTGAATATTTTTGCCGTGCTGTTTGCCACCATGGGAGGATTTAGCAGTATTTTCGCCAATTTTGTGATGGGATTGATCCGGGGAGTGAACCGGATATCTATCTTTATCGGCTTTTTCTCGATCGCGGCGCTTTGCATTGTGATGACAAAGATGGTAAAACATGAATTTGTTCGGTTTAAGAGGGCAAAAGGTATCCTTTATGTCCTGTTTGTCGTGTTTGTGGTATTGGGGCTCAAGGATCAGATTCCAGATCATGTCACGGGAAATTCTGCGGTCTATGCAGAGGAAAGAGCTTCGGATGAGGAATTTATCCAGAGCATCGAGAGTCAGCTCCCTGCAGGGGCCATGATCTACCAGTTGCCCTATCATCCCTATCCCGAGGGAGGGCCGGTATTGGATCTGGCAGACTATCATCTGTTGGTCGGCTATCTGTATTCCGATACCCTGCGCTGGAGTTATGGCGGCAGCAAGGGTCGGGAAGGCGACCAATGGAATAAGGAGATGTCGGAAAAAGAGCTGCCGGAGATGGTAGAGGCGTTGAAGAAAGAAGGATTTGCTGGGATTTATCTGGACAAGCGTGCATATGAGGAGGCTGTGTTTGACAATATATATAATGTCATCAATGTATGCCTTGGATATGAACCCAGCCACAGCAGAAATGAAAATTTATACTTTTGGAAATTTGAATAAATATTAGGAGGTAAGAAAAATGAAGGCAGTTTTGCTTGCAGGTGGATTTGGGACGAGAATCAGTGAGGAGAGTTATCTGAAACCCAAACCGATGGTTGAGATCGGAGAAAAACCGATCTTATGGCATATTATGAAGCTCTATGCCTGGTATGGCATCGATGAGTTTGTGATTTGTGCCGGTTATAAGCAGCATGTGATCAAGGAATGGTTTGCCGATTATTTTCTTCATAACAGCGATGTGACCTTTGACTATACAAAGGGTGGAGAGATGATCGTTCACAATAATATTGCAGAACCATGGAAGGTAACGATTGTGGACACCGGACTGAATACGATGACGGGCGGCCGTGTTAAAAGAATCAAAAAATATGTTGGGGATGAACCCTTTTTACTGACCTATGGTGATGGCGTCAGTGATATCAATATCAAAGAGCTCATTGAATTTCATAAGGCACATGGTAAGATCGCTACCATGAGTTCTTATAATGTGGGACAGCAGTTTGGTGTGCTGGATGTAGATGACAATGGTCTTGTCACGGCATTCCGGGAAAAGTCAAATATTGACGGCGGACTGATCAATGTAGGTTATATGGTTCTCGAACCGGCGATCTTTGATTACATTGAAGGAGATTCTACGGTTTTTGAGAAGAAACCGTTGGAAATGCTGGCGAAAGAAGGACAGCTGGTATCACGCAAACACGACGGCTTCTGGCAGTGCATGGATACCCAGAGAGATAAGATGAAGCTGGAGGAGATGTGGACCGACGGAAATGCTCCGTGGAAAGTCTGGGATTAAAAAGTTCCAGGGTACCGGCTCTGCAAAGCAAAAATGGAGGAATATATATGATCGATTTATCGTTTTTTAAAGGAAAAAAGGTTCTGGTGACAGGTCATACCGGTTTTAAAGGGACGTGGATGTGCCGCACCCTGATCGGAGCCGGAGCGGAGGTGACCGGATATTCTCTGGAACCGCCGACAGATCCCAATCTGTTTGCCATGGCAGAGATAGAGGATAAGATGAATTCCGTGATCGCAGATATCAGGGATCTGGACAAGCTCTCTGAAGTATTTCGTGAGTCTGCCCCGGAGATCGTGATCCATCTCGCCGCTCAGCCCATCGTCCGGGATTCCTATAAGGAGCCGGTCTATACCTATGAAACGAATGTGATGGGCACTGTAAATATATGCGAATGCGTGAGACAGAATGACTGTGTAAAGAGCTTTTTGAACGTTACCACAGATAAGGTCTATGAGAACAGAGAGTGGGAGTGGGGATACCGGGAAAACGAGCCTCTGGATGGATACGACCCCTATTCCAACAGTAAATCCTGTTCCGAGCTGGTGACTCACAGCTATAAAAATTCCTTTTTTACCGACGACCGGGTGGCGGTGTCTACCGCAAGGGCAGGTAATGTCATCGGTGGCGGTGATTTTGCCAACGACCGTATTATTCCGGACTGTGTCAGGGCAGCAGAGCAAAAGAAAGATATTATTATAAGGAATCCTTTTTCCACCAGGCCCTATCAGCATGTGCTGGAGCCGGTGATCGCGTATCTGATGATCGTAAAAGAGCAGTATGAGAATCACGAGCTTCAGGGATACTATAATGTAGGGCCGGATGAAGTGGACTGTGTGACCACGGGAGACCTGGTAGAAATGTTTGTGGAAAAATGGGGAGATGGTCTTAAATGGATCAATCAGTACGATGGAGGTCCCCATGAGGCAGGTTTCCTTAAACTGGACTGTTCCAAACTTAAGAAAACCTTTGGCTGGAAGACGACATGGTCTGTTTCAGAAGCTCTGGATAAGACGGTGGAGTGGACCAAGGCATGGTTTGCCGGTGAGAATATCGCGGATGTGATGGACCGTCAGATTCAGGAGTTTGTTGGAAAATAAAGATAAAAACGTACGTGAAAGGAAATGATATTATGTTTGAAAATATGAATGAGGCACAGGCAAGGGAGAGTATCTTAGAGCAGGTAAAAGAGTATTGTGATAAATACCACAATCAGGAAAAGCCTTTTGAAGAGGGAGACCGTATTCCCTACGCGTCCAGATATTATGGACACGAGGAGATGGTGAATCTGGTAGATAGTTCACTGGAGTTCTGGCTTACCTCCGGCCGTTATACGGATAAATTTGAAAAAGAATTTGCGGAGTATCTGGGAATCAGACACTGTTCCCTGGTAAATTCCGGTTCTTCTGCAAACCTTCTGGCATTTATGGCACTCACCTCCCCTCTGATGGGGGACCGCAGGATCCTGCCGGGAGATGAAGTGATCACTGTGGCAGCCGGATTTCCCACAACCATCGCACCGATCATTCAGTACGGCGCGGTGCCGGTGTTTGTGGATATGACCATTCCACAGTACAATATGGATGCTTCCATGCTTGAGGAGGCGCTTTCTGATAAGACCAAAGCGATCATGATCGCTCATACTTTGGGAAATCCCTGGGATCTGGGAACCATCCGGGAATTCTGTGACAAGCATGGTCTGTGGCTGGTGGAAGACAACTGCGATGCATTAGGTTCTAAATACACCATCAATGGAGAAGAGAAGTTTACAGGAACCATCGGTGACGTGGGAACTTCCAGCTTCTATCCGCCGCATCATATGACAATGGGAGAGGGAGGAGCTGTCTATACCAACAATCCGCTGATCCATAAAGCGGTTCGTTCCCTGAGAGACTGGGGAAGAGACTGCGTGTGTCCTTCCGGCAGGGATAATATGTGTGGACACCGTTTTGATAAACAGTACGGGGAACTTCCCCTGGGTTACGATCACAAGTATGTGTACTCCCATTTCGGATATAATTTGAAGGCAACGGATATGCAGGCGGCAGTGGGCTGTGCGCAGCTGGAAAAATTCCCTACATTTGTAGAAAAGAGAAGACATAATTTTGACCGTCTGAGAAAGGCATTGGAGGATGTGGAAGATAAACTGATTCTTCCGGAGGCTTGTCCGAATTCCAAACCAAGCTGGTTTGGATTCCTGCTTACCTGTCGTGAGGGTGTGGATAAGAATAAAGTTGTTCAGTATATTGAGGACCACGGTGTACAGACTCGTATGCTGTTTGCCGGAAATATCGTAAAGCAGCCATGTTTTGATGAGTTCCGCGCTTCTGGTAAGGGATACCGTGTGATTGGCGATCTTGCGGTGACGGACCGGATCATGAAAGATACATTCTGGCTGGGAGTATATCCGGGCATGACAGATGCGAAGATCGATTATATGGCAAAGGTGATCAAAGAGGCTTTGCAGCAGTAACAGAATGGAGAAAATATGAAAAAAGTGATCAGTATACTTGTACCGACGTACAACGAAGAGGAAAATGTAGAACCGTTGAGTGAGGCGATCATTGAAGAAATGGGGAAAAGCCTTCCCCAATATGATTACGAACTCGTGTTTATTGATAACGATTCCAATGACCAGACGAGGGAGAAGATCCGGGGGCTGTGTGCGGGGAATCCTAAGATCCGTGCCATTTTCAATGCGAAGAATTTTGGGCAGTTTAATTCCCCTTACTATGGACTGCTGCAGACCAGTGGTGAATGTACGATACTGATGTGTGCAGATTTTCAGGATCCGATCTATATGATTCCCAGGCTGGTGCATGAGTGGGAGCAGGGAAATAAGATCGTTATCGGGATCAAGTCCAAAAGCAAGGAAAATAAGATCATGTATTTCCTTCGCAGCTGTTATTATAAGCTGATCAAGAGGATGTCCAGCGTGGAACAGATCGAACATTTTACCGGTTTTGGGCTCTATGACAAAGAGTTTATCGATGTGCTCAGGGAATTGGATGATCCCACTCCTTTTTTGCGTGGCATCGTGGCCGAACTTGGTTATAAGAGAAAGGATATCGAATATCAGCAGGAAAGACGCCGGGCGGGCAAAACCCATAATAACTGGTACAGTCTGTACGATGCGGCGATGCTCAGCTTTACTTCTTATACCAAAGTCGGTATGCGTATCGCTACGATCCTTGGTTTTATCCTGTCGGGAATAAGTATACTGGTTGCACTGGTTTATCTGGTTATGAAACTGGTTTTCTGGGAGCGTTTTGTGGCAGGTATGACACCGATACTTTTAGGCATTTTTATATTTGGTTCGATTCAGCTGTTCTTTATCGGCCTGCTGGGAGAGTATATCATGAATATCAGTTCCAGGGTGACCAGGAGGCCCCTTGTGATCGAAGAGGAGCGGGTGAATTTTGACAAGGCAGAATTAGAAGAGAAAAAGTAGATGGTTTAGAGAGAGAGTATAGTATGAAGATTAGAAAGAAAAAGCATTGGCTTGAGAGTTTTTTACTGGGG
>CAMTDY010000073.1 GCA_947070915.1 uncultured Roseburia sp.
GGGAGAAACTGGAGGAGGCCAAAGTCACAAAAATCATTGATGAGATGGTCTGGGGAATGGCACATATCGCGATAGGAAAGGATGTGTACTATTCTGAGGAATATGCTATGCCCTTTACCATTATGAAATATAATGTGGAGGATGGCAGCCGGGAGGAAGCTGTGTCGGAAAAGCAGTTGGATAAGCTGTTTGAACAGAATAAGCTTCTGCCGGGAACTGATAGGACGTATGAGAAGTATGACCTTATAGGAATGTTTGCAAGCGGGAACCGCCTGTATATGCAGTTTCAGACACGCTGGGATGATGAAAAGGGAGTGACATTCGACAAAATGGTCCTGGTTTACCTGGAACCGGAAAAAGGAGGAGAGCTCCACTATGATAAAACACTGACGGAATATCTCGCCTATGATAAGCCCCAGGAGGAATGGTTTGATGGAACGTTTTTAAACAAAGCATATTGCAGCCGGGGAAGGTGTGTGGAGATGACGGATGAAAGATGTTATATGGAAGTTCATAATCCTGAGAGTGATAAAAATACGCTGGCCTGTTATGATTTTCAGAGCAGGGAGTTTATGTATCTGACAGAAGCGGATCTGGACTGGCACCTCCCTTATTTTACAGCGCCTTCCTTAAATTTTGAAAGGCTTCTGGGAGGAGAAGAGCCGTTGGAGGGGCGGGAGTACGACTGGCCATATGAAGATTATGAGTGATGGAGGATAAAAATGAGAGGAAAATCACACAGAATGAAAGGACTGATGCTGTCAATAGCCATTGCTGCGGGGATCTGTGCCGGCTGCGGCGGGGAGTATATCGATCCTTCCAGAGATGGAGCTGTTTCCAGCGGCGCGGTCTCTGGTGGTGCGGTCTCTGGCGGTGCGGTCTCTGGCGGTGCGGTCTCTGGCAGTGCCGTCTCCGGCGGCGCAGTGAGCGGACAGGCAGTGACCCCGGAGAATAACAGGAACAGCAGGGAAGAGAGGCAGAATGCAAATTATTGTACGGACACCAACCTGTATGTGGAAGGAGATGATGAATCCGAGGGTTACTATGTAGTTCAGATGCGGCTGGATGGTACCAGGAAAAAGTGGTTGGAGATACCGGGTTTTGTTGAACTGATATCCGTAGAAGAGAACGGTCTTTTTTGCACCTGTGAAGACGATTATGAGAACGAAAGCCTGTGCTGGGTCCCCATTGAAAAGGGTGGGGATGGCTTTGATGTGGTACGGACAGAGCAGTTGGAGGAGATCATTTTAAAAGACATGATTGACTCCGCATGTGTAGATTCCCAGTATATAGTTTATACAAGTGGATCTGAGGTTATAAAATACGACCGAAGATTAAAACAGAACGTAAGCAAGATGGTGGATATAGATTCGGCTGAAATAGACGTCAAAAAATGTGGAAATTATTTTGTGCTGTGCGATGGATGGAGTGAGATTAAAGCATTATATTACCAGAGGAGAGACGAAAAGAACTGGAAGAAGATGGAAGGTGGAGAGGGAATTTACGAAGATGGGGCTGTATTTGGACAGGATGTGTTTTTCTATGAGAGGGAGGATGACGACAATATTTATCTGTGTGATCTGAGGAAAGCAGAGAGCAGAGCATTTATATCAGAAGAGCAGCTCAAACGTGCCTGTACCGGACTGACGGGGCTGAAACAGTTGAAATTCTGCGGTGTTCAGGATATGTGGTATGAGGCAGGCCGGCTCTATGTCCAGTGTGAGGCGGCATGGCTGCAGGAAAAAGAATATCATATGGCATATTTTCTGTTCAGCCAGTCACCGGGGGAGAAAGAGATCCGTTATGAAAAAGAGATCACGGAGTGTATGTCTTCCAGGGGCAGGAACCGGAAAGGAAAGTTTATCACCGGACCGGATTACCATTGGCGCAGCGAGCGGACCGCAGTGGAACATGCAGTCATCAACGACGCCCAGTGTTACCGGGTCATGAATGGAAAAGCCTTTTTAAGTATCTATGATTATGAAAAGAAGAAGGGGCAGGCGGGATGTTATGATCTGGATACCGGGAAATTCCGATGGCTGACGAAAAAAGACAGGGAATATTATGAGACATGGTATGAAACCGATAAAGGATTTAAAAATTATGCAAACGATGGAAGCGAAGAGGTGCTGGGGAAATATCCCGAACGCATGGATTTCAGTTTTGCACCATTTTGTAAGGAGGGAGAATATGCGGTACGGTTTGAAGAAAAGAAGAATTAGAAGCAGGGCGACAGGACTGATCCTGCTGGCGGTGCTGGCAGTGGAAGCCTGTGCCGGCTGCGGCGGGGAGTATACCGATCCTTCCAGAGATGGAGCTGTTTCCGGCGGTGCAGTCTCCGGAGGCAGTGTGAGCGGACAGGCGGTGACCCCGGAGAATATCGGGAACGACAGGGAGGACAGGCAGAATGCAAATTATTGTACAGACACTAACCTGTATGTGGAAAGAGAGGAAGACGATGAAGAAGAGATTGATCCTATAACCTATGTGGCTCAGATGCGGCTGGATGGTTCCGGGAAAAAGAAGATTGAGATACCGGATCTTCGTGAACTGATCTCCGTAGAAGAAAACGGCCTTTTTTGCATTCGGAGCCCGTGGAATGAGACAGAAGAGTATGGGCTCGACATTCTGTGCCGGATTCCGATTGAAAAGGGAGGAGATGGTTTTGACGTGGTGCGGACAGACCAGGTAGAGGAGATATCTGGCCGGGAAGAAGCCACAATTCATTCTGTGTGTGTAGATCCCCAGTATATCGTTTATGTAATAGGAGAGAAGGTTGTAAAATATGACCGCAGGTCAAAGCAGATTGTAAGTGAGACCAATATGAATTCGTCTGCATTAAATATTAGAAAATGTGGGAATTATTTTGTGCTGTGGGATGGATGGCATGACAATGAAATATTATATTATCAGAAGAGGGACGAGAAGAGCTGGAAGAAGATGGAAAGCGGGATGGGAATTTATGAAGAAGGGACTGTATTCGGGCAGGATGTGTTTTTCTATGAGAGGGTGGATGACGACAATATTTATCTGTGTGATCTAAGGAAAGCAGAGAGCAGAGCATTTATATCAGTAGAGCAGTTGGAACATGCCTGTACTGGTCTGGCGGGGCTGAAACAACTGAAATTCTGCGGTGTTCAGGATATGTGGTATGAGGAGGGACGGCTCTATGTCCAGTGTGAGGCGGCATGGATGCAGGGAAAAGAATATCATATGGCATATTTTCTATTCAGCCAGTCACCGGGGGAGACACAGATCCGTTATGAAAAAGAGATCACGGAGTGTATGTCTTCCAGGGGCAGAAACCGGAAAGGAAAGTTTATCACCGGACCGGATTACCATTGGCGCAGCGAGCGGACCGCGGTGGAACACGCAGTCATCAACGATGCCCAGTGTTACCGGGTCATGAATGGAAAAGCCTTTTTTAGTATCTATGATTACGAGAACAATAGAGGGCGGGCGGGATGTTATGATCTGAATACCAGAGAATTCCGATGGCTGACGAAGAAAGACAGGGAATATTATGAAACCTGGTATGAACCTGACGGGGGATTTTGGAGTTATGGAAACGATGGAAACGGAGTAGTGCTGGGGAAAGATCCCGAACGCAGGGACTTCAGCTTTGCTCCATACAGAAAGGAGGGAGAAGATGCCGTACGTTTTGAAGAAAAATTAGAGGATTCAGAATGGTAAGGCATTTTTGTACTATTATCAGGGAGGAATCTGAATGAAAAAGAAAGTGGGATATCTTTTATGTATTTTTCTGGCGGCTTGCTTTTTTGCCGGCTGCGGCGGGGAGTTTGCCGGACGATCCAGAGAAGGAGCAGTTTCCGGAGGGGCCGTCTCCGGCGGTGCGGTATCCGAGGGAGCAGTCTCTGGAGGAGCGGTGTGGGAAGAGGCAGTTTCCGGCGGAGCTGTGAAAAAAATTCCCGTGGAAAAAAGAAGGAAAAAAGACAGGTACAGCTGGTTTTTCAGTGAAAATAATTTTTATTATCTGCGGAAAGATGAAGGAGGCAGGAAGGGACAGGCAGACTGGGTGATCATGGAGAGGGATCTCTCAGAGGGCACAGAACGGGAGATCAACCGAAAGGATGTAAATGCCCTGTGCTATGTAGATGATGACTGGGTCTATTACGTTGTGTGGGAAGAGAGTGAGGATTCGGAGGAGGATCTGACTACTGGCAGCTTATACCGGGCTCCCATTGAGAAGAACCGGCTGAATATCCTGAAAGAAGAACGCCTCATGGCAGATAAAAAGGGGATCGATATCTGTGCCTATTGTGACGGAAGGTATCTGTTGTATATAACCAGCTCTGGAATGTACCAAAAATACGATCTAAAGGAGAAAAGATTTATAGGAAATTTAGATAGGGATGAAAGAAATTATGATAGCAGAGTACTTTCCGTGGTGGACGGCTATGTTTATCTGAGGATGGGAGAAGAGGAGGGATTTTACTGGCAGAAGCTGGATTCGGAAGAGATTACCAAAATATCCGGTGAAATGGTCTGGGGGGAAGCACATGCTGCTATAGGAAAGGATGTGTACTATTCCGAGTATCTTGCCATGCCCTTTTCCGTTATGAAATATAATGTGGAGGATGGCAGCCAGAAGGAAGTTGTGTCAGAAAAGCAGTTGAAAGCGCTGCTTCTGCAGAATGGGCTGCTGCCGGAAGATGATGAGCCGGATGAAAGTTATTATCCCATAGGAATGTTTATAAGCGGGAAACGTCTGTATATGCAGTTTGAGATAATCTGGCAGGATAAAAAAGACCTGTGCAGCAGACATATTTTGGTTTATCTGGAACCAGAAAGCGGAGGGGAGATCCACTATGATAAAGTGCTGACAGAATGTCTTGCGTATAAAAAGCCCCGGAGGAAGTGGGATGAAGATGTGTTTTGTGATCGTTACTACAGCCGGGGAAGATGTGTGGAGATGACGGATGAAAGATGTTACATGGAAGTCTGTCATCCGGAAAATGACAAAAACACGCTGGCCCGTTATGATTTCCAGAGTGGGGAATTTATGTATCTGACAGAAGAGGATCTGGACTGGTATCTTCCATATTTTATGGCGCCATTGCGGAATATTGAAATTCCGGAAGAAGTAGAGGCGCTGGAAGGGAAGGATCGTGACTGGCCGTATTATGATTATGAATAAGGTTTTTGCGCAAAAAACGTGCGAGGATGGAGGAAAAATGAAAGGAAAGTTATACAGAATGACAGGACTAATGCTGTTAATGGCGTTAGCAGCGGGGATCTGCGCCGGCTGCGGCGGGGAATACATCGGAATGTCTGGAAAAGGAGTGGTCTCCGGCGGCGGTGTGAGTGGACAGGCAGTGTCCGGCGGGGCAGTGAAGCCCACCGGAAAAGACAGTTTAAAAAAATACACCTACTGCAACGAACACAATCTGTATTATATAGGATACGACTTCAAAGCGGTAGAGTGTAACCGTCAGACCGGTGAAGAGCGCATACTGCAGATGGAAGTGGATGCTATCTGTTATGTGGATGCGGACTGGCTGTATTATCTGACCTACATCGGGGATGAGATAAACAGCCGGGATCAGATCTGGCGTGTCCCGGTGAGAAAGGAACAGCAGTGGAAGGTGGATGAATCAGCGGCAGAAATGATCCTGGAAAAAGATCTGGGAGGAAGCGGTCAGTATATCGACTACTGGTGCAACGGAAGTTATATTATCTTTGTAGGCGATACGGGGGAGAGTAATAGCCTTCTCCAAATGTATAATATCCGGAAAAAGCAGTATGATCCAGCAGAAGATACGAAGGTCTGGAAAATACTGGCTCTGGTTGAGGACCGTGTGATTTTTGACGGTGAAAAGGGACTGGGGGAGAAAAAGTTCGGGGCAGAACCCGTGAACTGGTTCCATGAGATGGAAAAGGAACTCTATTTGGATGTTTGCACATTGGATACAGAAAAGGATGAATTTTTCTGGGGAGAATGCAAGTCAGGCCAAGAACATCCTGTCCTCTGGCGGTACCGAATCAAAGACGGAGAAAAGAAAAAGATTGCAGATGAAGATCAGATCCGTCAGTTCTTAGAGAAAAAGGGACTTCTGGATGACTGCGAAGTAGCAGCTGATCATGAAATCTCGATCTGGGGCGTTTTTGTACAGGAGGGTACCTTTTATGTTCTTATACGAATCGTGGGAAGTGGGGGCTTCGTAGGAGAAGAGGATACGTCGCCTTTGTGTCGCAATAATGTAGTGATCAGCAAAGAACTGGGTAATTCCGGTGAGTGGAGATGGGAAGAAGAAATAAATGAGCATCTTCATAATCCGGAGTCCGAACAGAAGGTCTTTCGGAAGATAGGAAGACAGGGGCTCGAGAACGACTGTATCTACCGGAGCCGGGGGAGTGTGGTGGCGATGGCAGAGGGGACCTGCCTGATGTATCTGGAGCATACCGGAGCAAAGAAAAACCAGTATGCCAGCTACGATCTCCATACCAGAGAGTTCAAATGGCTGACAGAAAAAGATGCGGAAGTGTACCTGCAGTACTATGACCGTTATAACTGTTCAGATGGTGACCTGGGATCTTATTATCTTATGTATTCATTACCCAATAATTATTGAACAGGATTCAAGTATTGTTTGTGCCGCCTCTGTGGCGGCATGTTTCAAGGAGGGGGACTATGAGACAAAGGAGAAAGACGATAATTGGAATCGTGCTGGCAGTGTTTTTCCTCACCGGCTGCGGCGGTGAGTTTTCCGGCTTTTCCAGGGAAAGGACAGCTTCCGGCGGGGCAGTTTCCGGAGAAGCGGTCTCTGGCGGAGCCGTGAAGCCAGTGGGAAAAGACAGATCAGAGAACTATTCTTACTGCAACGAGAAAAACCTGTATTATACGGAGGATGACACAGGAACACTGGTAGAGCATGACCGTCAGTCCGGAAAAGAACGCAGGCTGCCTGTCAAAGGGATAACTGCCATCTGTTATGTGGATGAAGACTGGGTGTATTATGGGGTTTTCAGCAGTGATGGGGGGCAGGGTGAAAAGCAGATATGGCGTGCTCCGGTGAGAAAGGAAAATCAGTGGAAACTGGATGAAACAGCGGCAGAATTGATGCTGGAGATAAATCATAAAAACAGCTGGTGTTGTAGTATCCTATGTAATGGCAGTTATATTGTCTGGACGGAACCAGAAGATGGAAGAAATACCCTTAAATTATATAATATCCGGAAAAAACAGTATGAGGATGGTCTGAGTTCTTTCTACTTAGGTGTAGAGGGGGTGTTCGGGGAAAGTGTTATCATAACATGTGACAGCGGGCTGGTGGAGAAAAAGCTAGGGTCAGATACCATAAACCTGATCCGGGGGGATGAAGAAAGGTCCCGCATAATTTACACAGCATCCGATGTTCTGAATAATGAATTATTTTGGATGGAGTGGCAGGGCAATGAGAAAAACGACGCCCTCTGGCGGTACCGGCTGGAGGATGGAAAAAAAGAAAAACTTTTCGATCTTGCCCAGATCCGCCAGCTGCTGAAAGGATGGGGAGCACTGGAAGACTGTGAATGTGAAACGTCAGAGGGACATGAAATCCATCTGGATAACCTGTTTATACGAGGTGATCATCTGTATGCACAGTTTTGGATACTGGGAGGACACGATGTGCCCGAATGCCGGAATATGATCGTGATCAGCAAAAAGCGGGATGGTTCCAGTGAGTGGGAGTGGGAGAAAGAAATAAACGAATATCTTCACAACCCGGAGGCAGACCAGAAGCTATTTGAGAAAATTACTGAAAGTGGGTATGAGTGCGAGAGTATTTACCGAAGCCGGGGCAGTGTTGTGATGATGGCAGGGGACATCTGCCTGATGTATCTGGAGCATACCGGAGAAAAGAAAAACCAGTTTGCCAGTTATGACTTTCAGACAGGAACGTTCAAGTGGCTGACAAAACAGGACTGGCAATGGTGGCTGCCCTATTATGTGAGTGGCAGGGGCCTGAACACATATGTTGATTCAGTTCATGTGCCAAACAATTTTGAAATGGAATAAACAAGCCGCTATGCCATCAAATCCAATGAGAGAAAGGAGTCTTTGCCAGATGCAAAAGGTAAAACAGCTGTTAATGGATCATTTAAATGAAGATACGCTGCGCGCCGTCGTCAGTAATGGGAGAAAAAAACAGCTCCCTAGAAAAATTCTGTTCCGCCCCTTTTTAGAGAGGGATCATCTGATGTTTCAGAGGGAGGAATACCGTGGACAGCAGGTATTTCATAAGAATATGGATAAGGAGGCAGCTGTAGAACAAATTTATACCCTGCTGAAAGAAGACTACAAACAGCTGGATCTCCAGTACCAGGACAGAAGTTTTTCTGTTCTTGTAAGCAAAAAAGGAAAGTCCTCGATCAAAGAGCAGCGTCAGCAGATGATTAAGAAGATCGAGCTCTCCCACAACCGCAGAAAACAGTATATCCTGGAGACAGGGCAGCCGGTTCCTTTTCTCGTGGATCTGGGGGTGCAGACAGAAGACGGCAGGATCATCGATAAGAAATATAAAAAATACAGGCAGATCAACAGGTTTCTGGAGTTTATACGGGACATACTCCCGGAACTCAGACAGAAGCAGTCTTTCGGAAAACCCTTGAGGATCATTGATTTTGGCTGTGGGAAATCTTACCTTACTTTTGCAGTTTATTATTATTTGAAGATCATGCAGGGGATCGAGGTGGAGATGACAGGGCTGGACCTGAAACAGGATGTGATCGCCCGCTGCAATGGCCTGGCAGAAAAATATGGATATGGGAGCCTGCATTTTTCCCAGGGAGACATCGGTTCCTATGAGGGGGCTGACCAGGTGGATCTGGTGATCACCCTGCATGCCTGCGATACAGCGACAGACCTTGCCCTGGATAAGGCAGTGCGCTGGGGGGCAGAGGTGATTTTGTCTGTGCCCTGCTGTCAGCACGAATTGAATGGACAGATCCGGAGCGAACTGCTGGCGCCTGTCCTGCGCTATGGGATCCTTAAGGAGCGGTTTGCGGCGCTTCTGACGGATGCTTTGCGGGCAGAACTTCTGGAACAGATGGGCTATGAAGTCCAGATCCTGGAATTTATCGATATGGAACATACTCCCAAAAACCTTTTGATCCGGGCGGTGAAGAAGAACATCCCAGACGGATCCGGCAACCGGCAGAAGGAGGAAAAAAGCCGGCATCGCCAGGAACAGTTCGACCGGCTCTGTGACGCCCTAAACAGCCATGGCACTCTGGAGCAGCTTCTGGAACCTCTGAAAAAATAACAATATTTTGAAAATTAATGTCATATGGCAGCTCTGCAGTGTTAACTTTTTGCCTGCATTTACCGATATGTATTATAAGAAAAGATTTTTCTATCATGTATTTGCAGAAATAAGCTCAAGGAGGAGATCAAAGCAGAGACAATTCAAAAAATCTACAGAATTCAAGAGATTCATCCGGTGAAGCATACGTCAAAGATTCGGTATGATGGAAATGAGCCACAGGAGGGCGGAGGAGATTTCCAGCAGGCGCTTGAATCGGCAAGGGCAAAGCGGACAGCAAAGGAGAGTCACGGAAACGCAGTTCCCGGTGAAGTCCTTGCGAGGATGGGCGGTCTGAATCAGTATGATCGAAATGCAAGAGAAATCTTTTTTGTAATGAGTTCAGAAACAGACTATAAGTGCTGAGCCGGAAAAACTACGAAAGGAAGGGTGAATGAATGAGTTACATTCACACTGCACGGTTCAGGGGGGTCGTCTTACAGAGTAAAACGTGAGGCGGCTTTTCTGCGTTTAGGGGGAGAAAATTTTTGGCTGCGCTAAAATGGGACAGAAAATAGTTGAAAAAAAATAGGATTTAGTATACAATAGCAGAAAAAGCGAATGACCATGGAAATGAGGGAAAATATGCGCGTTATTGCGGGTAAGGCAAGAAGGCTGCCGTTGACTGCCCCGGAGGGGAAGGATACAAGACCTACGACGGACCGGATCAAAGAGACATTATTCAATATCATACAGGATGAGGTTCCCGGCAGTGTATTTCTGGATCTGTTCAGTGGCAGCGGGGGAATTGCCATCGAGGCGCTGAGCCGGGGAGCAGAGAAGGCAGTTCTTGTGGAGTTTGGAAAAGAACCCCTGCGCTGCATCCAGGCCAATCTGGCAAAGACCAGGCTGGCTGACCAGGCACTGGTGCTGCCAGTGGAGGTTACTTACGGAATATCCAAATTAGAAAGAATGGGACAGGCATTTGATATCATTTATGCGGATCCGCCTTATCGGAAGGGATTTGAGGCGAAACTGACAGATCTGCTGGCACATTCCGGGATTGTGAAAGAAGATACGCTGGTGATCCTGGAATCCGCGTTGGATACACCGGCAGACTACGTGGATGAAAATTTTTTTGATTTGGTCAGGATAAAGGAATATAAGACGAACAAGCACGTTTTTTTAAGAGCAAGGTAGAGAAAGGAACAGGTAATTGTATGAACCCATCAAGAATTGAAAAGGCGATAGACGAGATCTATGAATATGTGGAAAACTGTAAGCCCTCCAAGCTATATCCCAATAAAGTAACGGTTTCCAAAGATGAATTATATGATCTTCTGGATGCTCTCCGCATGTGCGCACCGGATGAGATCAAAAGATATCAGAAGGTGATCAACAACCGCAATGAGATCCTTCAGGAAGCCCAGACCCAGGCAGAGCAGATCATGAATAAGGCAGAAGCCCAGACCCAGCAGCTGCTGGATCAGAACGAACTGGTGCAGACAGCCTATGCCCAGGCAGAACAGATCATAGCCCAGGCCCAGGCCCAGGCGGAACAGATCGTCAGACAGGCGGTGGGGGAGAGCGAACAGGTCAGGACCTCCGCGCTGTATTATACCAGTGATCTTCTGGGTGAAGCGGGAAGAAACATAGAGACTTCCCTAAAGGAGCTGGAAAGCAAGTCGACGATGCTCATCAGTGCTTTGAAGAAAGATATCGAGATCATAAAAAATAACCGCACAGAGCTCAAAGACCAGATCGACGGTAAATATCCGGAGGAGGCAGCGGCGGAAGAGGAAAATGGATCTTCCGGCGGCGCAGAATAGCTCTGAGGGCATCGTCAGGTTACCAGAGTAAAAATCCAAACAGCAGGGCGAAGAGACTGCTGAGAAACTTTATGATTACATAGGGAACGATGGATAATCCTGTATTTCGCAGCACACTGTTTGTCTGGGCGGCAGCAGAGAGCCCTCCCAAAGCAGTGAAAGCAAGGCACAGGATTATTTTTGTGTGGTGTGGAATACCTGAGCTGCAGATCATGGCATTCCCTGTGGTGATCTCCAGAAGACCGCACAGGGGAACCTGGAAGAAGGAGGGCAGGGCCGGAATGCTCTGGATCATCCTGGCAAGGATGGAGAAGAGCATGATGTACCCCCCGATCTTTATCAAAAGCAAGGCAGAGGCAGAGATTTCTTCGTCCAGCTGTTCAGAAAAAGCAGCGTCTGGAACAGAAGAATGTCCGGAGGAGGCATGCAGAGAAAAACTTCCCCGGAAGAGAGGGGTAAGGAGGTAAAAGCATGCGCTCCCAAGAAAGGCAGACAGGAGTACCGTCAGATAAAAGAAGTATTTTCCTGAGCCGAGGTGGAGCAGGGTTTCGCCGACAAAAAAAATGACAAACATGGGACTTGGGTTGTTGATGGCGCCGGCAAAGAAAACCGCCTGTCTTTTTGAGAGAGAGCCATCCTGATACAGCTCTCCGGCGATCTTTGCACCGATGGGATAACCGGACAGGATGCCGGCGGCCAATAGAAGATAACTGAGCCGGTTTCCCTGCAGTTTTTTCCGGAGCAGGGAGGTGAGGACCGAGAAGGGAAGGAGAGAGGGGACAAGAACGGTAGCCCATAGGACCAGGCCGTTTCTGCCGCCTTCTGCGGCAGTTTCCGGAAAGACGAGCAGCAGTGCGAGAAATAAAAAACAAAGGATCAGCATGGAAACGATCCCCCAGGGACGTGTTTGTTCATTTTATGAATAAATACGCTGCAATATGCCGATAATAAAGAGTACTAGCGGCATAGAGCCAGACGATTTGGCATCGTCAGGTGAAGCGCGGAAATGAGGGAAGTTATGAACGATTCATTTGCAATTCTTACGGATTCCACGGCCAATCTTCCACTGCCCTATATTCAGAAATATGACATTACGGTCCTGTCACTTAAATATCTGGTGGGAGACCGGGAATATCCGGGATACGATCAGTCAGGAGACCAGACGTTCCATCAATTATACGAACACCTGCGGGTGGGAAGAAATGTCACCACTTCCATGGTGAATACCAGTGAGGCGTATGAGGCGGCAAAACCTATTTTAGAATCGGGAAAGGATATTTTGTATATTGGTCTTTCCACGAAACTCAGCGGAACCTTTAATGCGGTGGAAGCGGCGCTTATGAAACTGAAAGGAGAATTTCCGGAGCGGAACATATACGCCGTGGACAGCCTGTGTATGGCACTGGGAGAGGGACTTCTGGTATATGGGGCGGTGAGGCGGCGCAGACAGGGGCAGAGGCTGGAACAGGTCTACGAATGGTGCAGCCAGAGCCGCTGGCAGATCAATACCATTTTTACTGTAGATGACCTGAACCATCTGAGGCGCAGCGGCCGTGCTTCTGCGGTGATCGCCATGGTGGGAACGGTTTTAAAGATTAAATTGATCCTTCGGATGAGCCAGGGAGGGATCCTCAAACAGGAGACCAAAGTACGGGGGAGAAAAAAGTCGCTGGATGAGATTGCAAAGAGGGCGCTGAGAGATATCAAGGAACCCCAGACTGTATTTATCAGCCATGGAGACTGTCCTTCGGATGCCCGTTATCTCGCGGATCAACTGAGAAAATCGGAAAAGGTGAAGAAAATCATCATCCAGACGCTGGACCCGGTGATCGGAGTTCACACGGGACCAGGT